>DAHWHN010000095.1 GCA_027335685.1 Acidimicrobiaceae bacterium
AGCACCGGCGACGACGTCGACGACGTCGGCGCCTTCAGCCTCGGCATCGAGCTCGACACCGAGGCCGAGCGCGTCACGTTCCTCGCGCCATCCGAGGACGTCCCGCCGGGCCGCTACACGCTGTCGGCCGTCTTTTCAGGCAAGCTCAACGACAAGTTGCGCGGCTTCTACCGCAGCGTGTTCACCGACGAGACCGGGCGCGAGCGCGTCGTCGCGACGACGCAGTTCGAGGAGACCGACGCGCGGCGTGCCTTCCCCTGCTTCGACGAGCCCGACCGCAAGGCTGTCTTCTCGATCACCGTCGACGTCCCGGTCGGGATGCTCGCCGTGTCCAACGGCCCGGAGATCGAGGCAACCGACATCGCCGGCGGACGGCGGCGCGTGCGTTTCGGCGACACCATCGCGATGTCGACCTACCTCGTCGCCGTCGTCGTCGGACCGCTCGAAGCGACGGCTGCGGTCGACGTCGACGGCGTCGCGCTGCGCGTCGTCCACGCACCGGGCAAGTCCGCGCTCACGGGCACGGCGATCGAGACGGCGACGCATGCGCTCCGCTTCTACACCGAGTACTTCGGCCAGCGGTATCCGGGGACCAAGATCGACCTCGTCGCCGTCCCGGACTTCGCCTCGGGCGCGATGGAGAACCTCGGCTGCGTGACCTTCCGCGAGGCGATCCTGCTCGCGGACCCGGCGCGCAGTGCCCGGGTGGAGATCGAGCGGATCGCCGAGGTTGTCGCGCACGAGCTCGCGCACATGTGGTTCGGGGACCTCGTGACCATGCGCTGGTGGAACGGGATCTGGCTCAACGAGGCGTTCGCGACCTTTATGGCGCTGTGCTGCCAGGACGACTTCCGACCGGAGTGGCACGTTTTCTCGAGCTTCGCCCGCAGCCGGTCGGTAGCGCTCGGCGTCGACGGCCTCCACAGCACGCGCTCGGTCGAGTACCCGGTGCGCCAGCCGGACGACGCCGCGGCGATGTTCGACGTCCTGACGTACGAAAAGGGTGCCAGCGTCCTATGGATGGCCGAGCGGTACCTCGGCAGGGAGCGCTTCCGTGCCGGTGTCCGCCGCTACCTCGCCGCCCACGCCTACGGCAACACCGAGACACACGACCTCTGGGACGCGATCGAGGCGGAGGCGGGCGACGTCCCGATCCGGGACCTCATGGAGTCGTGGATCTTCCAGGGCGGCTACCCGATCGTCTCCGCCTCGACGGTCCTCGGCGAGGACGGCACAGAGCTGGTCGAGATCGGGCAGTCGCCCTTTGCCTACCTACCGACACCACCGTCGGGCGAGAGCGCGATCGGCTCCGGCTGGATCGTGCCCGTCCTCGCGGCGCCGGTCGGGGAGGGCGACGTCCGACGCGTCCTTTTGCGGACCGAGCCGCTCCGGATCCCGTCCGACAGCGGGCCTCTCGTCGTGAACGCCGGTGGATCCGGCTTCTTCCGCGTCCACTACGACACGCCCCTGCGCACCGCCCTGCTTGCGAGCTTCGAGTCGATGAGCCCGCTCGAGCGCTACGTCCTCGTCTCGGACACCTGGGCGACGTGCCTCGCAGGCTCAACCCGGCTCGGGGAGTTCGCCGACGTCCTCGCCCGGCTCGGCACCGAGCAGGACCCCCACGTGTGGTCCGCCGTCGTCGGTGCGCTCGGCCTGATCGACCAGGTCGCACCTGACGGCGCCCGAGCCGCGGTCGCCAGCTACGTCCGCGACCTGCTCTCCCCCCAGCTCGCCCGAGTCGGGTGGGAGGTCGTCGACGGCGAGGACGAGCAGACGCCACTTCTGCGCGCGGCGCTCGTCTCGACCCTCGGGACCGTCGGTCGGGATCCGGACGTCTCGTCGCGGTGCCGGGCGCTGTTCCAGGCAGAGGTCGCCGGCGAGGCTGCCATCGAGCCCGACATCTCCGGCGCCGTGCTCGCCGTCGTCGCGCACGGTGCCGGCCGGTCGGAGATCGACGCGATCCTCGACCGCTATCGGCACCCGCACGACCCGATCGACGAGGTGCGCCACCTCTACGCGCTCGGGCACCTCGGCGACGAGACGCTCGCCGCCGAGGTTCTCGAGCTCACGCTCACGGAGATCCGCAGCCAGAACGGTCCGTACCTGCTCGGCTCGATGCTTGCGAACCGGTCGATCGGTCCGCTCACCTGGCGCTTTGTCAAAGAGCACTTCGACCAGGCGCGGACGCGCTTCCCGGAGAACTCGATCCACCGGATGCTCGAAGGGGTGACCGGCCTCGCACAGGTCGACGGCTCCGGCGCGGCGCTCTACGCGGCGGACGTGCGGGGCTTCCTCGACCGCAACGTGCAGGGCGCGCGCCGCCGCCTCGTCGCACAGAGCCTCGAGCGGCTCGACGTGCACGTCGCCATGGCCCGGCGGCTACCCGGCGAGCTGGCCGAGCTCGCCCCCGGCGCCTAGGACCTCCAGGAGGTGGACGTCGGGATCGCGGCGGCGACCTTCGCCGTCGTCATCCCGGCCGAGCTGCCCGACAAGACGTTCGTCTCGACGGTCGTGCTCAGCTCGCGTCACCGGTTCCTCCCCGTGTGGTGCGGCGCAGCCAGCGCTCTCGTGCTCCAGGCGGGCGTCTCGGCCGAGCTCGGCCGTGTCGCCGGCCTGCTCCCCCACCGGGTCGTCGCCGCCGTGGCGGCCGCGCTGTTCCTCGTCGGCGCGCTCGCCATGGCGCGCCACCCGAGCTCGCGTGACGGAGACGGTCCGCGAGACGCCGGCGCGCCGCCGGAGGCGACCGGCTCGGCGGCGCGGATCGCTGCGACGACCTTCGCCGTCGTCGCGCTCGCCGAGGTCGGCGACCTGACCCAGGTGCTCGTCGCGGACCTTGCCGCGCGAGACGGCCATGCCCTCAGCGTCTTCGCCGGCGCGTCGGTCGCCTTCGTGCTCCTGAGCGCGGCCGGTGCGCTCGCCGGCCGCACGCTCGCCCGCGTCGTGCCCCTCGTCCTCGTCCGTCGCATCTCGGCGGCGATGCTCGCGGCCCTCGCCATCTGGAGCGCCCTCGGAGCAGCAGGTGCGTGACGACGCACGCGCAACGGACGGCGCCGTGGCCCGGCTGCTCGGTGCGGCACGGACCACGCCGGGCTTCATGCCCGACGACGAGGGCGTCGCCCTCCACCTCGCGGCGCGCCGCGCCGCGCACCTCGGGTGCGGCCCCCTCGTCGAAGTCGGGTCCTACCTCGGCCGCTCGACGCTCTATCTCGCAGCCGGCCTCGTCGCGGACCAACCACCCGGCGACGCGGGGCCCCGAGCTCGACAGCGAGTGCCGCGTCTGTACTGCGTCGACCACCATCGTGGTTCGGAGGAGATGCAGCCCGGCTGGGAGCACCACGACGCGTCCCTCGTCGACCCGGCGACGGGGATGATGGACTCGCTCCCGTCGTGGCGCTCGGTGATCGCGCGTGCAGGGGTCGAAGACCACGTCGTCGCCGTCGTCGGCGACTCGGCATCCGTCGCGGCCGACTGGTCGACGCCGTGCGCTCTGGTGTTCCTCGACGGCGGTCACGGCCACGACGTCGCGTGGGCGGACTACCGGGGCTGGTCGCGCCACGTCGCCCCCGGGGGCCTGCTCGTCATCCACGACGTCTTCGTGGACCCCGCAGACGGTGGTCGCCCACCGTTCGAGTGCTACACCGACGCGCTCTCGAGCGGGCGCTTCGTCGAGGAGGCTCCTGCGTCGCGCAACAGCCTGCGCGTCCTGCGCCGCCGCGGCTGACCGCCACGCCGCACGAGCCGGGCGGTGGCCCCTTGACCGCAATATTGATAGTGATTACTATTCCTGACATGAACTGCATCGAGGTCCTCCGCCGGCGCCACCGACGGCCGCGCCAGCAAGGCCGGTCCAACGTGCCCATCGCCTCTGTGCCCATCGCCTCTGTGCCCATCGCCTCTGTGCCCATCGCCTCAGTTCCCGGCGTGGCAGTGCTCGGTGTGGCAGTGCTCGGCGTGGCAGTGCTCGGGCTCGCGGCGCCGGGGATCGCGACGGGAGCGGCGGGTGCTCGCCGGCCTGCGCCGGCCGCGACCCGTGCATCGTCGCGGAGCGTGACGGGACGCGTCGACGGACCGATCGGCGCCGCGAAGCGCCGCGCGAAAAGCTCGCCGGGTCGGATCGTCGCCGTCGGCGCGGAGAACCAGTACGCGAACGTGATCGCACAGATCGGTGGCAGGTACGTCGCCGCGACCGCCATCGAGAGCAACCCGAACACCGACCCGCACGACTTCGAGGCGAGCCCGCACGTCGCGCAGCTCGTCCAGTCGGCTCGGCTCGTCGTCCAGAACGGCCTCGGCTACGACACCTACATGAACAAGATCGAGCAGGCGTCGCCGAGCAGCAAGCGGTTCGTCGTCGACGTCCAGACGCTCCTCGGGCTGCCGAACTCGACGAGGAACCCCCACCTGTGGTACCAGCCTTCGACGATGCCGAAGGTGGCCGCTGCCATCGCCCGCGACCTCGCGTCGATCGAGCCGGCGCACCGGCAGGCCTTCGACGCGAACCTGCGCGCGTTCGACGCCTCGCTCGAGCCCTGGTACCGCGCGATCGACCGGCTCCGCTCGCAGGACCGCGGAGCGAAGGCGGCGACGACCGAACCGGTCGGCGACTACCTGCTCGACGCGGCCGGGATCACGATCAGCACGCCGTGGGCCCTCCAGGCCGACATCATGAACGGCGTCGATCCCGCCCCGCAGGCAGTGACCGTCGAGGACCAGCTGCTCTCCCGCCACGAGGTGAAGGTGTTCGTCTACAACGAGCAGGTCACCGACTCGGTCACCGCGTCGTTCCTCGCGCTCGCCCGCCGCAGCGGCGTGCCCGTCGTCGGCGTCTACGAGAGGATGCCGACGCCTGGCTACGACTACCAGAGCTGGATGCTCGCCGAGACCACGGCGCTCGAGAGGGCGCTCGCGCACAAGACCTCGACGGCACGGCTGTGAGCGCTCTCCCCGGCAGCGGCACCGGCAACCGCGCCGGCACCGGCGTGCCGGCCGGCTCGCCCCCGGAGGTGCTCGTCGTCGAGGACCTCGACGTCCGCCTCGGCGGGCGGGACGTGCTGCGCGGCGTCACCTTCACGGTCCACGAGGGCGAGCTGACCGGCCTCATCGGCTCGAACGGCGCCGGCAAGACGACGCTTTTCCGGGTGATCCTCGGCCTGGCCCGGCCCGACGGCGGCCGCGCGGTGGTCAGCGGCGACCACAGGCCGCGGGGGAACCCGCTCGTCGGCTACGTGCCCCAGAAGATCGAGCTCGACCCCGACCTGCCGCTGCGGGCGCGAGACCTCGTCGCCCTCGGCCTCGACGGCCACCGCTTCGGCTTCGCCCTCCCCTCGACTGCACGGCGCCGCGCGGTCGACGAGGCGCTCGACGGGGTCGACGCCGGACGCTTCGCGGACGCCCGGGTCGGCACCCTCTCCGGCGGCGAGCAGCAACGGGTCATGATCGCCTACGCGCTCGTCAGCCGTCCGCGGCTCCTGCTCCTCGACGAGCCTCTCGCGAACCTCGACCTGCGCAGCGAGCAGGAGGTCGTCGAGCTGCTCGCACGCGTCGCGCACGAGCAGCGCATCGCCGTGCTCATCTCGGCCCACGAGATGAACCCTCTCCTGCCGGTCATGGACCGGGTCGTCTACCTCGCCGGGGGGCGCGCGGCGAGCGGGACCACGGCCGAGGTCGTCCGACCGGAGGTCCTGAGCGGCCTCTACGGCCACCACGTGGACGTCCTGCACGTCCACGGCAGGATCATCGTCGTCGCGGGACCCACGCTCGGGTCGGCCGAAGCCCTGCGAGCGGAGCAAGCCGACGCGGCGACGGGACCGGGTGCCTGACCCGTGTCCGGCTTCGTCTCCCTCGTGTTCGCCCCGGGCTTCTTCGAGAGCGCGCCGGTCGCCTCCGCGGTGGTCGCCGGTGGGGTCGTGGCGGCGGTCTCCGCCGTCGTCGGCGTGTTCACGGTGATGCGCGGGCAGTCCTTCGCCGGCCACGCGCTCTCCGACATGGGCACGACAGGCGGCTCCGGGGCCTTCCTCGTCGGCGTCAGCCCGCTCTGGGGCTTCGTCACGGTCTCGGTGGTCGCAGTCGCCGCGATGGAGCTCATCGGCATCCGCC
>DAHWHN010000118.1 GCA_027335685.1 Acidimicrobiaceae bacterium
GCAGGGCCGCCCGCCCCTTGTCACCGGATCCGAGGCGCGCAAGGCGCTCGAAGTCGTCTGCGCGGTCTACGAGTCCGCCCGGCGCAACGCGACCGTCCGGCTCCCCCTCGAGGCGAGCTAGGTGCGCGACCTCGACGGGTCGTTCACCGTCCGGCGCGCCGGCGCCGACCCGGCCCCGCACGTCGACCGCCTCGTCGCCGACGACGCGATCGGCCAGCTCCTCGACCGGCGCGCCACGATGGCACGCCTCGCGACCGAAGCCGGCGACGTCAAGCTCGACTGGGTCGACCAGCTCGGCCTCGCTCTCGAGCGCCCGTCGTGCATCGAGGACGTCGCCGCCCTCGCCGGCTCGCTCCGCGATGGCGGCGTCGAGACCCTCGTCTGGTCCGGCATGGGTGGCTCGGTCCAGGCTGTCGCGTGCCTCGACGCCCTCGGCTGGATCGGCGCCGACGACCTCGAGATCGTCCCGCTCGACACGACGGACCCGCGCGCGCTCGAGCGGCTGGCGCGCCGGCTCGGCCCCGACGCGCTGCGGCGGACCGGGATCGTCGCGGTCTCCATGGGCATGACCTCGGAGGAGCCGATCGCCCACCTGCGCTGGTTCGACACCGTCGCGCAACGCGCAGGGGTCGCCGACCACCGACAGCGCCAGCTCGTCATGACCCTCCCCGGCTCCTACCTCGACGCGTACGCGACCGAGCACGGGATCACGTCGGTCCCGCTCCAGCTCGACGGGGCCAACCACATCGCCGGCCGGATGAGCGCTCCCGCGACGCGGGTCTTCCTGCTCCCCGCGGCCCTGACGCTCGCCGGCTCGCCCGCCCTCGTCGGGCTGGTCCGACGGATCGTCGACGCGACGGGGATCCACCCCGGGCTGCCCCGGGACGCGCGCGACGCCGTCGCGCGCGCGGACCCGTTCGTCGCGCTCGGGGCGTGGCTCGGCGCCCAGCTCGCGCAGGGGCGCGACATGGTGCTGGTCGACACCGACGCGACGCTTCGCGCCGTCGTTCCCTGGATCGAGCAGGTCGTCGAGGAAAGCCTGTGCAAGTCCGGCAGAGGGCTCCTCGTCTTCGCCGACCAGCACCTCGCGGCGCACGCGGACACCGCGCGCCTCGTCCGGCTCGAGATGCGCGTGCGAGCCCCCAGCACCGCTGACACCAGTCCAGCTGACGCCCGCACAGCTGACGCGAGTCCAGGTGGCAGGCGAGTGGAGCCGGAGGCCGCGCTCGAGATCCCGAGCGCAAGGCTCGAGCTCGCCGTCGACACCTCGGACCCTGCCGCCCGCCTCGCCGGCGCCGGACGGCTCTTCGCGGGCTGGAGCCTCGTCGTCGCGGTCGTCGGCTACCTGACCGACCTCGTCTTCGCAGGCCAGCCCGGGGTCGAGTCCTACAAGCGCTACGCCCGTGAGCTGCGCGACGCGCCGGGACCGCTGCCGTTCCCGACGACCGACCTCGTGCCCCTCGTCCCCTCGGGCGACGAGGGCGCAGCGCCCGTCGGGTCGATCTGGCTCGGCGCGCTCGATCCGGGGCTGCGCGCCGAGCTCGAGACGGCGGACGCGGCGCGTCCTGCCGCGCGCGAGAGCGCAGCGGTGCCGGCGCGCCAGCTCGCCGCGGTCGTGCGCACCCTGCGTGACCGCTCCTGTCTCGCCTACCTCGACCTCACGGTCAACGGCGACCCGGCCGGGCCGGGATGGGACCGCCTCCACGACGCACTTCGCCGCCTCGCCAACGGCGTGCTCGGCGTGCCGTGCAAGATCCGCTCCGGGCCGCGTGACTACCACTCGACCGAGCAGAGCCAGGTCGACGGTCCGCCCGAGATGCTCTCGCTGCGGGTCGCGGTCCGGGACCTGCCGGCTGTCCCCGCCGGTGACTACGACGACCGGTTCTTCCAGGCCCAGTCCCTCGGCACCGTCCTCGCGCTGCGCGACGCCGGACGGCCCGTCGTGCTCGCGCTGCTCGACGACGACGGCGCCGCCGGGACGCTCGCCGACGTCGTCGAGCTCTGCAGCGACCTCCTCGCCCGGAACTGAGCCCAGGACTGAGCCCGGATCGGCGCGGGCCCTAGCGGGCGAAGGCCGCGCCGACCTCGAGCGCCGACGCGCCCTCGAGGGCGCTGAACGCGTCGGCGAGCAGGCTCCGGACGCGGTCGTCGCCCGCGAGGTCCGCGGGGAAGACCTCGCCGAGCCCGAGAAGTCGCTCCGCCGCGCCCCGGCCGGACCCGGGCGCGTCGATGTCGCCGAGGCAGCGACGGACACGGTCGGCGAGCGGGTCGGGCACCTCGAGGGGGCGACCGAGGTCGTCCCGGCCGCGTGCGAGGACCCGAGCCCACGCCGCCACGACGAGCAACGCGCGCCGCGGCGAGCCGCCGGCACCGAGCAGGTCCCGCACCGTCCCGAGTAGGCGCGGACCGAGCTTCTGCGAGCCGTCGGACGCCACCTGCGTGCAGCGGTGGCGCAGGACGGGGTTCGCGAACCTCTCGAGGACGGCGTCGCGGTAGCTCCCGAGCTCCACCGCCGCGGGCAGCTCGAGCGTCGGCGTGACCTCCTCGTCGACGAGGCGTCGCACGAAGGCCTCGAGACCGGGGTGCGTCGCGGCCTCCGCGATCGTCGTCATCCCCCCGAGGGCGCCGAGATAGGCCAGCGCCGAGTGCGAGCCGTTGAGGACCCGGAGCTTCAGCGTCTCGTAGGGCGCGACGGCGGTGACGAGCTCGGCCCCCGCGCGCTCCCAGGGAGGCCGCGGGGAGCGGAAGTCGTCCTCGAGCACCCACTGGGTGAACGGCTCGGCGACGACCGCCGCCTTGTCCTCGAGCCCGAGCAGCCCGGCTGCCACCTCGAGGTCGTCTGCCGTGGTCGCCGGGACGATCCTGTCCACCATCGAGCAGGGAAAGGTCACGCTCTCGGCGATCCAGCCCGCGAGACCCTCGTCGAAGCCGCCCCCGCCGACGAGCTCGCCGACGAGGTCACGCAGCAACGTGCCGTTGCCCGTGAGGTTGTCGAGCGAGCACACGGCCAGCGGCCCCGCGTCCCGCCGGCGTCGCGCCTCGAGCCCGCGCGCCACCTGGCCGACCACGGTGCGCGGAGG
Organism: Acidimicrobiaceae bacterium; assembly: GCA_027335685.1. Classification (GTDB taxonomy): domain Bacteria; phylum Actinomycetota; class Acidimicrobiia; order Acidimicrobiales; family Bog-793; genus JAJZCK01. The sequence continues at coordinate 3,081 of DAHWHN010000118.1, forward strand.
CCGGCCCGCGCGGTCCGCGACGACGTCGGGGTCGCCTGCGGCGAGCCTCCGGGTGGCCGGGTCGTGCCGGTAGCCCTTCTCCGTCACCGTCACGGTGACGACGGACACCGCGGGGTCCGCGATCTGGCCGACCACGGCGTCGGGCTGGCCCTGCGCGTGCAGTGCCGCGCGGATCGAGCCGAGCACCTGGATCGTCGAGCGCTCGGCCGTCGCGAGCCGCAGCGAGTACAGGCCCTCCTGCGCACGCAGCAGGTCCGTGGCCGCGGGGCTCCGCTCGCTCACCGCGCAGATCCCCCACCGCGTCTGCCCGGCGAGGGCGCTCGCCGTCTCGCTGTAGACGACCTGGTGGGCGCGGTGGAACGCGCCGGCACCGAGATGGACGATGCCCACGGTCAAGCTCGCAGGATCGACCGCCGGGCGGATCGCCGGCGGCAGCAGGGCGCTGTGGGCACGGTCGAGCGGCGGGCGCGCCGTCACTTTGGAGGTTGGCTCAGTCAACTGCGACGTCTCCCCCGCTGCGCGCCGACGCGTAGGCCGCGGCGATCACCCCGAGCGCCGCACGCCCGTCCTCGCCCGTCACGGCGGGTCGCCTGCCCTCGCGCACCGCGTCGACGACGTCGCGCAGCTGCGCCCGGTGCGCGTCGACGGCAAGGCCGCGCGAGCCCCGGGCAGCCGAGGCGACAGCCGGGGCGGCCGGGTCCGGACCGCCCGCACCGGTCTCGTCTCCCGCCCGCCGCCAGGACACGACCCGACCCGACTCGACGAGCACGCTCGCCTCGGGACCGGCCACCGCGATCGTCTCCGGGGCTCCGGGAAAGCTCGCCGTCGTGACGGTGAGGGCGCCGAGAGCACCCGACGCAAAGCGCAGGCTCGCGACGAGCAGGTCCTCGGCCTCCATCACGTGCGCCGCGGTGCGCGAGCGGGCGAACACCGACTCGACGGGACCGAGCAGCCAGCAGAGCAGGTCGACGAGGTGGACACCCTGGTTCGTCAAGGCGCCGCCGTCGAGCGCCCACGTGCCGCGCCAGGCGTCCGCGTCGTAGTACGCCTGGGTCCGGTACCACCAGGCGCGGCCCTCGCCGAGGACGATCTCGCCGAGCTCACCTGTCGCGAGCGCACGGTGCAGGCGGGCGAGGCCGTCGTCGAAGCGGTGCTGCGCGATGACCGACAGCACGACGCCGGCACGTGCCGCCTCGGCGACGACCCGGTCCGCTGCGCCGGGGTCCGTGTCGATCGGCTTCTCGAGCACGACGTGGCGGCCCGCGCGCGCGATCGCGCAGCCGAGCTCGCCATGGGTGCCGCTCGGCGTGCAGACGCAGACGAGGTCGACCCCGGGCACGGCGAGCAGCCCCGCGAGATCGCGGCGCGCGACGACGTCGCCGCCCGCCTTGCGGGCGAGCTCCTCGGCACGCTCGGGTCGCTCGTCGGCGACGGCGACGAGGCGCGCGCCGGGGATGGACGCGATGGCCTCCGCGTGGAGCGGACCGATCGTCCCGCAGCCGAGGATTCCGATACCTACCATGCCTGCTCTCCTCTCGCCGCCACCACGGCCGTGCGCGGTGGGCTCGTGCGTGCCGGTGCCTGTCGCAGTTGGGACGCACGCTCGCGGGCCGCTCGCGCCGCCGGCGCGCGCTCGGCAAGCGGGCCTGGCGCAAGCGTCTCGGCTGCGGCCGTCACGCCGACCTGCGGTGCCGGCGGGACGTCGCTTGCGGCCACGCCCGGCGCCGGGGCGCCGGTCGCTGCACCCGCTGCGCCACGCTGGCGCGTCGCCACCCGCGGCGTGCGCCAGTGCGAGTCCCGCAGGACGAGGTTCGACGAGAGCACGACGTGGGTCGGCGACTGCTGCTCGCGCCCGCCCGAGAGCAGGATCCGCACGGCCGCCTCGCCCATCGCGACCGTCGGCTGCTCGACGACGGTGACAGCCGGCTCGACGAGCGACGCGAAGACCGCGTCGCCGTAGCCGATGACCGCGACGTCGTCCGGCCAGCGCAGTCCGTGCTCCCGCAACCCGAACAGCACCCCGGAGGTCAAGATCGCGCTCGTCGAGAAGATGGCGTCCGGGCGGCGGCGAGCCTGGAGGAGACGGTGCACGGCCGTCCGGCCGTCCTGCAAGGTGAACTCGCCCGTCCAGATCCGCTCGGGGTGCGGCACCCGCCCCGCGTCCGCGAGCGCGGCGAGGTACCCCTCGGTCCGGTCGCGGGCCGTGCTCACCCGTTGCGGTCCGTTGACGAGGGCGATGCGCTCGTACCCGGCCTCGACGAGGACCATCGTCGCCCGCCTGCCGCTGTCGAAGTTGTCCATCGCGACCGACGGCAGGTGCGGCGCAGCCCCGTCGCGGTCGACGAGGACGACCGGCACGCCGCGCCGGGCGAGCGCAGCGGTCGCCGGGCCGACCGCCGCCGTCGGCGCGAGAGCGAGGGCGTCGATGCGGGACGACAACCGCTCGACGACGTCGTTCTCGACCTCGGGGTCCTCCCCGGACGGCGCCACGATCAGCCGGTGGCCGTCCGCACGCAGCGACTCGTCCATGGCGCCGAGGACGCTCACGAAAAACGAGTTCCGGATGTCGGGCACGACCGCGCCGACCGTGAGCGACCGCACCCGCTGGCGACCGCGCGGCCGGAGCTGGTAGCCGAGCTCGTCGGCGGCCCGCTGGACCTTCGCGCGCATCTCGTCGCTCACCCCGCGGCGACCGTGGCCGAGCGCGCACGAGGCCGTGGCGAGCGACACGCCGGCATGCGCCGCGACGTCGCGCAGCGTCGCCGCCTTGGTGTTCGCGTTGTTGTTCATCGTCTCGTCACCGGAGTCTCCCCGCTCGGCCCCACGCCCCGACGCCAGAGACTAGTGCGGCACGAGACGCTGCAACCCGTTGGACGACATATTTCCCGTGTATTGCCGGCCCCCGTCGGGAGCGACGCCGCCAGAGCGCGGCCTCGTGCCGAGCGCTGCGTCCGCCGGCCGATGCCCCGGCACCGGTGAACGTGCGAACATTGGGTGTGACCGCCGACGAGCACGCCCCGCCGCGCGAGGTCGTCGTCGGCCTCGACGTCGGCACGACGGGCGTCAAGGCCGTCGCGTTCGGCGTCGGGTCGGCATGGCAGCGCCTCGCCCTGCGGGAGTACGCGCTCGACGAGCCGGTGCCGGGCTGGCAGGTCCAAGACGTCGCCGCGATCCTGCACGCGAGCGCCGAGGCGCTTACCTGCTGCGTCGCGCAAGTCGGCGGCGCACCGGTCGTCGCGGTGTCGGTCAGCACGGCAATGCACGGCCTCGTCGCGCTCGACGCCGCGTGCGACCCGATCACGCCGCTCGTCACCTGGGCCGACGCACGCGCCGGGCGCGAGGCGAGCGAGCTGCGCCACTCGGGCGACGCGCTCGCCCTGCACCGCGACACCGGTGCGCCCGTCCACCCCATGACGCCGCTCGTCAAGCTGGCCTGGTTCGCCCGCAACGACCCGGGCACCTGCGCGCGGGCGCGCTGGTGGGTGGGGCTGAAGGAGTGCGTGCTCTACTGGCTCACCGGCGAGCTCGTCACCGAGCTCTCCTCGGCGTCGGGCTCGGGGCTGCTCGACATGGCCACGCGGACCTGGAGCCCCGACGCGACGCGCGTCGCCGGCGTCGCGCCGGGCGCGCTCGCCCGGATCGTCCCGACGACGACCGTGCTCCACCTCGCGTCCGGCGTCGCCGCACAGGTCGGCCTCGAGGCGGGCACTCCCGTCGTCGCCGGCGCGGGAGACGGACCGCTCGCGAACCTCGGCACGGGTGCCATCGCACCGGGCATTGCGGCGCTCTCCCTCGGCACGAGCGGGGCCGTCCGCAGCGTCGTGCGCGCGCCGCGCGTCGACGCCGCCGGGAGGCTGTTTTGCTACGCGCTGACAGACGACAGCTGGGTCCTCGGCGGAGCGGTGAGCAACGGCGGCATCGTCGTGCGCTGGGCTGCCGACGCCCTCGGACCGGAGCCACCCCGCTCGGACGACGAGATCCTCGCGCTCGCGGCGTCGGCGCCGCCGGGCTGCGAGGGTCTCGTCATGCTGCCGTACCTGCTCGCCGAGCGCGCGCCGCTGTGGGACCCGGACGTCCCCGGCGCGTATCTCGGCCTGCGCCGCCACCACGGGCGCGCGCACCTCGTGCGCGCGGCGATCGAAGGCGTGTGCCTGCAGCTCGGTTCGATCGTCGAGCTGCTCGCCGACACCGAGCCAGTGCGGTCGGTGCGCGCGACCGGCGGCGCGCTGCGGTCCCCGCTGTGGCGTGACGTCCTCGCCGCGTCGATCGGCCGCCCGCTCCGGGTCGTCGAGGACGCAGGGGGCTCGGCCCTCGGCGCGGCCACCCTCGCCCTGCTCGCGCTCGGCCGCGCGCCGGACCTGGCCAGAGCGCGCGCGCTGCTCGTCGGCAGCGGCCGAGACGACGACCTCCCCGCGCCGGTGGCCGTCGACCCTGCTCTTGTCGAGGCAGCCGAGGCGACAAGGAGCCGGCTCCCGTCGCTGCTTTCCGCCTACGGCGAGGTTGCGACCCTGCTCGGGCGCAACCGGCACGGCGGTGCATCGCCCGGCGAGGATCGTGCGCCACGACAACCCGACCAGAGGAGGTCACCCTGACATGTTTGGCTACGGCTCGGCTGCGACGGTGCTCGGGCGAGACGAGGTCGCGTCGATCCTCGCCGACGGGCTCGGCAGCGTTGCGCTCGAGGGCAAGAAGGTCCTCGTCCTCGTCCCCGACTCGACGCGCCACGCCCCGATCCCGCTCATGTTCGAGCTCCTCGCCGAGCACCTCGGCGGACGCGCCGCCGAGCTCGACTACCTCGTCGCGCTCGGGACCCACCCGGCGATGGACGAGGACGCGATCGCCGCGCTCGTCGGGCTCACGGTCGCGCAGCGCGCACAGCTGCACCCCGGCATCGGCATCGAGAACCACGCGTGGGACGATCCCGCCGAGCTCGCCCCTCTCGGGGTCATCCCGGCCCGGGACGTCGCCGAGCTCACGCAGGGACTTCTCTCGGTGGACGTGCCCGTCGCGCTCAACCGCCGCATCCTCGACGCGGACCACATCGTGATCTGCGGGCCCGTCTTCCCCCACGAGGTGGCGGGGTTCTCCGGTGGCGCGAAGTACCTGTTCCCCGGTATCGCCGGACCGGAGATCATCGACGCGACCCACTGGCTCGGAGCGCTCGTGACGAGCAGCGCGACGATCGGCGTGAAGGACACGCCCGTGCGCAAGATGGTGCACCGGGCGGCCGAGCTCGTGCCGCGGCCCATCACCTGCATCGCGCTCGCGGTCAGCGGGGACGCCCTGCACGGGGTCTACGTCGGCGGTCACGTCGAGGCCTGGAGCGCTGCGGCCGACCTCGCCGCCGAGCTCGGGATCACGACCGTCTCCCGTCCCTACCGCCGGGTGCTCTCGATGCCCTCGCCGATCTACGACGACCTGTGGACGGCAGCGAAGGCGATGTACAAGACCGAGCCCGCCATCGCCGACGGCGGCGAGGTGGTGATCTACGCGCCGCACCTGACCGAGATCTCCTACACCCACGCCGCGGCGATCGAGGCCGTCGGCTACCACGTGCGCGACTACTTCACGCTCCAGCCCGGTCGCTTCGACGACGTGCCGGGGATGATCAAGGCGCACAGCACCCACGTCAAGGGTGTCGGCAGCTACGACCCGACGACAGGCGTCGAGACGCCGCGCATCGCCGTGACGCTCGCGACCGGCATCCCCGAATGGCGCTGCCGAGCCGTCAACCTCGGCTTCCTCGACCATCGCGAGGTCGATCCCGCCGAGTGGGAGGGCCGCGAGGACGAGGGCGTCCTCGTCGTCCGCAACGCCGGTGAGATGCTCTACAGGGTCGGCCCCACCCCGCAAAGGACGGTCTCGTGAAGCTCGCCAGCTACCGCATCGACGGACGCAGCACCTACGGAGCCGTGCTCGACACCGGTGTCGTCGAGATCCCGCCGCTGCGGGACGGCCTGCCCGCGACGTTGAAGGGCGCGCTCGCCCTCGCGAGCGGCGAGCTCGACGCCGTCCTCGGCGCCGCGGCAGCCCTGCATGGTCGCGCGCTCGACGAGATCGAGCTGCTCCCCGTCGTGCCGGACCCCGGCAAGGTCGTCTGCGCCGGCGTCAACTATGCGGACCACCGCGACGAGACCGGGCGGGCGCACGCCGAGCACCCGACGCTGTTCGTCCGCTTCGCCGACTCCCAGGTCGGCCACGGACGAGACGTCTGCGTGCCGGACGTCTCGGCCGCCCTCGACTACGAGGGCGAGCTCGCGGTCGTGATCGGCGAGCCCGCGTACAAGGTCTCCCCGGCCGACGCGCTGTCCCACGTCGCCGGCTACGCCTGCTTCGACGACTTCACCGTCCGGGACTTCCAGCGGCACAGCTCGCAGTTCACCCCGGGGAAGAACTTCCTCGGTGTGGGCGCGTTCGGGCCGTGGCTCGTGACGGCGGACGAGATCCCCGACGTCACCGCCTTGATGCTCGAGACGCGCGTCAACGGCGAGGTCCGCCAGTCGGCACGGGTGAGCGAGATGATCTTCTCGATCCCCGAATTGATCGCGTACGTCACGAGCTTCACCCGGCTCGAGACCGGCGACGTCCTCGTCACCGGCACCCCCGGGGGCGTCGGCTACTTCCGCGACCCGCCTCTCGTGCTCGTGCCGGGCGACGTCGTCGAGGTCGAGATCGACGGCGTCGGCCTCTTGCGCACGCCGATCGCCTGACGGTCCGCTCATCCCCCGGCCATCGCGCCGATCACGACGAAGGGCTCACGGCCGGCCGCGACCGCCTCCGGCACGGCGGCGTCGGCGTCGGCGTGGCTGAGGTCGAGCCCGCCGGCGAAGTAGCGGATGTAGGGTCGGCGGCGGCGCGTGACCGGATCGCGCAGCGTGCCGGACAGGACCGGCCACGCCCCCTCGAGCGCGTCGAGCACGCCGCGTTGGGTCACGGGCGGCGAGACCTCGACGACGACGGCCGACTCGATGCCCGCCAGAGCGCGCAGCTGGGCCGGGAGCACGACGGCGACGGCGCGCGTCGCGCGCCCGTCCCGACCGGCCGGGGGACCGGCGCTCATGTCAGTGTCTGGGCCTCGACCGACAGCACGGCCGGGAGGTCGCGCACGAGGGGCTCCCAGTGGTCGCCGGAGTCCCGCGACGCGTAGACCTGCCCCCCGGTCGTGCCGACGTAGACGCCGCAGCCCTCGAGGGCGTCGACGGCCATCGCGTCGCGCAGCACGTTGACGAAGCAGTGCTGCTGGGGAAGGCCGTCCGCGAGCGGCTCCCACTCGTCGCCACCGGTCCGGCTCCGGTAGACGCGGAGCATACCGTCCGGGGGGAAGTGGTGCGCGTCGCTCGTGATCGGCACGACGTAGACCGTGTCGGGCTCGTGCGCGTGGACCGCGATCGCGAAGCCGAAGTCGCTCGGGAGGTTCCCGCTGATCTCGCGCCAGCTGCCACCTTCGTCGTCGCTGCGCATCACGTCCCAGTGCTTTTGCATGAACAGCACCGCGGGCCTCGACGGGTGCATCGCCAGCTTGTGCACGCAGTGGCCCACCTCGGCGTCGCTCGACGGGATCTCGCCTGACCGCAGACCCTTGTTGACCGCCTCCCACGTCGCACCGCCGTCGCTCGTGCGGAAGACGCCGGCTGCGGAGATCGCGACGTAGATCCGGTTCGCGTTCGCCGGGTCGAGCACGACGGTGTGCAGGCACATGCCACCGGCGCCGGGCTGCCACGACGGCCCCGAGCCGTGGTTGCGGAGCCCGGGGAGCTCGCGCCAGTGCTCCCCGGCGTCGTCGGTCCGGAACAGCGCCGCGGCCTCGACGCCCGCGAACGCGACGTCGGGATCGTCGAGGGAGGGTTCGACGTGCCAGACGCGCGCGAACTCCCAGGGACGCGGCTTCCCGTCGTACCACTGGTGGGTGCCCGGGACGCCCTCGTAGGCGAAGGCGTTGCCGACCGGGTGCCACGTCGCTCCGCCGTCGTCCGAGCGGTGCACGACCTGGCCGAACCACGACGAGCTGGCGGATGCGTACAGCCGTTCGGGATCGGCCGGCGATCCCGCCACGTGGTAGACCTCCCAGCCGGGAAAGAACGGACCCCGTACCTCCCAGCTCCTGCGCGACCCGTCCGCTTCGAGGAGGAACGCTCCCTTGCGGGTGCCGACCAGCACGCGGACCTTGCTCACAGCTGACCCCCGCTCCCGCCGGCCGACGGCGAACGACCGGCACGCAACCACGCCGCGTGCGAGATGCTAGTTCCGCCGGACCCCCGGGTCGAGGGTGGCGGGAGCACCCGGCCGCCGCCGACCGGCAACCAGAGCCCGGCGCAGCGAGATCAGTCCCGCACGAGAGGCTTGTAGCGGATCCGGTGGGGTTGGTCGGCGTCGATCCCGAGCCGCTTCTTCCGGTCCGCCTCGTAGTCGCTGAAGTTTCCCTCCCACCACCGGACGTCGGAGTCCCCCTCGAACGCGAGCACGTGCGTGGCGATGCGGTCGAGGAACCAGCGATCGTGGCTGATCACCACCGCGCAGCCCGGGAAGTCGAGGAGCGCGTCCTCGAGCGCCCGGAGCGTGTCGACGTCGAGGTCGTTCGTCGGCTCGTCGAGCAGCAGCACGTTCCCGCCGCTTTTCAGGACCTTCGCGAGCTGCACCCGGTTGCGCTCACCCCCGGAGAGCTGGCCGACGAGCTTTTGCTGGTCGCTGCCCTTGAAGCCGAAGCTCGACACGTACGCTCTCGCGTGCAGCTCGCGCGAACCGACGACGATCCGCTCGACGCCACCGGTGATCTCGTCGAACACCGTCGCCTGCGGGTCGAGGTCCGCGCGCGACTGGTCGACGTAGGCGATCTCGACGGTCGACCCGATCGTCAGCTCGCCACCGTCGAGCTCCTCGGCGCCGACGATCAGCCGGAACAGCGTCGTCTTCCCGGCTCCGTTCGGCCCGATGACGCCGACGATGCCGCCCGGCGGCAGGAGGAAGGAGAGCCCGTCGATGAGGAGCCGGTCGCCGAAGGCCTTCACGAGACCGTGCGCGTCGACGACCTGGTCGCCGAGTCGCGGACCGGGCGGGATGGCGATCTCGAGGGTGTCCGCCCGGCGGTCGGCCGCCTCGGCTTGGGCGACGAGGTCGTTGAAGGCGTTGATCCGGGCCTTGCCCTTGGCCTGACGGGCGCGCGGCGACATCTGGATCCACTCGAGCTCGCGCTGGAGCGCCTGCTGGCGCGCTCTGTCGGCCTTCTCTTCGCGCTCGAGCCGCGCCCTTTTCTGCTCGAGCCACGACGAGTAGTTGCCCTCCCAGGGGATGCCAGCGCCCCGGTCGAGCTCGAGGATCCACCCTGCCACGTTGTCGAGGAAGTAGCGATCGTGGGTCACCGCGACGACGGTTCCGGGGTACTCCTGGAGCGTCCTCTCCAGCCATGCGACGGACTCCGCGTCGAGGTGGTTCGTCGGTTCGTCGAGAAGCAGCAGGTCCGGCTGGGAGAGAAGGAGGCGGCAGAGCGCAACCCTCCGGCGCTCGCCTCCCGACAGGCTGGTCACGCGCGCGTCGCCCGGCGGGAGACGCAGGGCGTCCATCGCGATCTCGAACGTGCGCTCGAGGTCCCACCCGCCGCTCGCGTCGATCTTGTCCTGAAGGTCCGCCTGCTCGGCGAGGAGCTTGTCGAAGTCGGCGTCCGGCGCGCCCATCGCTGCGCAGACGGCGTTGTAGCGCTCGACGTAGCCCATGATCTCGGCGACACCGTCGGCGACGTTGCCGGCGACGTCTTTCGACTCGTCGAGCTCGGGCTCTTGGGCGAGCAGGCCGACCGAGAAGCCCGGCGTGAGTCGTGCCTCCCCGGAGAAGCCGTCGTCGAGCCCCGCCATGATCCGCAGCAGCGAGGACTTCCCAGACCCGTTCGATCCGATGACCCCGATCTTTGCGCCGGGGAAGAACGAGAGGTTGATGCCGCGGAGAACCTCGCGGTCGGGCGGGTAGACGCGGCGCAGGTCGCGCATCGTGAAGATGTACTGAGCAGTCATGCCTCCAGTGTGGCGCGCTCGGCACGTCGGCGTGCCCGCTCCCGCCGCCGGGCGCGCGCGGACGGTCCGGCCTTCAGCACGGCGATTCCGACGACGAACACGAGCGTGAGCGCGTTGGCGAGCTCGACCGCGAAGGAGTGGTCCGCGACGCCGTAGGCGACCCAGAGCGCGATCCCCGCCCCGAGCAGGCCGAGGTAGCCCCAGGAGATGTCGTCGGCATGCCGGCTCCGCCACGTCCGGGCGAGCTGCGGCATCCATGCACACGTCGTGAGGGCGCCGGCGGCGAGGCCGACGGCTGCGACGCCGATCACCCCCGGACCGCCCGGATCGCGGTCACCGCCCGAACGCGCGCCATCCTCAGGCGTCCCACCACAGTGTCACGACCTCCCGCGCCGTCGGAGGGGGGAGCTCCTCGAGGAGGCGGGCGACCTCGCCGTGGCGCGCCGGTACGACGCAGAGCCGGCGGGCGATCTGCGCGACCAGGTCGCCCGGGGCCGCGACCGGGGCCTCGACCAGGCGCGTCGAGCGCTCCACGTGCAGGTCGACTCCGGTCGCGGCGACGACGGCGATCGCGTCGTCCGCGGTCGGGCCGTCCGGCATCTCGAGACCGTGCAGCGCCCGCCAGTACGGCCGCATCCATGCAAGCGGGTGCTCGGCGGTCAGCTCGACGACGACCCGGGTGGTCGCGTGGCGCCCGAGGGCCGCGGTGAACGCGCCGAGACCGGCGACGTTGTAGGCGACGTTGTGGCACACGACCACGTCGGCGACCGGGACGGCGGCGGCGATGCCGGGCCAGCTCCCCTCGACAACGGTCGCGTCGATGCCTGCAGCCGACGCGAGGGTCGAGAACACCTCGAGCAGCTCCCGGCTCGCGTCCACGCCGACGAGGCGGGCACCGTCGCGCCCGAGACGCAGGCTCGCCGCGCCGCCCCCGACACCGACGTCGAGGACCGAGCCACCCGGGGCCAGCGCGTCCCGCGCCGCCCGGTCCGACACGCTGTCCTCGACCCGGCGGAGCGCCGCGAGAGCCGCCGCCTCGAACACAGCCGGGTCGAAGCGGTAGGGGGACTCCTCGGCCGAGCCGAGGATCTCGACCGGGATCGCCAGACGACCGAGACGGTCCGCCCAGTGCCGCTCCTGCACGTCCAGGTCGGTCGCCGCCGCGATGTCGTCGCTCACCGGGCCAGTGTCGCACGCCCCGGACGCCGGGACCGCCCGCCTACCAGGAGCCGTCGGCTAGTCGGTCGCGCGTACGAGCCGGCTGCGCGCCGGCCGCTGGCCGGCGCCGGCCTTTGCACGGTAGAGCGCCGCGTCCGCCTCGGCACGGAGATCGACGATCCCCGCGGGGTCCCCGACTGCGATGCCGGCGCTCGCCGACACGGCGAAGACCGCCCGACCGGACTCGAAGCGCTGCGCGTCGATGCAGGCGAGGCAGTCGAGCGCACGCTGCGAGGCGACGTCGATCGTGACGTCTGCGAGGACGACGGCGAACTCGTCCCCACCGAGACGGACGGCGAGATCGCAGGGCCGCACGCTCTGCTGCAAGATCCCCGCGATGGCGACGAGCACGGAGTCCCCCGCGAGGTGGCCGTAGCGGTCGTTCACCTCCTTGAAGCGGTCGACGTCGAGCAGGATCAGGGCGATCTGGCGGACACCGCGCCGGTCGAGGTCGCCGAGGAACACCTCGAGGGCCCTGCGGTTGCCGACACCGGTGAGGTCGTCGAGGCGGGCATGCCTACTCAACAGCTCGCGCTCGCTCGCGAGGCGCTCCGCGTCGATGCGCGCCGACATCGACGCGAGCGCGGCCAACCGGCTCCCCCAGGACTGCTCCAACTGGCGGCGGGCGTAGCGGAGCCCGGCGCCCGTGCCGCGGCGTGCCTCGATCACGGCGAGCAGATGAAGGGCCAGGTCGTAGAGGTGCGGGAAGAGGTCGACATCGATCCTCCCGGCGGCCGCGGAGGCGTCCTCGTCGGCCGACGCTCGCCCCGCG
>DAHWHN010000137.1 GCA_027335685.1 Acidimicrobiaceae bacterium
GAGCTCGCAGCGTTGCTGCAGGGCGTCTCGACCGTCCCGCCCGAGGACGGTCTCTGCCCAACGCCAGAACGACGCGTCGTCGATGCCGGACGCCTTGCACACCAGCCGGACGTCCCGGCCGCTGCGGACGACTTCGAGAAAGGCGCGCACGAGTGCCTCGGGGTTCTTGCGCGGCTCGAAGCTGAACACCGACGAGTAGACCACCGGCCTGGTCCCGTTCCCCGACCCAGCGAAATCGGCGTCCGCACCGTGACCGATCGAGACGGCGGGAGGGATGACGACGAGGCGCGACGGGTCGAGCCCGCTCTCGGCTGCGACGACCCGGACGAAGTCCGACATCGGCCAGATCTCCGCGGCTCCGCGCAGGCCGTCCACGATGTAGCCGGGCAGGGGCCGCGCCTCGAAGGCAAGGCGCACCACGTACCGGCGGGCACGCACCCGCGGCAACAGCTCCGGCAGCCATCCGATCGGCGCATCCACGACTGCGAGGTCGGCGGGCATCTCGAGGGACTCCGCGAGCGCGTGCGTACCGCCAGCGCTCTGCCCACCGGGCCCGCCCTCCAACTCGATCCGGACGACCTCGATCCCCTGCCGAGCAAGCTCACCAGGGTCGAGAAGCGCCCGGCTCGCGTGCGCCATGCCACTGTCGGACTGGAACAACCCGACGTGAACGACGCGGCTCGAGGCACGCGCCGCCGCTGGCGCAGGCCGTTGCATGGGCACGCGTCGGGGCCTGTGGAGCCTGCCGACGGCGATGACGTCGAGCGGGGCATGCGGCGCGAGCGATCGGCAGCCACCAGCCAGCGGAGCGAAGCCAGCGCTCTCCAGCATGGACGCGAGCAAGGCGACCGGGTACGGCCGGACGTGCGTCGGGTCGAGCCAGAAGTTCGTCTTGCACACGAGATCGTTCGAGAAGTCAGGGGTCTGGATCACGATCGTGCCGCCGTCGCCGATGTGGTCCGCCACCCAGCGGAGCACGTCGAGCGCCTGGTCGGTGGGAAGGTGCTCGACGATGTGGCCCATGAAGACGCCGTCGAAGTCGAGACCGGACAGCTTGTCGAGATCTTGCGGGATCCAGCCGTGCTCGACGGCAAAGCCCTCGGCACGCAGCTCCTCCACGAGATGCGGGTCGCCTTCGATCCCCGCGACGTCCTTGCCCGTGGCACGCAGCGTGCGCATCATCGCACCGAGACCGCAGCGGAGATCGAGGACGCTGCGACAGCCGGAGAAGTACGGTGCGATAGTCGCCGCGATCGACGTCACCGCCACCCGGTCCCCCTCGTAGCGGTGCACGGCGGCGGGCACGTCGGTATGCGCACGCAGCGCGGCCGCGAGGTCGAGGCGCCAGGACGCGCCCGACCAGAGATCCCGCGTCGCCGCGGCTGCCGTCCTCAGCTCCGACAGAAAGTGGGTCAACGTCGCGTCGCTCTCGCCGCGCGCCCGCGCGACCTCCATCGCTTGCAGGGCGCCCCTCTGGTCGCCGACAGCCAAGAGCCCGTTGACCGCGGCGACCCAGCCCTCCGTCGCCTGGCGGACGAACCGGTCGACCCCGGCCGCCGCGGCGACGAACGCGTCGTTCGGGCCCCGGCCCGCGGCGAGGTCGGCCAGCGCGCGCTGCGCGACCTCGCCGACGCCCGCCCATGTGTAGGCACGAGCACGAGCGAAGGCGGCGCGGCGCAGCTGCTCGACGTCGCTCGCACCCGTGAGGACCTTCCTGAGCAGATCGGCCAGATGTACCACGCTCGGTTCACGCTGGTAGGGGTAGTCGGCGGTGAGGAGGTCACCGAGGAACGGCGAGCTCGACACCACAAGCGTCGAGTCGATCCGGAGCGCGACGGTGTCGTCGCAGAAGTCGTCGGTCGCTCCGCCGCGGGTCACGACGACCGGCAGTCCCGAGGCCATGGCCTCGAGGACGGGAAGGGCGAAGCCTTCGCTCCGGTAGGGGTGCACGAGCAAGTCGGCCGACCTGTAGAGCTCGCCCAGCTCCTCGGTCGTCACATGCTCGCGGACCACCGCCGTGCGCGCCGCGACCCGTGGTGCGCCGGCAAGGGTGGCGTCGACGAGCGACTGGCCGGCGTAGTAGCTCGAGTAGCCGGTCTCCTTGATCGTCAGCCGGACACGCGCGAGCGAGGCGTCGTCGAGGCTGTCCAGAGCGGCGACGAGGATATCGATCCCCTTGCGCTGGATACCTCCGCCGACGAAGAGGAGCGAGAGCGTCCCGTCCGCGCGCGGCGCGTGCGACGGGAAGGCAGCTGGGGAATCTGCCCCGTTCGGCACCACCCAGATCTTGTCCGGGCTGACCCCGCTCTGGACGTACCCGGCCTTGACGAACGACGACGGCACCCAGACGGCATCCGCAGCCGCGATCCCTTCGAGCCATGCGAGTGGGACCGACCCGAACTCCCAGGGCTGGACGACCACGAGACGGGAGCCGTCACCCGGGCGGCGCCACACCGGCGGCCAGATCTGGCGGATCCGGGTCTCCGCGTCGACCCGTTCGCCAGGCGCGACGGCGATCGTGGTCGAGCCGGGGTAGGCGCAGCGCAGTGCCGCGTCGCACGACTCCACGCTCTGGTCCCACGGCGACAGCGTCACGTGGTGACCGAGGTCGGTGAGTGCCTGGGCGAGCCGCACGTTGACGAGCCCGTAGCTCGCGTCCAACTTCGACGCGCCCTCCACAACGATCTGCATCTCGTGCGACCTCCATGGCCCTACGCGCAGCGAGCGACGAGGGCTCTTCACTCGTCAGGGCGTAACGACGAGCTCCTGGGGCGGATTGAGACGGCCACGTGTCGCGCCCGCTCCGCACGACTCAACTGCGACGACCGGCGTCCGTTATCACTCTCGTGAGACCCCTGACGGCGCGCGACCTCTCCGGGCTCACGGCCCTGCTGCTCGTCGCCACGATTGTCCGGCTCGCGATCGACGTGAGCATGACTCGGCTCGTGCTGCTCCGCAGCGACGCGGGCGCGGTCGTTACGAGATCTCGGAGCTCCGTGATCGGCGGGCAGCGACGTGGTACCCGAGGAACCTCATACGGCGCCGCCGGAGACGACGAGCGCCGGTCGAGGCTCGATCGTAAATGCGTGAACGTGCAATACGTGCACAGCGTATTAGCACAGACACCGATCGCGCGCTACTGAGAACCAAAGAAGCACGGCGTGGCAACCCCGGCGACCAAACGGAGACCTCGATGAGCACAAGCACTGGACAACGCGTCGTTCTGTGCACTGCAGGGTCAGGACCGCATGCAACATACGTCGACTTGGTTCGACCGATGCTCGATCACTATGCCGATCGCTACGGTTACGACGTCGTCGCCTATCACCGAGCACTGCAGACGAGCCGCCCTCCCGCGTGGGACAAGATCCTTCTCCTGAGAACGCTGCTGGATAGCTATGACACCGCAGTTTGGATCGATGCCGATGCAGCTATCGTCCGCTACGATCAGGATATCTGCGACGTCGCAGACCATACGAAGCAGTTCTGGCTAACCAAGCATCACTACAACTCGGCCGATCAACCAAACACTGGCGTCCTGGTGCTGCACCGTTCACCAGACGTGATGCGATTTCTCGAACAGGTATGGGGCCAGACGTCTGTCATTCATCATCCGTGGTGGGAGCAAGCCGCTATTCTTCGCTTGCTCGGGTACGACGTGAGCCGGTTAGGTGAAGCACACCTGACGGCTCCGACACCGTGGTTTGACATGGTGGGATGGCTCCCCAAAGAGTGGAACTCGATAATTGAAGACCCTGCAGAAGCGCCACGGATCGTCCACCTCGCAGGTCAGCCCGCAGACGTTCGGATTGCGCAGCTATCTGCGCACCGACGATCGTTCGAGGCGCGTCGGTCCGGAGAAGTTCGCCTTGAACAGATGCCTGCTGAAGGAGTGCCAACCCGGAATGAGCTGCCCGACCGGCGTCATGTGACGACGATCTTGCCGCTGTCTCCGGCTGACTCTGTCGAAACAGCTCTCGCGTCACTTGTCTCTATCGCCAACCAGGATCACGAGGTCAATCTCGTCATAACCGACAACGGTGCCCGGCTGCGAAGCGTCCTTGCAGCCGTATCCGGTCCGGTCGTACCAATCTGGAACGAGACCCGTTCGAGCCTGGCAAGCGTCTGGGATCGAGCGCTCAGCACCACGAGCGACGAGATCGTCGTCCTCATGACCCGCCCTGTCGAGTTGGCACCCAGCTGTCTCCGTAGCCTGCTCGCCTCGTTGGATGCAGAGGACGTAGCAGGGACGACGACAACTGCGGCAAACAACGCAATGTCCTCGCCGCTTCGCGCGCATGTTCTCGCCTGCCGACGCGCCGACCTGGTCGCAACGGGCGGTGTACCGCTCGCGAGCTCCGACGATGATCTCCTCGCCGATGTCTGTCTCCAGCTGGCACGGACTGGTCGTCGGATCGTCGCATCCATCGTGGCCTGCGAGCACGAGCTGACGTCACGCTTTGGGACACCGCAGATCCCATTGCGCGCACCTCACTACATCATTGAGATGTGCCGACAGGGCTACCCTTCGGCTCTCGCTCAGGCTGTACAGCTTCCAACTCGAGAGGAGCTTCCCGAGCTACTCGAAGCGCGCGGGCTACGTGGCATCGGGGTGGAGGTCGGTGTCCAGCACGGACTGTTCTCCCACCATCTTCTTTCCCATTGGACCGGGACCCTTGTTTCCGTCGACCCTTGGATGCACTGCGACACATACGCCGATGTTGCGAATGTCGAAAGTGTGGACCAGGAGGAGATCTACCGGTCTGCCTGCGAGCGCCTCGCGATCTTCGGAAGCCGAAGCCAGATCTGGCGTCAGACGTCGCTCGAGGCGGCACGAGAGCTCGCAGATGGAACGCTGGACTTCGTCTATCTCGATGCCAGACACGACCACGAGTCAGTTGCAGAAGACCTTGCGGCATGGTGGCCGAAGGTGCACCCGGGAGGAATCATCGCTGGTCATGACTATCTCGACGGGGACTTGCCCGAGGGACGTTTCGGTGTCCGTCGAGCCGTGACGGAGTTCTTCGGATCCCTCGGCATCGAGGTCAGATCGACGTTTCTCGATCCACCATGGTTCAGTTGGGTCGTCGTTGCTCCCTTGGCACCGGAGCCAGAGACGCGCGTGGCAGCCGAGCTCCAATCCGGCGTTCCTGACGCTCGGACTTCTGCGTAAGATGACAGCCCGGGAGATCTTATCGTGCTCCTAATCGGGCGGCTTTCAACTGCGAGCGCACGTACAGGGGGGAGCATTCAGACTACGAGACAAGGTCCTTCCCGACCTCAAGAGATTCGGTCGGCGGTCGGGCTCCACGAGTGACCCCACAGCCAGCAGGATGATTACCCGTTTGTGGCGGCGCCAGCACGCGCTGGCGACTGCGCCTCCGCTCCCCTGATGACACATCTCACGGCTCCGCCGATGATCCGGGTGGCGATCGGCTACCCCGAGACGAGCGCAGGCGGGTCGTGCGTGTCGTGTGCTGTGTTGTCGTGCTCGCTTCACCTCGGCACCGATCCTACCGAGCACCCGCGTCGAGCAGCGCCACGAGACCGCCGCCGAGCGCCATATCGCGTCCCTGCGCGCTCTCGAGATCGAGCGGGCAGACGGACCGAACAGCACGGGCTCTGGAACCGCGAGCCTCGACGGCACATCGCGCGGTCGTCGGCTCCCGGAGCGTGACGCCAGGTTCGCTGAAGCCATCCGATAGTCGTGACCCAGGTTGCCGTCGTCGGACCGACTCGGATCTCAACTTGCTCATCGCTCCGTCCGTTACGACTTCCGTGAGACCCCTGACGGCGCGCAACGCCCCGAGCCGTCGCGCGTTCGCGCCCGGAACCCCATGAGGGTCCGCCAGCGCATCGGCATGTTCGGCGTGCCGGCGGCGGTCATCGTGATCGTCGTCATGCTCGTCGTCCCGCTGCCGTCGTTCCTGCTCGACCTGCTGATCTCGATCAACATCTCCGCAGCGCTCGTCGTCCTGCTCATGACGATGCACGTCGACAAGGCGCGCGACTTCTCCGGGTTCCCGTCGCTGCTGCTCATCGCGACGATGTTCCGGCTCGCGATCAACGTGAGCGTGACGAGGCTCGTGCTGCTCCACGGCTACGCCGGCGCGGTCGTCGAGAGCTTCGGGAACTTCGTGATCGGCGGCCAGATCGTCGTCGGGATCGTCGTGTTCTTGATCCTCATCATCATCCAGTTCGTCGTCGTGACGAGCGGTGCCGGTCGGGTCTCGGAGGTCTCGGCGCGCTTCTCCCTCGACGCGATGGCCCCGAAGCTCGTCGCGATCGACGGCGAGCTCAACTCCGGGCTCATCGACGAGAAAGAGGCACGTCGGCGCCGCAAGGAGATCGACGAGACCTCCGAGTTCTACGGCAACATGGACGGTGCGAGCAAGTTCGTACGGGGCGACGCGATCGCGGCGCTCATCATCACGATCGTCAACCTCCTCGGCGGCTTCCTGATCGGGGTCCTCGAGCGCCACCTCTCGCTCAGCCAGGCCATCCACACCTACTCGGTGCTCTCGATCGGCGACGGCCTCGTCTCCCAGATCCCCGCCCTGCTGCTCTCGATCTCGACCGGCCTCATCGTCACGCGCGGCAGCGTCGGCGAGGACTCCGACTTCGGCAACAACATCGTCGACCAGTTCCGGGCCCAACCTCGCGCCCTCCAGATCGCGGGCGCGGCGATGCTGCTGCTCGCGATCGTCCCCGGCCTGCCACACCTGCCGTTCCTCATCATCGGCGGGCTTCTCATGCTGCTCGCCTCGCGCCTGCGTCGCTCGGCCGACGACCTCGAGCGCAAGAAGATCAGCGACGAGGAGCAGGCCACGCTCCCCCAGCCCACCGACACGCCGCAGGCGCTCGCGACCGAGATGCGAGCCGAGCGCCTCGAGCTCGAGCTCGCGCCGAACGTCACCCCCCTCGCCGACCCCGACCACGGCGGCGACCTTCTCGAGCGGATCCGTGGGCTCCGGCGCAAGATCGCGATGGAGCGCGGCTACGCGATCCCGACGGTGCGGACGCACGACAACATCAACCTCACCCCCAACACCTACGCCATCCGCGTGAACGGCGTCGAGGTCGCACGCGGCGAGGCCTACCCCAACCGCATGCTCGCGATCGGTCCCGGGATCGACCTCTTGAGCGGCATCGCGACGATCGAGCCGGCATTCGGGCTCCCCGCCAAGTGGATCCCGGCCGAGACCCGAGAGCACGCGATCGCGCTCGCCGGGATCACCCCGATCGACCCGTCGTCCGCGATCGTCACGCACCTCGCGGAGGTCGTCGCGCGCCACGCCGCCGCGCTGTTGTCCGTCCAGCAGGTCCAGATCCTGCTCGACGCCGCGAAGGCGAGCGACCCTGCCGCGATCGAGGAGCTGAAGCTCGCACAGGTCTCCCTCGCGGAGCTCCACCGCGTCCTCGCCTCGCTCGTCGACGAGGGCGTGCCGATCGTCGACTTCGTCCGCATCGTCGAGGCGGTCACCGGCCGGGCGCGCCAGCCGAACAAGAGCCACGAGGCCCTCGTCGAGGCAGCCCGCGCGGCGGTCGGCCCGATGATCACCGCCGAGCACGCACGCGACGGGGTCCTCGCGGCGATCACGGTCGACGCCGCCTTCGAGCAGCTCCTCGCCTCATCGCTGCGCGCGACCGACACGGGCACCGTCATCGGCGTCGAGCCCCACGTCACCGAGCAGCTCGTCGGCGAGGTCCGCTCGCTCTACGACCTCGCGATGCGCACGACGCGCGAGCCGGTCCTCGTCGTCGGCTCGGCACTTCGACCGGCGCTCGCGCGCCTGTTCGCCGCGGCGATCCCCCGCCTCGCGGTGATGTCCGTCAACGAGATCGGCCGGCATGTCCAGATCGAACGAACAGGAGTGGTGACCGGTGTCAGCGCAACCGCTGGTATTTGAGGGACCCGATCCCGAGAAGCTCTTGATCGAGGCATGGGCGAGGCACGGCACGTCCGTCCGGATCAGCGAGCCCGAGTGCGTCCGCACAGGTGGCATCTACGGCTTCTTCTCCAAGCTCCACTACCGGATCGAGGTGGAGCCCGTCGAGGCAGAGGAGCAGGGCGGTCCGGAGCCGACACCGGGCGTGCGGGGGGCGTCTGCGCCCCTGCGCCCGCGGCGGGTGACGAGGCCCGAGCCGTCACGCGTCGCCCCGGCCGGCGGCCATGCCGGCGGCCCCCCGTCGCGCCCGTCCGAGCCACCCGAGGAGGCCGCGACCAGGCAGGCACGGACCGGCGCCACAGCGGGGCCCACCGGGGCGCGTACGCCTGCGGACAGGCTCGACGAGCTCGTCGAGGCGACGACCGACGTGTTCGAGGTCCACGGCTCGCCTCGGCGCAGCTTCGACGAGGTGCTCGCCGGTGTCGCGAGCTCGCTCGGCGAGGATCCCGCTCTCGTCGGTGCCGACCTCGTCGGCCGGGTCGAGCCACCCGCGACCGACGAGCCACCTCCGCCCGCCCGTCCGGCAGCGGAGTCCGCTGCGCCTGGCGGCATCGCCGCCGAGGCCGCTCCGCCTGGCGGCATCGAGCCGGGTGCCGGCACGGCACCAGACGCCTGGCAGGACGCGCCCGCCCGGGCGCTGCATACCGGGGCCGATGCCGCGTCTCGCCGCGTGCCACGCCACGAGCGTGCAGGCGACGAGGCCCGGGCGCTGCTGTCGATCGGGGTCCCGCACGAGATCGTCGAGCGCGCCCTTGCGGCTCCCGACGCCTGGGACCTCGCCGAGGCGGCCTTCGCGCAGCTCCCGCGTGCCCGGGCGCTGCCGGCTGTCGCCGGCGCGCTCGTCGCCATCGTCGGCGAGCTCGGCCGGGCCCTAGAGCTCGGTGGCCACCTCGCGGACGAGATGGGCCTCGACGACACCGAGGTCGCCGTCGCCACGCCGTCACGACCGCCGTGCGCGCTGCCCTCGGACCTCGTGGTGACCGCCACGAGCGAGGCCGACGCCCTCTCGCCGGGCTGGCGGCGCGACCGGGTCGGGATCGTCGCCGTCGACGCGGCGTCGGCGGGAGCCAGCTCAAGCTGGGTCCGGCAGATCCTCCGCGCGCTGCGCCCGAGCGCGACCCTCGCCGTCGTGAGCGCGGTCTCCAAGCCGGAGGACATCGGCCACTTCGCCGCCACGATCGGCGGTGTCGACGCCCTCGTGCTCGACGACATGGAGCGCACGGTGACCCCTGCCGCGGCGACCGGCCTCGGCATCCCCATCGCACGGCTGGGCAATCTCGCCGCGTCTCCCGCCGCCTGGTCGGCCGCGGTCGCGCACCTCCTGCCCGCGGCCGCTCCCCTGCGGGTCGGGTAGCCGAGCGATGCCCGGCGTGAGAAGGCTGGAGCTCGTCGTCGTCGCGGCGCTGCTCGTGTCGTTCCCCTCGTTCGAGCAGGCGTTCGCCGGTGCGATCTCGCCGGCCACCGCACTCGTCCGGCTCGGGCTCGCGCTCCTGCTCTGCGGCGCGGTCGGCGCGATCGTCGAGCGCACGCTCGACCGCTACGCGCGCGACGCACGCCAGAAGGAGATCGAGCGCCGGGTCGCGGAGGCCCGCGCGACGCGCGAGGCCTTCTGGAGCGACCGCGACATCGAGGGTGCCGCTCCCGACAGGAGCTCGACCGTCGAGCTCGGCTGAACCCGACGACTGGCCCACGCCACGGCGCATCTCGCCGGGCGTCGTCACCCGCCCACGAGCCTGACGGCATGTCCCGATCCACCTCGTCACCGAGGACTCCCGCCGGCTCCCCAGCTGCAGGCCCTGCCGATGTCCCCGTCGAGGTCCCCACCGAGGTCCCCACCGAGGTCTCGGGAGCCGGACGCAGGCTCCGGTAGTATGCGCGTGGTCTCTCGGACGTCTCCCGCGGCGAGACAGCCTGCAACGAGATCGACTGGGACGAGACGAGCCGGGACGAGACGGGAGGTCACCGCTTGCTGGTGCTACGGAGGCGTGCGCGAGAGGCCGTCGTCTTCGAGGGCGGGCTGACCCTGACCCTTGCCGAGGTCGCAGACCACCGCGCCTGGATCGCGTTCAGCGCACCGTCGATCCCCGTCCCCGTCGTGGTGACGAGCACCGTGACGAGCCCGAGCACCGCCTGCATCGGGGTCCAGGCGCCGGCCACCGTCGACTACGCGGAGCGTGCGACGCACGTGCGGATCGCGGCGCCCGAGCCGCCCCCTGCGCCGGGCACGCCACCGCCGCCCGCTCCCTCGGCCGTGCTCCTCGTCAACGCCACCGTCGGCGACCGCGTCGTCGCCGAGGGGCTCTCGCTCGTGGTCGGCGCGATCGAGCAGGCGCGGGTCGTGCTCGAGGCGACGGTCGCGGGCATCGACGCGACCGTCGGCGTCTCGGTCTTCGCCATCTCGGGCGCCGAGGTGAAGATCGGCATCGCCGCGCCCGAGGACATGCGCGTCTACCGCGAAGAGGTCTGGCTCGCGATGCGGAGCGCGAACGAGGCGGCCGCAGGGTGGTCCGCGGCGGACCTCGCGACCCTCTCGCACCCGGCGGCCGGGGCCCCGCCTGCGGCGAGCTCGCCGGCGACCTGAAGCGCACCCGGCCCGGTGGCGCACTCGAGGCTGCGTGCGGTGCCGACGGAGCTTCGAGCGCGCCTGCGCGCCCTACGAGCGCCGAGGTAGCGGCGCGCTCGTTGCGAGAGCGGTCGCCGCGTCGACGGGGACGGCGACGCCGTAGGGGGAGTCCTGGAGCACGACCTGGAGCGCGCGGCCGGTCACGCGGTCCGCGACGATCGGCCCGAGCAGGTTGACCGTCGGGGTTGCGCCGGGGCGCCTCGTGACGAGCGCGAGCACGTCCGCGTCGCGCGCCGTCGCGAGCCCGAGGAGCGCGACGTCCGGCGCCGGGATCTCGACCACGTAGTCGGGGAACAGCAGTCCGGGAGCGACCGCTATGAACGTCAGCCCGACCTGCTCGACCGAGCCGAGCGCGAGGAACGGCGCGTAGTCGCTCCCGAGCTCGCGCAGCTCGTAGAGGTGGCTCGCGGGAAAGCCGATGATCGGGCGGACGAAGTCGAGGATGCGCCCGGTCACCGCGGCGTTCTCGCCGAGCGCGTCCGCAAGCGTCACCAGGCCGGTCATCGTGCTCGCTCCTTCTCGCGTCGCCGCGCTCATAGGTACTTCACGAGCGAGTCGGTGGACAGCTGCGACGTCGCGTAGAGGGCCTCTTGGTAGGCGGTCTGCTGGAGCTGGAGGTTCGTCAGCGCCTGCGCCATGTTCGTGTCCTGGACCGCGCCGAGCTGGCCGGTCAGCGCGGTGACCGAGGCCGTCGCCTGGGTCGAGAAGCCCTGGACCGCCTGCTGGTTGGCGCCGAGGGTCCCGGCCGCGGTCTCGACGTTGTTGAGCGCAGTCGCGAGGTTCGTGAGGTCCGCGCCCGTCACGTTCGCCAGCAGGGCCTTGGCTCCCGAGATGTTGCCGGCCCCGAGGTCAGATGCCGCGTTGGTCAGGTCCTCGTAGGTCTGCTTGAGCACACCCGGGGTGACCGCCGCTCCCGTCGGCCCGACACCCGTGCCGAGGAGCCCCGTCGCCCCGGTGCCGAACACCGTCGGCCCCGTCACCGCGACCGCCACCTTGGTCCCGGGTGCGACGGTGCGCGTCGGCGCGGTCGAGTTGCCGACGTAGTTGCCGTTCGCGTCGTAGGCCTGCGTCGCGTTGCCGGTCCCGGCGAAGATCGGCTGGCCGCCGGCCTCGGTCGTGTTCGCGAGGTTGACGAGCTGGTTGAGCGCTCCCTGGACCTGGGCGGCGGTGCTCGTGATCGTCGAGGGGTCGCTCATGAGCGACGAGCCGCTCACTCCTTCGATGACGCTCTTGATGCTCTGCACGACGCCCAGCACCGAGCTC
>DAHWHN010000138.1 GCA_027335685.1 Acidimicrobiaceae bacterium
CACCCCTATATGTGGTGTCTCGAGGTCGAGCAGCATCGGGGCGGGCCGCCGGAGCAGGACTGCCTGGACCGGGTGCGCTGGCGGCCGGCCGGCCGGCCGGGCGGAGCGGAGGACGAGAGCGGTGACGGTGACAGGCGTGACGGCAACTGATGTGACGGCAGCTGATGTGGCGGCGACCGGTGGGACGGTCGCGGACGTGCCGGCGCCGGCGAGCCCGATGCGCGTCGCGAAGCGCGACGGCACGCTCGAGCCGGTCGACGTCGGCAAGATCGTCCGGGCGGTCGAGCGGTGCGCGCAGGGCCTCGAGGGTGTCGACCCGCTCCGGGTCGCGACGCGGACGATCTCGGGCCTGTGCGACGGCGCGACGACGGCGGAGCTCGACGAGCTCTCGATCCGCATCGCCGCGAGCCTCGTGACCGAGGAGCCCAGCTACTCGCGCCTCGCCGCGCGCCTGCTCGGCGTCGTGATCGACAAGGAGGTCCGCAACCAGGGCATCACGTCGTTCGCCGCGTCGGTCGCGGCGGGCCACGCCCTCGGTCTCGTCGCGGACCGCACCGCGGCGTTCGTCGCGCGCCATGCCGCCGTGCTCGACGCGGCCGTCGCGCCCGAGCGCGGGGAGCTGTTCGAGCTGTTCGGTCTGCGCACCGTCTACGACCGCTACCTGCTCCGCCACCCCGAGACCCGGGCGGTGCTCGAGACGCCGCAGTACTTCTTCCTCCGGGTGGCCTGCGGGCTCGCGCACTCCCCGGACGAGGCGACGGCGCTCTACACGGTCATGTCGCGCCTCGAGTACATGCCGTCGAGCCCGACGCTGTTCAACTCCGGCACGACCCATGCCCAGATGTCCTCGTGCTACCTGCTCGACTCGCCGGCCGACGAGCTCGACGCGATCTACGGCCGCTACGGCGACGTGGCCCGGCTGTCCAAGCACGCCGGTGGCATCGGCATCGCGTTCCACCGTGTCCGCTCGCGCGGCTCGCTCATCCGGGGCACGAACGGGCTCTCGAACGGGATCGTCCCGTGGCTGAAGACCCTCGACGCCTCCGTCGCCGCGGTCAACCAGGGCGGCCGCCGCAAGGGCGCCGCGTGCGTCTACCTCGAGACGTGGCACGCGGACGTCGAGGAGTTCCTCGAGCTGCGCGACTCGACCGGCGACGAGGCGCGCCGGGCCCACAACCTCAACATCGCGAACTGGGTGCCGGACCTGTTCATGAAGCGTGTCGAGAACGACTGGATCTGGTCCCTGTTCGACCCGAAGAAGGTGCCCGAGCTCTGCGACCTCTACGGCGAGGCCTTCGAGCAGGCGTACCTCGCGGCGGAGGAGGCGGGGCTCTACGAGCGCCAGGTGCCCGCCCGCCAGCTCTACGGCCGGATGATGCGGACGCTCGCGCAGACGGGCAACGGCTGGATGACCTTCAAGGACCCGTCGAACGCCCGGTGCAACCAGACCGGGCGACCCGGGGCCGTCGTCCACCTGTCGAACCTGTGCACCGAGATCCTCGAGGTCACGAGCGACGAGGAGACGGCGGTGTGCAACCTCGGCTCGGTCAACCTCGGGCGTCTCGTCGACGACTCGGGGTTCCGCTTCGACCGCCTCGGCGAGGTCGTGCGGCTCGCGGTCACCTTCCTCGACCGCGTCGTCGACATCAACTACTACCCGACGCAGGCCGCGGCGCGCTCGAACGCCCGCTGGCGGCCCGTCGGTCTCGGGGTGATGGGTCTCCAGGACGTCTTCTTCCGGCTCCGCCTGCCCTTCGACTCCGACGAGGCGCGCGAGCTCTCCCGGCGCATCGCCGAGGAGGTCTACCTCCACGCGCTCGCCCGCTCGTGCGAGCTGGCCGATCTCGCCGGCGCGCACCCGAGCTTCGCGGAGACCCGCGCGGCGTCCGGGGCGCTGCAGTTCGACCTCTGGGGCGTCGAGCCGACCGACGGCGAGCGCGTCGCGGCGCTGCGCGCCGACATCGCGCGGGTCGGCCTGCGCAACTCGCTGCTCGTCGCGATCGCCCCGACCGCCACGATCGCGTCCATCTGCGGCTGCTACGAGTGCATCGAGCCGCAGGTCTCGAACCTGTTCAAGCGCGAGACGCTCTCGGGGGAGTTCCTCCAGGTCAACACCTACCTCGTCCGGGACCTGCAACGTCTCGGTCTCTGGACCGAGGAGGTCGTCGGCCAGATCCGGCGCGCCGAGGGCTCGATCCAGCACATCACGGCGATCCCGCCGGAGCTGCGCGAGCTCTACCGCACGGCGTGGGAGATCCCGATGCGCTCGCTCGTCGACATGGCCGCGGCGCGCGGGCCCTTCGTGGACCAGAGCCAGTCGCTCAACCTCTTCGTCGAGTCGCCGACGATCGGCAAGCTCTCCTCGATGTACCTGCACGCGTGGAAGGCCGGCCTCAAGACGACCTACTACCTCCGCTCCCGGCCGGCGACGCGTATCGCCCAGACGGGCGTTCCCGCGGCACCACCGGTCGCACCGACGCCGATGCCCGACCCCGGGGCGGGCGTCACCTGCTCGCTCGAGAACCCCGACACCTGTGAGGCCTGCCAGTGACTGCATTGACCGACACCGACCAGCTCGCCGTGGAGGCCGTGCTCGCCGCAAACGCCGCGGACGCCGAGCGCGCTGCGGGTGCCCGCGTGCGGGGCGCCCTGCTCGATCCCGGCCTCGACCTGACGCTCCGACCGATGCGCTACCCCCTCTTCTACGACCGCTACCGGGCCGCGATCCGCAACACCTGGACCGTCGAGGAGGTCGACCTGTCCGACGACCTCGTCGACATCGACCGGCGCCTTCTCCCCGCCGAGCGGCACCTCGTGCGCCGGCTCGTCGCCTTCTTCGCGACGGGGGACTCGATCGTCGCGAACAACCTCGTGCTCAACCTCTACCGGCACCTCAACGCGCCCGAGGCCCGGATGTTCCTCTCGCGCCAGCTCTTCGAGGAGGCGCTCCACGTCCAGTTCTACCTGACCTTGCTCGACACCTACCTGCCCGACCACGAGGAGCGTGCCGAGGCCTTCGACGCGGTCGAGCACGTCCCGTCGATCCGTGCCAAGGCCGAGTTCTGCTTCCGTTGGATGGACATGATGTCGCCCGTCGGCCGCCTCGAAAGCCGCGCCGACCGCCGGCGCTTCCTGCTCAACCTCGTCTGCTTCGCGGCCTGCGTCGAGGGCCTCTTCTTCTTCGCCGCGTTCGCCTACGTCTACTTCCTGCGCTCGAAAGGGCTCCTCAACGGCCTCGCGTCGGGGACCAACTGGGTCTTTCGCGACGAGAGCGGCCACATGGACTTCGCCTTCGCGGTCGTCGACGTGATCCGGGCCGAGGAGCCGGAGCTGTTCGACGACGAGCTCGCTGCGGCAATCGGCGAGATGATGGCCGACGCCGTCGACGCAGAGGCCGCGTTCGCCGCCGACCTGCTGTCGGACGGCGTCCCGGGCCTGACGCTCGCGGACACCCGCGCCTACCTCGAGTACGTCGCGGACCAGCGCCTCGTCCGGCTCGGGCTCGCGAAGCGCTTCCACTCGGCGAACCCGTTCGGCTTCATGGAGCTCCAGGACGTCCAGGAGCTCGCGAACTTCTTCGAAAGGACCGTCTCGGCCTACCAGGTCGGGGTCTCGGGCGACGTCGCCTTCGACGAGGAGTTCTGACATGGCCGCTGCGACCTCGACGCCACCGGTCACCGCCCCCGGCACCGACACCGCGACAACCGCTGCTCCGGTCGCCGACCGCGTGCGCCCGCCGGTCTCGACGCTCGGCTTCCCGCGGATCGGGCCGGCGCGCGAGCTGAAGAGCGCGCTCGAGCGGCACTGGGCCGGCCGGCTCGATCCGGCGGGCCTTGCCGCCGAGGCGGCGGCGATCCGCCGTGCGAACTGGGAGAGCCAGCGGGCCCTCGGCGTCGACCACGTCCCGTCGAACGACTTCTCGCTCTACGACCACGTCCTCGACACCGCCGTCATGGTCGGCGCCGTGCCCGAGCGCTACGGAGCAGCGAGCGCGCACGGCACGGGTCCGGGGCTCGCGGGCTACTTCGCGATGGCGCGCGGCGGCGTCGTCGACGGGCGCACGCTCGCGGCGCTCGAGATGACGAAGTGGTTCGACACGAACTACCACTACATCGTCCCGGAGATCGCCCGGGGCCAGCGCTTTACCCTCGACGCCGGCAAGCCGCTCGCGGAGCTCGCCGAGTCGCAGGCCGCGGGGATCGCGACCCGCCCGGTCGTGCTCGGCCCGATCTCGTTCCTCCTCCTGGCCTTGCGCGACGACGCGCTCGCAGGTCTCGGCCGCCTGCTCCCCGGGCTCGTCGCCGTCTACGGCGAGCTCCTCGCCGCCCTCGGCGCCGCCGGCGCCACGTGGGTCCAGCTCGACGAGCCGGTGCTCGCCATGGACCTCGACGCGGAGATCCGGGCGCAGCTTGCCGCGGCCTACGGCGTGCTCGCCGACGCGGCCGGACCGCTCCAGGTGCTCGTCGCGACGTACTTCGCCGGGTTGCGCGACAACCTGGCCGCCGCGCTCGCGCTTCCCGTCGCCGCCGTCCACCTCGACCTCGTCGCGGCGCCCGAGCAGCTCGAGCCCGCGCTCGAGGCGCTCCCGGTCGGGCGCGCGCTCTCGCTCGGCCTCGTCGACGGGCGCAACGTCTGGCGCGCCGACCTCGACGCGGCGCTCGAGCGCCTCGGACGCGCGCGCGACCGTCTCGGGGCCGACCGCGTCCTCGTCGGGCCGTCCTGCTCGCTGATGCACCTGCCCGTCGACGCGTCCGGCGAGTCGGGGCTCGATCCCGAGCTCCGCTCGTGGCTCGCGTTCGCGCTCCAGCGCGTCGAGGAGCTCGACATCTGCGCGCGAGCTGTCGTCGATCCCGTCGGCGCGGCCGAGCAGCTCGCCGCCGCGCGTGCGGTGCGTGCGGCCCGCTCCCGCTCGACCCGGGTCGTCGACCCCGCGGTCCGGGCCCGGACGGCGTCGCTCAGCCCCGCGATGGAGCACCGCGTGGCGCCGTATGCCCAGCGCCGGGCCGCGCAGGACGAGCGACTCGGCCTCCCGGTCCTGCCGACGACGACGATCGGCTCGTTCCCCCAGACGCCGGAGGTCCGCGCGCTGCGCGCCCGGTACCGGCGGGGCGAGATCGCGGCGCCGGAGTACGAGGCGGAGCTGGAGCGCCGCACCGCCGAGGTGGTCGCGTTCCAGGAGCGCCTCGGCCTCGACGTCCTCGTCCACGGCGAGCTCGAGCGGACCGACATGGTCGAGTACTTCGCGGAGCACCTCGCCGGCTGCGCGGTGACCACCGCGGGCTGGGTCCAGAGCTACGGCTCGCGCTGCGTGAAGCCGCCCGTCGTGTTCGGCGACGTCCACCGGCCCGAGCCGATGACCGTCCGGTGGTTCCGGTACGCGGCGAAGCGCACGGCCAAGCCGGTGAAAGGGATGCTCACGGGACCGCTCACCTTGCTCGCGTGGTCCTTCGTCCGCGACGACGAGCCGCTCGAGGTGACGGCCGCCCAGCTCGCGCTCGCCGTGCGCGACGAGCTCGCGGACCTCGAGGCCGCCGGAGCCGCCGTCGTCCAGGTCGACGAGCCGGGTCTGCGGGAGCTCTTGCCCCTCCACGAGGCCGACCGCGCGGGCTACCTCGCATGGGCCGTCGCGGCGTTCCGACTCGCGACCGGCGTCGCGGGGGAGGCGACGCAGGTGCACACCCACATGTGCTACGCGGAGTTCGCCGACGTCTTCGACGCGATCGTCGCGTTCGACGCCGACGTCATCTCGCTCGAGAGCTCGCGGTCCAAGATGGCGCCGCTCGCCGACTTCGGCGCGGCCCGCTACCCGAACGCGATCGGACCCGGCGTCTTCGACATCCATTCCCCGCGGGTCCCCCCGGTCGAGGAGATGGCCGGCCTCGTCCGCCGGGCCCTCGAGGTGCTCGAGCCCGCGCAGGTCTGGGTCAACCCCGACTGCGGGCTGAAGACGCGCCGCTGGGAGGAGGTCGAGCCGGCGCTGCGCAACATGGTCGCGGCGGCGCGCGTGGTGCGCGCCGAGCTGGCCGGCGAGGACCGGGCCGGCTAGGCCCGCTCAGGACGCGAGGAGCGCGACGACGGCGTCGGTGTCGGTGAGGTCCGCGCACGCGGCGTCGGGGCCGAGCGCCTCGAGGTCCGCGAGCGACGCGCGCCCGGTCGCGACGAGCAGGCACCGGGCGCCGGCCGCGCGCGCACACGCGAGGTCGTTCGCCGAGTCGCCGACGATCCAGACCTGGGACGGCGCGAGCTCGATCCCCCGCAGCTCGGCGAGGCGCGCGAGGGCGACGGGGACGAGCAGCCTGCGGTCCGCGTGGTCGCTGCCGTAGGCGCCGACCTCGAGGTCGAGCAGGCCCGCGAGCCCGAAGGCGTCGAGCTTGAGGCGCGCGTTCGGCGCGATGTTGCCCGTGAGCACGCTCTGGACCGTGCGCCCGCCGTGCCGGACGCGGTCGATGACGTCCGTCACCCCCGGCAGCATCCGCCCGCCGCCGCGCATCTCGTGCTCGGCGGCGGCGAGCTCGCGCTCGAGGTGCTCGAGGACGGCGTCGACCTGTGACTGCGGGTCGGCGACGCCGAGCATCTCGAGGTACTCGCCGACGATCTGGGGATCGGTCTTTCCGCTCATGTGGACCCGCTCCGGTGGTCGCTGCCCGAGCGCCGCCTCGATCGCGCGGTCGAAGACCTCGCCGCCGATCCCCCCGACGCTCACGAGCGTCCCGTCGATGTCCCAGAGCACGAAGCGGTCCACCTCCGGAGTCTTCCAGGTCGCGCGGCGCGCGGGAGACGGCTCGGCAGGCGGCACGGGCGAGCCGTCCCGGCACCGGCCGCGCGCCTGGCCGGACCGAGGTCGCGGGACCGCGACGGGCCGGCCGGGACTACCGGGGGGCCGGGCGGCGTTGGACGAGCATGCGGGGTCCCCGACCGGGCGCCCCGTCGGAGGAGGACCCATGAGGATCGGCATCGTCGGAGCGGGCAACATCGGGGGGAACCTGACGCGGCGCCTCACGGCGCTCGGCCACGAGGTGCGCGTCGCGAACTCCCGCGGCCCGGCCACCCTGGCCGACCTCGCCGCGGAGACCGGGGCGACGCCGGTCGCAGTGCGCGACGCCGCGGCGGGAGCGGAGATCGTCGTCGTGACGATCCCGGAGAAGAACGTCGTGAACCTGCCGGCCGGCTTCCTCGACGGCGCGGCTCCCGGTGTCGTCGTCGTCGACACCGGCAACTACTACCCGCGCCAGCGCGACGGCCGCATCGCCGCGATCGAGGACGGCATGGCGGAGAGCCGCTGGGTGGAGGGCCAGATCGGCCACCCCGTCGTGAAGGCCTTCAACAACATCTACGCGCAGCACCTCCTCGACCGCCACCTGCCGCCCGGCTCGCCGGGCCGGATCGCCCTGCCGGTGGCGGGCGACGACCCGGACGCGAAGGCCAAGGTGCTCGCGCTCGTCGACGAGCTGGGCTTCGATGGCGTCGACGCAGGCGGCCTCGACGACTCCTGGCGTCAGCAGCCCGGCACGCCCGTCTACGGCACCGACCTCGACGCCGCCGGAGTCGTCGGCGCGCTGGCGGCGGCGAGCCGGGAGCGCACCGAGGAGTGGCGGGCCTGACCCTGCCGCCTCCGGCCCTGCCACCTCAGGCCCTGCCGCCTCCGGCCCTGCCACCTCCGGCCTGTCCGCTCCCGGCACGGCGCGCGTGGCCGTAGCCTTGCGGCCGGCGGCGACCGTGCCGCGGTGGCCGGCTGGAGGTCGAGGTGGGCGAGCAGCACACGACGCGGACGTGGCCGGCGATCCCGCCGCCGCCCGCCGCACGGCGCGAGGACGTCGTCGACGACTACCACGGCGAGCTCGTGGCCGACCCGTACCGCTGGCTCGAGGACACCGACGCAGCCGAGACGCTCGCGTGGGTGGCGGCCGAGAACGCCCGGACCGAGTCGTTCCTCGCGTCGGTCCCGGCACGGGCCGAGATCCGCGAGCGCCTCGCCGAGCTGTGGGACTACCCGAAGTGGGGCGTGCCGGTCGAGCGCGGCGGGCGGTCCTTCCAGCTCCGCAACCCCGGTCTTCTCGACCAGCCGGTGCTCTACGTCGTCGACCCGGACCCGGACCCGGACACGGGCTCCGACGCCGACACGGGCCCCGGCACAGGCCCGGGCCAAGGCGCGGGCGCGGCGGGGCGTGCGCGGGTGCTCCTCGACCCCAACCTGCTCTCGGCCGACGGCACGGTCGCGGTCAGCGCGTTCGCCCCGAGCGAGGACGGCCGGCTGCTCGCCTACGCGACGAGCGACTCGGGCTCGGACTGGATGACCTGGCACGTCCGCGACGTGACGACGGGCGAGGACCTGCGCGACGTCCTCGAGTGGTCGAAGTTCTCCTCCGCCGCGTGGCTGCACGACGGCTCCGGCTTCTACTACGGCGCGATGGCCCCTCCCGACCCGGGCGAGGAGCACCTCGGGACGAGCAGGCTGCTCGAGGTCCGGCTCCACCGGATCGGCACGCCGCACGACGCCGACGAGGTCGTCTTCGCGGCGCCGGACGAGCCCGAGTGGCTGCCGGGCGCCGAGGTGAGCGACGACGGCCGCTTCCTCGTCGTGACGGTCGCGCGCGGGACCTTCCCGGAGAACCAGGTGCACGTGGCCGACCTCGAGGATCCCGCAGCCGGCTTCGTCGCGCTCGTCGGGGACTTCGCGTCCGCGGCGAGCTACGTCACGAACATCGGGCGCGACGTCGTCCTGCTGACCGACCACGGCGCGCCCCGCGGCCGCGTCGTCGTCGCCCCGCTCGACCGGCCGGGCCGTGACAGCTGGCGGGAGCTCGTCCCCGAGACCGACGACACGCTCCTGCACGTCGTGCGGTGCGGCGACGCCCTCGTCTGCCACTACCTGCGCGACGCGCACGCGCGCCTCGTCGTGCGCGACCTCGACGGCGCGGAGATCGGCGAGATCTCCCTCCCCGGCCTCGGCTCGCTCACGGGCATCGAGGGTCGGCGCCAGAGCACGACGGTGCAGGTCGGCTACACCTCGTTCACCGAGTCCGGGGTGCTGCTCGCCCACGACCTCGAGGCGCGCACGACGGCGGTCGTGCGGCCCTCGGCCGCCCGGGTGCGCAGCGCGGACCTCGTGACCGAGCAGGTGGTCGCCCGCTCGCCCGACGGCACGCAGGTGCCGCTGTTCCTCACCCGGCGGCGCGACGTCGTGGCCGACGGCGACGTCCCGGTCCTGCTCTACGGCTACGGAGGCTTCGACGTCCCGATCACGCCGGCGTTCTCCGTCACGCACGCGACCTGGATCGAGCGGGGCGGGCTGCTCGCGGTCGCCGTGCTGCGCGGGGGTGGCGAGTACGGCCGCGCCTGGTACGACGCCGGGCGCCTCGCCCACAAGCAGGACGTCTTCGACGACTTCTGCGCGTGCGCCCGCCACCTCGTCGCCGCGGGCTGGACGCGCCACGAGCGGATCGCGATCAACGGGGCGTCCAACGGCGGCCTGCTCGTCGGCGCGTGCCTCACGCAGCACCCCGAGCTGTGGGGAGCCGCCGTGCCCGAGGTGGGGGTGCTCGACATGCTCCGCTTCACGGCCTTCACGATCGGCTGGGCCTGGACGAGCGACTACGGCGACCCCGCCGACCCCGTCGCCTACCGGTGGCTGCGCAGCTGGTCGCCGCTGCACAACGTCTGCCCAGGCACGCGCTACCCGCCGACGATGGTCATGACGGGGGACCACGACGACCGCGTCGTGCCGGGCCACTCGTTCAAGTTCGCCGCTGCGCTCCAGGCCGCCCAGGCCGGGGACGCGCCGGTGCTGTGCCGGGTCGAGACCTCGGCCGGGCACGGGGCGGGCAAGCCGACGGCGAAGCTCGTCGCCGAGCGGTCCGACTTCCTCGCGTTCCTCGAGGCGACGGTCGGCGCGGACCGGCCCCGGCCCCGACCGCTCGCGTCGCCGTAGCCGGTGCTCGCGGACCGCTCCAGCGCTCGGCTCCTCGCGGCATCCGCCGCGGACGTCGAGCGCGCCCGCAGGACCCGGGGCTCCCGGCTGCTCGACGGCGCCGTGCCGGTCCTCGTCGCCGCCGCGGGGGTGCTCGTCTGCACGTCGCGCAGCTTCGCCGCGCTCGCGCACCCCGAGCTGTGGGCCGAGGACGGCCGGGACTGGTTCGCCGGTGCGTACAACCGCGGCTGGTTCGCGCCCTTGCTCGAGCCCCACACCGGCTACCTGCAGACCTTCCCGCGCCTCGTCGCGGACCTCGGGCTGCTCGTGCCGCTCGGGCGCCTGCCGCTGCTGTTCGTGCTCGTCGCGCTCGTCGTGCAGGTCCTCCCCGCGGTCGTCGTCGTCACCCGACGCTTCGCCCACGTCGTGCCGAGCCGCCCGCTCCGGCTCGTGCTCGCCGCGGCGTACCTCTGCGTGCCGAACTCCCGGGAGGTCAACCTCAACCTCACGAACGCGCAGTGGCACCTCGGCCTGCTCGCCGTCCTCGTCGTGCTCGCGGCCCCCGGCGGGCGCGCCTGGCGCGTCGCGGACGTCGCGCTCGTCGTCGTGTCGGGGCTCACGGGGCCGTTCTGCATCGCGCTGGTGCCCGTCGCGGCCGTCGTGGCCTGGGCGCGCCGGACGGGTTGGTCCGTCGTGCTCGCGACCGGTGTCGCCGCGTGCGCCGCGATCCAGCTCGTCGAGCTCGCCGGCTCGCCGCGGGGCCACTACGGACCGCTCGGGGCGAGCTGGCCGCGCCTTGCCGAGATCCTCGGCGGGGAGGTCGCCGGCGGGACGTTCCTCGGTCAGACGACGCTGACGGCGGTGCTCACCGGCGCCCACGCGCTCGCCGTCTGCACCGCCTTGTGCGTCGCGGGGGCGGTGCTCGCGGGGGCCGCCCTGCTGCTCGGCCCGCTCGAGCTCCGGCTGTTCAACCTCTTCGCGGGGCTCGTCCTTGCCGCCTCGCTCCTCACGCCGGTCGTGAGCGTCGCCCGGCCGCAGTGGCTGGCCCTCGTCGACGACGGCCAGATGCGCTACTGGCTCTACCCGACGCTCGCGCTCGTCGCCGACGCCCTCTGGCTCGCGGCCCGGGCCCGCCCGCGGCCCGCGCTCGCCGCCGGCGTCGTCCTCGTCGCGTCGCTCGCGGTGCTCGGGATCCCCCAGGACTGGCGGTACCGCCCGCTCGGCCGGATCGACTGGCAGGCCGAGGTCGTCGCGTTCGACCGCGCGCCGGCCGGGTCGAGGTTCACGTTCGCGATCGACCCGCACCCCTGGACGATGGTGCTCGTCAAGCACTGACCCGGCACCGGCCGGTGTGGTCGAATGGGCCCGTGCGCGGCGTGACCTCGCCCATTCCGGGGATCTGGCGCCGGGTCGTGAACCTGCGCGCGCTGGCAGACCTGCCGTCGACGCTCCACCGGCTGCAAGGTGCCGGCAGCGGCACGGTCCGGGCCGACGTCGGGCCCTACCCCGTCGCGTACGTGAGCCGTCCGGAGTCGGTCCGGGCCCTGCTCGACGGCGACGTCCCGGGCATCGCCGAGCGGGGGCGCTTCTTCGAGGAGGTCAGCCGGGTCCTCGGGCCGAGCTCGCTCGTCACCTGCTCGGGCGCAGAGCACCGGCGCCTGCGCAAGCTGCTCGCTCCCGCCTTTCGTCCCGAGCAGGTCGGTGCGTACGCGCAGACGATGGTCACGGCGACGTCCGACGCGCAGCGCCGCTGGAGCGACGGCGCCGAGGTCGTGCTCGGGACGGAGATGGCCCACCTCACCCTCGACGTGGCGGCTCGCGCCCTGCTCGGGCTCGAGGCGGCGGAGGAGCTCGACGCGTTCACGGCCGTCCTCGAGGCCGGCACGAGCGTCTTCTACCGGCTCGTCCTGCCCAGGCGGCTGTCGGACCGGCTCTGGGCGACCCGCCTCAGCCCCGCGAACCGCCGGCTCGTCGCCGCGCAGGCGCGCGTCGACGCCTTCGTCGTGGCCCTGCTCTCGACGCGTGCGGCCCGGGCGGCGCCGCGCAGCCCGGCACGCCCGGCGAACCTGCTCGACGTGCTGGTCGCCCCGGGGCCCGACGGCCGGGCACCGCTCGGGCCGGAGGAGATCCGCGACCAGGTCGTGACGTTCCTCTTCGCCGGCCACGAGACGACGGCGCAGGCACTCACGTGGGCGTTCGTCCAGCTGTCGCGCCACCCCGCCGTCGAGGAGCAGCTCGTGCGCGAGCTCGACGACGTCCTCGGCCCCCGCCCGCCGACCCAGGCGGACCTCGCGGGGCTCCGCTACACGCGCGCGGTCGTGCGCGAGACGCTCCGGCTCTTCCCGCCTGCGTGGTTCTCGAGCCGGGAGGCGGTCGCGCCGACGACCCTCGACGGCTGCCCGCTCGGGCGGGGCACGCTCGTCGTCACGAGCGCCTTCGCGCTCCAGCGCGACCCCGCGCACTGGAGCGACCCGGAGCGCTTCGACCCGGCGCGCTGGCTCGGCGAGAGCGCACCTGCCGGGGCGGACGGGGCGTACCTGCCCTTCGGCCACGGCCGGCGCAACTGCATCGGCTCGCACGTCGCCATGACCGAGCTCGTGCTCGTGCTCGCGACGACGCTGCGGCACTGGTCGGTGCGCGTGTGCGAGCCCGAGCGCGTCCGGCCCCGCGCGACGGTCACGCTGCGACCCCGGCGGCCGGTGCGCGCCCGGGTCGTGCGGCGCCCGAGCAGCGGAGCGTGACGGCGGCGCCGGTGCTCGCGGTGCTCGAGGTCTCGCGCCTCTCGGCGCGCCGGGCCGGCCTGGCGCGCCTCAGGGGCGTTCGGGCAGGTGCCAGCCGTGCGGCGCGGGGATCCTGCGGATGGCGGCCGGACCCCAGGAGCCCCGAGCGTAGGGCTCGACCGGTGGCGGGCTCTCGAGCAGGGGGGCAGCCACCTCCCAGATCCTCTCGATGCCGTCGGCGCGGGTGAACAGCGACTGGTCGCCGAGCATCGCGTCGAGGATGAGCCGCTCGTAGCCCTCGAGGTCGTTGGCCGTCGCGAACGAGCTGTCGTAGGCGAAGGTCATCGCGGCCGTGCCGAGGCGCATCGCCGGTCCCGGCTCCTTCGCGAGGAACCGGGCGGATATCGAGCCCGGGTCCTGGAAGTCGATGACGAGCTCGTTGCCCGCGTCGGACCAGCTCTGGCGGGTCCCGAGGTCGAACATGCGCAGCGTCGGCTGCCGGAAGCCGATCGTGACGACCTGGCGGCTCTCGGCGAGGCACTTGCCGGTGCGGAGGAAGAACGGCACGCCGTGCCAGCGCCAGTTGTCGACCATCACCCGGAGCGCGACGAAGGTCTCGGTCGTCGAGCCCGGCGCGACGCCCGGCTCGTCGAGGTAGCCGACGTACTGGCCGCGGACGACGTCGTGCAGCTCGACCGGCGCCATGGCCTCGAAGACCTTGGCCGTCTCGTCGCGCAGCGACTTGGCCGTCAGCGTGACGGGCGGCTCCATCGCGACGAAGCCGAGCACCTGCAGCAGGTGCGTCGCGACCATGTCGCGGAAGGCCCCGGTGCCCTCGTAGAAGGCGGCGCGGCCCTCGAGGCCGAGCGTCTCGGGCACGTCGACCTGGACGTAGGCGACGTGCTCTCTGTTCCAGATCGGCTCGAAGAGCCCGTTCGCGAAGCGGAGCGCGAGGATGTTGTCGACGGACTCCTTGCCGAGGAAGTGGTCGATCCGGAAGACCTGCGACTCGTCGAACACCTCGTGGATGGCGGCGTTGAGGGCCCGGGCCGAGGCGAGGTCGGTGCCGAAGGGCTTCTCGACGATGACGCGGGCCCCCTCGGCGAGCCCCGCCGCGCCGAGCATCGCGACGACGCTCGGGAACGCCGGCGGCGGGACGGCGAGGTGGAACAGCCGCCGCGGCGTGCCGCCGACGGCGCGCTCGGCTGCGGCGAGCGTCGCGAGCAAGGCGGAGGTGTCCTCGGGGTCGGCGGCCGCGAAGGAGAGCGACGCCTCGAAGCCCGCCCACGCCGGGTCGGTCGGCTTCGTGATGACGTGCGCCGCGAACGTCGCACGCGCGTGGTCGCTGAAGTCTGCGTCGCTGAGAGCGACCGCGGCGGGGGCGGCGCCGACGATCCGGTAGCGCTCGGGCAAGAGGCCGCTCGCCGCGAGGTGGAACAGCCCGGGCAGGAGCTTGCGCTGCGCGAGGTCGCCCGTGGCACCGAAGAGCACGACGACGTGGTCGTCGGGGCGCGCGCCGCCCGACCCGCCCGGGCGCGCGTGGCCCTCGCCGGCACCGGCCATGCTCAGCCCTTCTTCTCGGCGTGCCCGCCGAACTCCGCGCGCATCGCGGAGAGCACCTTGCCGGTGAACTGGCCGTTCGCCCGGGACTCGAAGCGCTCGTAGAGGGCGGCGGTGATCACGGCGGCGGGGACCCCGGTGTCGACGGCCGCCTCGACGGTCCAGCGACCCTCGCCGGAGTCGGACACCTTGCCCGTGAAGTCGTCGAGCTGCGGCGAGCGCGCGAGGGCGCTCGCGACGAGGTCGACGAGCCAGGAGCTCACGACCGAGGCGCGCCGCCAGACCTCGGCGACCTCGGCGACGTCGATGTCGAAGCGGTAGGCGTCGGGGTCGCGCAACGGCGTCGTCTCGGCGTCGACCTCCTCGACGTGGTTGCCGGCGTCCGCGTGCTCGATGATGCTGAGGCCCTCGGCGATCGCCGCCATCATCCCGTACTCGACGCCGTTGTGCACCATCTTCACGAAGTGGCCCGCGCCGTTCGGCCCGCAGTGGAGGTAGCCCTCCTGGGCGGTGCCGTCGGTGCGCGTGCGCCCCGGGGTCGGTGCGACGTCGCCGGCTCCGGGCGCGATGGTCTTGAACAGCGGGTCGAGGTGGCGGACGGTCGCCTCCTCGCCCCCGATCATCAGGCAGTAGCCGCGCTCGAGGCCCCACACGCCGCCGCTCGTCCCGCAGTCGACGTAGTGGATGCCCGCCGCCGCGAGCGCCGCCGCGCGGGTGATGTCGTCACGGTAGAAGGAGTTGCCGCCGTCGATGACGACGTCGCCGGGCGCGAGCAGCGGGGCGAGCTGGTCGAGCGTCGACTGCACGATGCCTGCCGGCACCATGAGCCAGACGGCGCGCGGCCGCTCGAGCTTGTCGACGAAGTCCGCGAGCGAGGTCGCGCCGGTCGCCCCCTCGCGTGCGAGCCCGGCGACCGCCGCCTCGTCGACGTCGTAGGCGACGCAGCGGTGGCCGTCGCGCATGAGGCGGCGGACGAGGTTCGCGCCCATGCGTCCGAGCCCGACCATGCCGAGCTGCATCGGGTTGTCCGTGGCCATGTCAGTCTCCTCGTTCGTCGTGTCGGTCGGTGCTGTGCGGCGCGGGCGTGCTCGCGCGCCCGGCCCGGGGCTCGCGCGCCCTCACCGTGACCGGTCGCTGGGGGTCCGGTCGCCTGGTGCCTGCCCGCTCGCAGCCTGCCCGCTCGCAGCCCGGCCGTTGGCACGGCGGTAGCGGCGGATGAGCGCGTTCGTCGAGGAGTCGTGGCCGAGGTCCGGCTCGGTCGCGCTCGCGAGCTCCGGGACGATCCGCGACGCGAGCTCCTTGCCGAGCTCGACGCCCCACTGGTCGAAGGAGTCGATCCCCCAGATGGTGCCCTGGGTGAACACGCTGTGCTCGTAGCAGGCGACGAGCGCACCGAGGATCCGCGGGCTGAGCTGGTGCGCGAGCAGGACGTTGCTCGGGCGGTTGCCCTCCATCACCTTGTGCGGGACGACCGCGTCGGGCGTGCCGGCGGCCCGGACCTGCGCCTCGGTCCGGCCGAAGGCGAGCGCCTCGGCCTGCGCGAAGACGTTCGAGGTCAAGATGTCGTGGTGGTCGCCGAGGGGGTTGACCGACGTGGCGAAGCCGAGGAGGTCGACGGGCACGAGCTTGGTCCCCTGGTGGAGCAGCTGGTAGAAGCTGTGCTGGCCGTTCGTGCCCGGCTCGCCCCAGACGATCGCCCCGGTCTCGTAGTCGACGGCCGTGCCGTCGAGGGTCACGTGCTTGCCGTTCGACTCCATCGTCAGCTGCTGGAGGTAGGCGGGGAAGCGCTTCAGGTACTGCTCGTAGGGCAGCACCGCCTGGGTCTGGGCGCCGAAGAAGTCCCCGTACCAGACGGCGAGCAGGCCGAGGAGGACGGGGATGTTCGCCGCGAGCGGAGCCGTGCGGAAGTGCTCGTCCATGTCGTGGAAGCCAGCGAGCATCTCGGCGAAGTGCTCCGGCCCGATCGCGAGCATCGTCGACAGCCCGATCGCGGAGTCCATCGAGTACCGGCCGCCGACCCAGTCCCAGAAGCCGAACATGTTCGCGGTGTCGATGCCGAACTCCGCGACGCGGGCGGTGTTGGTCGAGACCGC
Organism: Acidimicrobiaceae bacterium; assembly: GCA_027335685.1. Classification (GTDB taxonomy): domain Bacteria; phylum Actinomycetota; class Acidimicrobiia; order Acidimicrobiales; family Bog-793; genus JAJZCK01. The sequence goes on from DAHWHN010000138.1 coordinate 16,281, forward strand.
GACGAAGTGCTTCGCGACGGCCGAGTCGTCGCCGAGCTGGCCGACGAGCCACTCGCGAGCCGAGCGGGCGTTCGTCAGGGTCTCGAGCGTGCCGAAGGTCTTCGACGAGACGACGACGAGCGTCTCCGCGGGGTCGAGGTCGCGCGTCGCCTCGACGAGGTCCGTCGCGTCGACGTTCGAGACGAAGCGGACGGTCATGTCCCGGCGCGACCAGTGGCGCAGCGCCTCGTAGGCCATCACGGGCCCGAGGTCCGAGCCGCCGATGCCGATGTTCACGACGTTGCGGATCGGCCGGCCCGTGTGGCCGAGCCAGGCGCCGGACCGGACGCGCTCGGCGAAGGCCGCCATCTTGTCGAGCACCTCGTGGACCTGTGCGACGACGTCGACGCCGTCGACGACGAGGGAGGTCCCGCGTGGCATCCGGAGCGCGACGTGGAGCACCGCCCGGTCCTCCGAGACGTTGACGTGCTCGCCACGCCACATCGCGTCCCGCCGCTCGGCGACCCCGCACTCCTCGGCGAGCTGGACGAGCAGGCGCAGCGTCTCGTCGGTCACGCGGTTCTTCGAGTAGTCGAGGTAGATGCCGGCGCCCTCGGCGACGAGGCGCTCGCCGCGTCCGGGGTCCTCGGCGAACAGCTCGCGCAGGTGCCGGCCGGCGATCGCGCCGTGGTGCGCCTCGAGGGCTTGCCAGGCAGCTCGCCTGCGCAGGGGGGTCTCGGTCATCGTCACGCGTCTCCTGTCCGTCGTTGCGCCCGCGCGGGCGGCGGCGCCAGGTGCCCGCGATGCTGCCGCCCTGGTCAGGCGCGGCCGTCCGCGGCACGTGCCCGGTTCACGAGCGAGCGTAGGGCATCTCGGGGCGCGCGGTCATGCCGGACGGCGCCAGGGGCTCAGGCGCTCGCGTCGAATCCGGAGGAGCCCGAGGAGCCGGGTGCGGTGGCGACGAGCTGCCCGGCGCGCGCGACGGCCCGCGCGAGGGCCGGCGAGCCCTGGGCGATGTAGGGCGGGAAGAGCTTCGCGAGCGACTGCGGGGTGATCGGGCCCTGGATCGCGCCGATCGTGCGCGCCGCGGCGATGACGAAGGCGAAGTCCTCGACCGAGGCGGTGCTGCCGGACGGGACGTAGCCCGCGCCGCTCACGATCGACCCGCTCGGGGAGATGACGACCCCGGTCGCCGCCGCGATGAGGCTCCGGTCGGCCGGCGTGAGCGAGCTGAGGATCGCGCCGGCCGGGCTGCGGGTGCCTGGCGAGGCCGGCGCGCTCAACAGCGGGGCGCCGGCTGCCGTTGTCTGGGGCGGGACGGGGTTGGCGGCGACCTGCTGGATCGGCGAGATGGTCATCGGCTCGTGACCTCGTGCATCGGCTCGGCGGTGGACAGCTCCCTCAGCGAGGGGACCCGCCGGCTAACGGCGCGCCGGGCGCGGACCTTGAGGGGCTGTGTCCGCGGTGCCCGGGCGTCCAGGTGCCGGGTCGCCGCCGCTAGCCGACCTCGGCGACGCCGCCCACCTCGGTGGCGCCGCCGTCGTCGGCGAGGCGGCGGTCGTAGAGCTTGGTGAGCTTGCGCTCGGCGACGATCGAGCAGAACGGCACCGTGCCCGCGAGCAGCACGAGCAGCATCCGCCCCGTCGGGACCCGGAGCTTTCTCGTGAAGTCGAACGCGACGACGAGGTAGACCATGTAGCAAAAGCCGTGGATCGTGCCGACGGTGTTGACCACCTCCGGCTTGTTCGCGGCGAGCTGCAGCGGGATGCCGACGAAGACGAGGATCGCGAGCAGCGTGGCCGTCACGTAGGCCATGACCCGGTAGCGGACGAGGACGGTGCGCTCCACGCCGCCCGACGCTACCGGACGTCGCGCGCGCCCGGGCCGCGCCCCGTCTCGCCCGGCCCCGTCTCGTCCGGTCCGGTCCCGCCCGGTCCCGCCTGGACCAGTCGGGCCCGGGCTAGCCGAGCGCGGTCACGAGCACGACCGCGACGCCCTGGCGGACCGCGCCGGTCACGGAGACCGCGATGCGCCCGCCGACCTCGGCGACGTGGGCCTCGCCCGCGGCGAAGTGCGCGGCGTCGCGCGTCCCCTCGTGGGCGACGGCGACGTACTGGCTCCACGGGATCGTCGTCTCGACGAAGCCGTCGCCGTTGCCGTCGGTCTGCACCGCTACCGTGTGGATCGCCACGTTCATCTCCAGGGTTGGGCCCGTCACCGGGGGCGGCGGCGGGGACGGGATGGGCCACTGGCCCCAGTCGGCGGCCGACGCCACGTCGACGTCGACGGTCGCGCCGTCGACCACGACCTGGGTCGCGAGCTGGTGGAGCTGGACGTCGGGCGGCTCGGCTCCGGTGTTCCACGACGACGCGCCCGTCTCCCAGAGGTAGCGCGCGCCGCGCGCCGCCGCGTAGGCGAGGAGCGGTCGGGGCCCGTAGACGGCGGGCGGGCGGCCGAGGGTCCGGGCGAAGGTCTCGACGCAGGCGAATGCGCTCGGGTAGAGGCTCGCGGCGAGCTCCTCGTCGACGGCGAAGTAGACGGGCCGCCCCGCGGGAACGCCGAGGGCGTCGAGCTCGGGCCCGGCGATCGCCGCCTTCGCGGCGCCGACTGCTGCGCCGCCGTTCGCGTCCGTGGCGCCGTCTTCGTAGACGAGGGCGATGCTCAGCCCGGCGGCGAGGTAGCCCGCCGCCTCGGCTCGGTCGATCGCCTTGGCCGGGTCCGCGGACAAATAGCGGATCACGCCGACGTAGCCGGCTCCCGCGATCGCGGCGGGTGCCGGCCTTGAGAAGGCGAAGTCGACGACCGACGTCTGCATGCGACGACCCTACGCCTCACTCCGCCTCGTGTCCGCGCGCCGCAACCTCGCCGCAACTTCATCGCAACACGATGGCAGAATCCTTGACCTGTGCCGCGCGGCCTGGAAGGATCGCCGCCAACCAGTCCGAGGTCGGACGTGCGCCGCCGCCCGGGCGGTCGCCGTCCGGCGAGGCGACGGCAAGGCGGTGGGCCATGGCAGTCACGGTCGAGGGTCCGAAGCACTCCGCGACGGAGGCGAGCGACCGCCAGCTGAAACGCGTGCTCTCCCGGAGCCAGCTCCTCATGCTCTCGCTCGGCGCGATCATCGGCTCGGGCTGGCTGTTCTCCGCGATCACGGCGGACTCGCTCGCCGGCCCGGCCTCGTACGTCTCGTGGATCGTCGGCGGGATCCTCGTGCTGTTCATCGCGCTCTCCTACGCCGAGGTCGCGACGATGCTGCCCCGGTCCGGGGCGATCGTCCGCTACCCGCACCTCACCCACGGCGGCTACACGGGCTTCATCCTCGGGTGGGCGTACCTGCTCGCGAGCGCCTCCGTGCCGGCGATCGAGGCGATCGCGACCGTGCAGTACATCGGTCCGCAGGCGCCTGCGAGCTGGCACCTGCTCCAGTCGCCGGTGACGACGTCGTCGATCATCAACTTCCCCGAGGGCTGGCTGTTCACCGTCGTGCTGCTCCTCGGCTTCTTCTTCGTCAACCTCTACGGCGCGCGCTTCCTCGGCCGGCTGAACAACACCGTGATGGTCTGGAAGGTCGCGATGCCGGTCCTCACCTTCATCCTGATCTTCTTCTTGTCGTTCCACAGCCACAACTTCGCTCCTCCAGGCGGCGAGGCGACCGCCGGCTGGCACGAGGTCTTCTACATCATCCCCGGTGCAGGGATCATCTTCTCGTTCCTGGGCTTCCGCCAGGCCCTCGACTTCGGCGGCGAGGCGCGCAATCCCCAGCGGGACATCCCGTTCGCGACGATCGTGTCGGTCCTCATCGGCATCGTCATCTACACCCTTCTCCAGGTCGCGTTCACCGGCGGCATCGTCTGGCACTTCTTCGGCCTGAAGGCCAACGACTACGCGGGGCTCGGCGCGCCGTCGAGCGCCGCCGGCCACATCCTCGTCACGGCGAGCCCCTTCTACGCGATCATGAAGGCCTCGGGGGTCGCGTTCCTCGTCTCGGTCATGTCCTACCTGCTCATCGCCGATGCGATCGTCTCACCTGCGGGCACCGGTTACATCTATCTCGGGACCGGCGGCCGGACGATCTACGGCATGGGCGTGAGCGGCTACTTCCCGAGCCAGTCGGTGCGGGTCAGCCCGCGCACGCGGATCCCCTGGGTCGCGCTCGTCGCCTCGCTGCTCGTCGCGATCGCCTTCTCGGCCCCGGAGAAGAGCTGGTTCGGCCTCGTCGGGATCATCACGTCGATGACCGTCTTCACCTACATCATGGGCGGCGTCAGCCTGCAGATCTTCCGCAAGACCGCGCCCGACCTCGCCCGGCCCTACCGCCTCGGCGCCGCGGGATTCTGGGCGCCGGTCTCGTTCCTCGCCGCGACCGCCATCGTGTACTGGTCCGGCTTCGCGACCGACGTCGAGCTCATCGCGCTGCTCTTCATCGGCTTGCCGCTCTACACGTGGTTCTTCGCCGGGCCGCGTGGCCTGATGAACCGCTGGGCGGCCAACGCCGTCGGCGTCGTGTTCCTCGTCGCGTGGGTCCTGCTTTTGCACTGGGGCCACTGGATCCTCTCCTCGGCCGTCGCGACGGACCCGAAGGAGCATGCGCCCTTCGTCCTGTGGTACGTGCTCGTCTGCGTCGCCGTCTACGCCTTCACGGCCGCGTGCTGGCTGTTCGGCTCGACCGAGGGCAGGCACCTCGTCGCGCGGTCCATCTGGCTCGTCACCTACATCCTCGCCGAGGTGCTGCTGTCCTACTACGGGGCCTTCGGGGTGACCGCCCACATCCCGAAGCTGCTCACCTTCCCGATCGACACGGTCTGGGCGCTCGTCATCGGCCTCGTCTGCTTCTACTGGGCGGTGGCGAGCGGCTACGAGACCGACGAGATCCGCACGATCACCGACACCGGGTCCGGGCTCGTCCCCGACGACTCGGCCGAGGCGTCGAGCCTGCAGGGCTGAGCGCGCCCGCACCCGCACCGCGTCCGGCGCGCGCGGTGCGGTGCCGGGACGGGGCTGTAGGTTGTCCGGCGGTCGTGCGCCGGCGCGGCAGAGCCGGTCTCGCCGGCGAGGTCCCGCCGGCACCGGGGCCGCGCACCCGGGGCCGGCCGAGGACAGGTGCCGGTCCGGGGTCCGGGCGGGCGTCGGAGAGATCGCCGTCGAGGAGGCTCGTGACACCACGCCAGAGCGTCAGCCGGTCCGCCGTCGTGCGCGCACGCCGCAAGCGAGCGCTCTATCGCAGGAGGCGGGTCGCCCTCTCGGGCGTCTTGGCCGTCGCGGTGCTAGGCCTGCTGCTCGCGACGCACGCGATCGACGGACCCGCCGCGGCGTCGGGCTCGCCGGTCCACCCGGCGCGCACCCGCCGGGGCACGGCCGTGCGGCACCGTCGATGGACGGTGTCGTCGTGGCTGGCGTCGCTCGAGGCCAAGGTGAAGGGCGAGCCGGGTCACCTCCAGCCCGGCTCGAACCCGTCGGTGCTCCCCGGCCCCGTGCTCATCGCCGACCGGAACAACTCCCGGCTCCTGCTCGTCGACCCGAAGGGTCGGATCCTCTGGCAGTTCCCGCGCCCGGGCGACCTCGCGCCGGGCCAGAGCTTCCTCTCCCCCGACGACGCCTTCTTCGGACCGCACGGTCGGCATATCCTCGCGACCGAGGAGTCCGACTTCGTCATCTCCGAGATCTCGCTCAGGACGGGCCACATCGTCTGGCGCTACGGCCACCCGGGCGTCGCCGGCGCGGCGCCCGGCTACCTCGACAACCCCGACGACGCGATGCTGCTGCCGAACGGCAACGTGATCTCCGCCGACATCAAGAACTGCCGGCTGCTCTACCTCTCGAAGACCTCGGTCGTCCCCCTCCACGTCTACGGCGAGACGACGCCCTACTGCTACCACCAGCCGCCTGCCCGCTTCGGCAGCCCGAACGGCATGTTCCCGATGACCAACGGCGACTGGCTCGTGACCGAGATCAACGGCGACTGGGTCGACGAGATGACCCCGGCCGGCAAGATCGTCTTCTCGGTGCACCCGCCGGACATCTACTACCCGTCGGACTCGAACGAGGTGCGCCCGGGGGTCTTCCTCACGGCTGCGTACACCAAGCCGGGTGTCGTCGAGGAGTACACCGCCACGGGCAAGGTCCTCTGGCGCTACGCGCCGACCGGGGCTGCGGCCCTCGACGAGCCGTCGCTCGCCATGCCGCTCCCGAACGGCGACGTGCTGTTGAACGACGACTGGAACGACCGTGTGATCGTCGTCGACCCCCACACCGACAAGGTCGTCTGGCAGTACGGCGTGACGGGGGTGTCCGGCACGGCACCGGGCTATCTGTTCAAGCCCGACGGTGTCGACCTCGCCCCGCCGTACTCGCTCGACATGCGGCACGCGTCGACGATGGGCATCCCGCCGTTCCCCGCGACAGCGACAGCGACAGCGACAGCGACCGGGGGTGGGGGCGAGACCACGGCGCACGCGCGCCGCGCGCCGACCGGCTGAGAGGTCGCCCCACCTGACACGCGGCCGGGTGCGCGTTGTCGCCCGGCGGCTTCGGCCGTGGCATTGTGGTGGCAGTGCACGAACGCCTCCGGTGGGTGGTGCTGGTCGCAGCCGTCCTGCTCGGTGCCCTGGTCACCGGGGCGTGCCTCGCGACGAGCGGGATGGAGGCCCGTGAGCTCTCCGTGCTGTTCGTCGTGCCCGTCGCGCTCTGCGGCCTCGCCCGCGGCCTGCGTGGCGCCCTCGTCGCGGTCCCGCTCGGCGTCGGCCTGCTCGTCGCGACGACGGCCGGCGACGGCACCGGGATCGTCGGCTACGCCGCGGAGTCCGCCGCCGTCGTCACGGCGGGCAGTGTGAGCGGGCTGCTCGAGAGCTGGCGCGCGCACGAGCGCGCCGCCGCCCTGGAGGCGAGCGCACCGGACGACAGCGACACGCGCTGGTTCGAGACCTCGAACGAGCTGCTCGCGGAGGCGAGCCTCGACGGCTACTTCACGCGCCTGTCCGCGCAGTGGGAGACCTGCCTCGGCTGGACGCGCGCCGAGCTGATGGCCCGACCGCAGCTCGACTTCGTCCACCCCGACGACCGGGAGGCGACGCGCCTGCACGCGGCGCGGCTCGAGCGTGGACCGGGAGACGTCGTCGACTTCGAGAACCGCTACCTCGCGAAGGACGGCACCTGGCACTGGCTGCTGTGGAACACGCGCTCCGACGAGCACCGCAAGTACGCCGTCGCGCGGGACGTCACCGCCCGCAAGATCCTCGAGCACGACCAGCAGGTGCTCCTCGAGCGCCTCGAGGAGATCGCCCTGACCGACGCGCTGACGAACCTGCCCAACCGCCGTGCCTGGGACGACGAGCTCGTGCGGGCGGTCGCCCGGGCACGGCGCACCGGCGAGCCGCTCGCGCTCGCGATGATCGACGTCGACGACTTCAAGTCGTTCAACGACACGTTCGGCCACGCGGCGGGCGACGCGTTCCTCGGCGAGGCGGCGAGGTGCTGGCGGGAGGCGCTGCGCGCGACGGACTTCCTCGCCCGCTACGGCGGCGAGGAGTTCGCGGTGCTCCTCCCGGGCTGCGCGGGCGAGCAGGCCGCCACGCTCGCCGAGCGGCTGCGGTCGGCGACGCCGGGCCTGCTCACCTGCTCGGTCGGCATCGCGCTCCTCGACGCCGCCGAGGACCCCGACTCCCTGGTGCGCCGCGCGGACGCTGCCCTCTACGACGCGAAGCGCCACGGTCGTGACCGAGTCGTGGCGGCCGACCCGTGGCCGGCGCCGCCGGGCTGACGCGCCGACCCCACCCCACCGTCCCACCCCACCTCCTCCCCGAGCCGACTGCCCTGCCGGCCCCGGCGGTGCGAGCCGCGTGCATGACGTGGCACGTATCGGGGTACCGACGAGTTGGACGCGACCAGTTGGTCGTGCCGCGCCCAAATATGGGCACGGGACTGCATCGAGTCGGCCGGCGGAGCAGCATGTTCACGTTCTTCTAACGCATTCCTCGTGGCCTGCACACGCCTCGTCGTTACCGTTGGTCACGTGGGCGGGCATGTCCCGTCCGGCACGACACGACTCGACAACCAAGATTGGGAGGTGAGGGTGTGTCTCTGCTACGTCGTAGTGCGATATCCCGCCCAGAGCGGGACAGGCAGCAGTGGACGAGAGCCGCGACGCGAGCCGCGGCGGCTGGCGTGGCGGCCCTGCTCGTCGGGACGGCCGGGGGCAGTGCCGTCGCCGTCGGGGCGGCGTCCGCGTCCGCCCGGCCGTCGGACAAGGCGAAGCCGTCCGCGACGGCCAAGTTGTCGGGGGGCTGGTCGAGCGGCGGGTCGCTCGTGACGGGCCGCTCCGCGGCGGCCTCGGCCGTCCTCGACAACGGCGACGTCCTCGTCGCCGGCGGCTTCACCAAGCCGGGAAGCGCGCCGACCAGCTCTGTCGAGCTCTACGACCCGTCGACCGGGAGGTGGTCGGCGACCGGCTCGCTGCCGGTCGCGGTCGGGGGCGCGACCGCGACGGTGCTCGACGACGGCAACGTCCTCGTCGCCGGTGGCACCGTGGAGGACTCCGGCACCCTCGCGCCGACGGCGCAGGCGGAGATCTACGACCACTCGAGCGGCACCTGGAAGGCGACCGGTGCGCTCCGGACTGCCGTGACGGGCGCGGGGTCCGCGCTCGTCGGCCACGGCGACGTGCTCGTCGCGGGTGGGTGGTCCTCGCTCGGCCACCACGGCGCGACGACGCGTGCGGCCGAGCTCTACGACCCGTCGAGCGGGACGTGGTCCTCGACCGGCTCGCTGCCCGTCGCGGTCGCCGACGCGGCGACCGTCGGCCTCGGCGGCGGCAGCGCCCTCGTCGCCGGCGGGATCAGCCAGTCGAGCGGTGGCACGCCGAGCGTGACGGCGAGCGCGGAGGTCTACGACTCGCGCACCGGCTCGTTCGCCGCGGTCGACCACCTGCGCGAGGGCGTCGCGGAGTCGACGGCGACGCTGCTCGCGAGCGGCGACGTGCTCGTCGCCGGCGGGGAGAGCGCGCCCGGCGGCCCGGCGAGCGCGACGGCCGAGCTCTTCGACCCCTCGAGGGGGAGCTGGCACGCGACCGGCTCGCTGCCGGCCGCCTCGTTCGGCGCGACCGCGACGGCGATCAGCGCGACCCGCGTCCTCTACGTCGGCGGCTTGACCGGCACGTCGAGCAACCCGAGCGCGATGGCCGCCGTCTACGACACGACCGCCGGGACCTGGAGCCCGGCGGCGCCGCTGCCCGCAGGGCGCGCGTTCGTCGTGGCGGCCCCGCTCGGCAACGGCACGGCGCTCGTCGCCGGGGGCCAGGCGAGCTCGTCGAGCACGTCCGCGACGAGCGAGGTCTTCACCGACACCGTCGCGCCGCGCTTCACGAGCGCGTCGTCGCTCACCGTGCACCCCGGCTCGAAGGTCAGCTTCACGGTCACCGCGACCGGTAGCCCTGCTCCGCACATCCTCGCGAGCGGGCAGCTGCCCTCGGGCATGACGTTCACCGCCGGGACGAGCAGCGGCACGACCGGGACGGCGACGATCGCCGGGACCCCGCCGTCGGGCTCGGTCGGCACGTACAAGCTCGCGCTCAGCGCGTCGAACGGCGTGTCGCCGAGCGCGTCGCAGACCTTCACCCTCGACGTCGCGCTGCAAGACGTCGCGCCGAAGATCACGAGCGCCTCGAGCCTCGAGGTGAGCAGCGCGTCGGCGACGGACTTCACGGTCACCGCGGTCGGCACGCCGACGCCGACGCTCGCGATCTCGGGCCAGCTGCCACCGGGCCTTGGCGTCGCGGTGCACACGAACGGCACGGCGACGATCTCCGGCCGGCCGAGCGGGACCGCCTCGGCGACCTTCGACGTCACCGTGACCGCGCGCAACAGTGCCGGCTCGGCGAGCCAGACGCTGCGGATCACCCAGCTCGCGACCGGGAGCGCGCCGAGCTTTACGAGCTCGCCGAGCGTGCAGCTCGCCACCGGCTTCTTCCACAGCGTCGCGATCACCGCGTCGGGCAACCCCGCACCTGCGATCACCGCGAGCGGCCGGATACCTGCCGGCATGAGCGTCCAGGGCGGCGCCGACGGGAGCGCGACGATCTCCGGCGTCCCGAGCCCGTCCAGCGCGGGCACCTACCTCGTCTACCTCACCGCCGCGAGCTCGTCGGGGGTCACCCACGAGACCCTCACGCTCTCCGTCGTCCAGGCCCAGCCGGTGCGCTTCACGAGCGCGGGGTCCGTCACGATGCGACCGGGGTCGTACACGAGCTTCACCGTCGAGACGGCCGGCGTGCCGAGCCCGACGCTCGTCGTGAGCGGCCGGCTCCCCACCGGCGTCGCCTTCTCGGTCCGTCCGGGCGGCACGGCCGTCATCGCCGGTGACCCGCCCGTGGCGGCGACGGGGACCTACGTCCTCGAGCTGACGGCGACGAACGACCTCGGCGTGACGGCCCGGCAGAGCTTCCGCCTCGTCGTGAGCGCGCAGCGCGCGCCGGCGATCACGAGCCCGTCGAGCTTCGCCGTCCGGGGCGGCACCTACGCGAAGCTGACCGTCACCGCGAGCGGCGACCCGACGCCTCGCCTCACCCTCGCCGGTCGCCTCCCCGACGGCCTGCACTTCGTCGACAAGCACGACGGCACCGGCTACATCTACGGCACGCCGGCCCGGACGATCTCGGGCACCTACCACGTCGAGGTGACGGCGACGAACGGCGTCGGCAACGCCGCGCACCAGGGCGTCGCGATCCACGTCGCGCTCGCGCCGACGATCACCTTCACGACCAAGGCCTCAGCCGGCTTCACCGAGCGCAAGTACGGCAAGTTCGCGATCCGCGCGATCGGCTCGCCGGCGCCCCGGTTCACCGTGTCCGGCCGCCTGCCGACCGGGCTGCGCTACTTCCCGAAGCCCGGTGGCCTCGCCTACATCGCCGGCACGCCCTGGCGCTC
>DAHWHN010000087.1 GCA_027335685.1 Acidimicrobiaceae bacterium
ACAGCCGCAGCCGACCGGGCCGCCGCGACCCCGTCGAGCCGGTAGAGCGTCGGCGTCAGGCCATGGGCGACGGCCTCGGCCATCGCGGGAGGGGTCGGCTCGGAGAGCAGGAGCACCTCGCTCTCGCATCCGGACTCACGCAGCGCGATGCCCTCCTCGACGAGCGCCACGGCGAGCGTCCCCGCGCCGCCGCCGAGCGCCGCAGCCGCCACCTCCGGCGCGCCGTGGCCGTAGGCGTCGGCCTTCACGACAGCGCAGAGCCGGGCCGGAGCGACGAGGTCGGCGAGGAGCCGGGCGTTGGCGCGGATTGCCGCGAGGTCCACCTCGACCCAGGCAGGGCGCAAGGCACGCGGGAGCGTCACAGCCGCCGGACCCGCGCGTCGCCCGGCCCGACCTCGACGAGGTCCAAGGGACCGGGACCCTCGCGCGCGAGCTCCCCGAGCACCTCTGCGACGAGGCGCGGGAGGTCGCCGGCCACGAGGCCGCTCGCGAGGCCACGGGAGGCCGCGCGGCCGTGGACGTGCGCGGCGAGGGCTGCGGCGCCGTCCGGTGCGATGCCGCTCGCGAGGAGCGCGCCGACGACGCCGGCGAGCACGTCCCCGGTGCCTGCGGTCGAGAGCCTCTGCGACCCCGAGACGACGATCGTCGCGTCGCCGTCGGGCGTCGCGACGATCGTCGCGGGCCCCTTCAGCAGCACGACGGCGCGCGCGCGGCGCGCGAGGTCGCGGGCAGCCGACAACCTGTCGGGACCGGGCTGGCTACCGACGAGCCGCGCGTACTCGCCGTCGTGCGGGGTCATGACGAGCGGTGCCCGCCGCGACGCGAGGACGCGCACTGCCTCGTCGAGCGTGCCGAGCGCGTTCAGGCCGTCTGCGTCGAGCACGATCGGCACGGCGACCTCTGCGACGAGGCGGCGGACCGCCTGCGTCGTCTCGGGCGTCGCGCCGAGACCGGGACCGAGGACGAGCGCCCGCGAGCGCCCGAGGTCGTCGAGAACGGGAACTGCCCAGTCGGTCGGCGGCAGCCGGCGAGCGACGGCCTCCGTCACCGGGACCGTCCCCGGCACGACGCCAGGTGACGCGAGCCGCACCATCCCCGCCCCGGCGCGTTGCGCGCCCGAGGCGACCAGCGCCGCCGATCCGAGCATCCCCGGCGATCCGGCGACGACGTACACGGCACTGTCCCACTTGTGGCCGCTTCGCTTCCTCGGCACCCATGAGGCGGCGACGTCCGCGTCCTCGACGAGGCGCGTCGCGGCCCGTACCGCAGCGACCGGGAGGCCGATCGGGGCGAGGACGACGTGGCCGGAGTGCTCCGGGCCGTCGCCGAGCAGCAACCCGGGCTTCAACGCACCGAAGGTGACTGTCGCGTCCGCGCGAACCGCACCCGCGCACGCCTCGCCGGTATCGGCGTCGACACCGGTCGCGATGTCGACCGCAAGCACGAGGGGCCGCCGGCCGAGCCGGCCCGCCGGAGCGGCCGGTGCCGTATAGCTGCCCCGGAACCCCGTGCCGTACGCTGCGTCGACGACGAGGTCGCACGCCGGCAGCTCGAGCTCGCCGGGCGCGACGACGAGGACCCGGGCGCCACGACGGCGGAGGATCGCCGCGGCGACACGCCCGTCGTCGCCGTTGTGCCCGCGTCCGGCCACGACGACGACCCGGCGTCCGTAGGCTCCGCCGAGCAGGTGCCGTGCCGTACGGGCCACCGCGTCGCCGGCGCGCCCCACGATCGCCTCGAAAGGCTCGGCGGTGGCTGCGGCAGCGTCCACCGAACCCATCTCGGCACGCGTGAGGACCGGCTTCACTGGGCGACCACCACTGCAGCTGCGACGGAGTCGCTGTGGGTGAGCGAGAGGTGCCAGCTCGTCACGCCGAGGAGCACGGCACGGTCCGCGGCGCGCCCCGTCACCCGAAGCCCGGGCGGCTTCCCGCTGCCGCCGACGACTTCGAGCTCACAGAACGCGACGGATCCGAGCCCGACACCGAGTGCTTTCATCGCGGCCTCCTTCACGGCGAACCGGGCGGCGAGCCCCGGCAGCGGGTCCGCACGGGGGGCCAGCTCGGCCTGCTCGGCGGGCGTGAAGAGCCGGGCCAGCACGTCCGGGCGCCGCGCGACGACGGCCCGGAACCGCGCGAGGTCGACCGCGTCGATGCCGATCCCGATCATCGCGCGGAGATGGCCGGCGACAGGTCCGGCTCGTCCGCCAGCCGTCGCACCCTCACTCGACGGTGACGACCTTCGCGAGATTGCGCGGCCGGTCGACGTCGTTGCCACGCGCCCGGGCGATGGTGTACGCGAGCACCTGCAGCGGCACAACGTTGACGACAGGCGAGCAGATCTCGGCGACGTGTGGGACCTCGAGGACCGCGTCGACCAGTCGGGCTGTCTCCTCGTCGCCGGCGTCGGCGACCGCGACGACCGCAGCGCCGCGGGCGCGCATCTCCTCCACGTTCGCCATGACCTTCTCCCACAAAGGCGTGCGTGTCGCGACGACGACGACGACGGCACCGGGCTCGATCAGCGAGATCGGGCCGTGCTTCATCTCCCCTGCCGGGTACGCCTCGGCGCGGACGTAGGCCAGCTCCTTCAGCTTCAGAGCACCCTCGAGCGCGACCGGGAGCCCCGCGCGCCGACCGAGGAAGTAGAAGTTCTCGCACGCGGCAAAGCGCCGGCCCACGGCCTCGTACGTCGCGCGGCGGTCGAGGGCGTCCTCGAGCGCGACCGGGAGGTCGAGCAGGTCCCCGGCCACCGAGACCACCGCTCCCTGGTCGAGCCGGCCACCGACTCGGGCGAGGTGCAGCGCGAAGACCTCGACCATCACGAGCTGCGCGAGATGGCTCTTGGTCGACGCGACGCCGATCTCCGGCCCCGCCCGCGTGTAGAGCACGCCGTCTGCCTCGCGCGCCATGACCGAGTCGACGACGTTGGTCAAGGCGACGACGCGCGCGCCCCGGCGCCGGGCCTCGCGCATCGCATGGAGGCTGTCCACCGTCTCGCCGGACTGGCTGATCGCGACGACGAGGGTGCCCTCGTCGAGCACGGGCTCCCGGTAGCGCAGCTCACTCGAGACCTCGGCGTCGGCGACGACCCGTGCCCACCGCTCGACGGCCTGGCGGCCGACGAGACCCGCGTGGTAGCTCGTGCCGCACGCGGCGAACACGACGCGTCGGACACGGCGCAGCTCGTCGTCGCCGAGCACGAGCTCCTCGATCTCGGTCGTCCCGTCCGCCTGGACGCGCCCGAGCAGGGTGTCGCCGACGGCGCGGGGCTGCTCGTGCATCTCTTTCGACATGAAGTCCGGGTAACCGCCCTTCAGCGCGCGCTGGACGCTCCATGACACGGCGACGGGCTCGGGCTCGACACGCGCCCCTGTCCGGTCCCGCACGACGACCGAGCCCGGACGGACCTCGGCAACCTGGTCGTCGTCGAGCGCGAACAGCTGACGTGTCGTGGCGAGCGCGGCGGCGACGTCGGAGCAGACGATCCCGGTCGTGGCGGTCACCCCGACGATGAGCGGGGACGTCCGGCGGGCGACGACGACGACCTCCGGTTCGGCCGCGTGGATCATCGCGAGGGCGAAGTCGCCGCGTAGCGACCCGAGGCAGAGCGCAACGGCCTCGGCCAGGGTGGCACCGGCCGCGACCTGCTCCTCTGCCAGGTGGGCGAGGACCTCGGTGTCCGTGGCGGACACGAGGAGATGGCCGCGCACGGCAAGACCGGCTCCGAGGTCGCGGTAGTTCTCGATGATCCCGTTGTGGACGACCGCTATCCGCCCGGTGCAGTCGAGGTGCGGGTGGGCATTGACCTCGGTCGGCGGACCGTGGGTCGCCCAGCGCGTGTGGCCGACGGCGGCGCCGATCGACGCCGGCGCCGATCCGGCACGTCCGCGCAGGTGGTCGATCGAGCCGGCGTGCTCCGCCGCTCGCTCCCGCCACACGACCGACGTCGCGGGATCTGCCGACCGGTCGGTGGCGGCGATGCCGGCGGAGTCGTAGCCCCGGTACTCGAGCAGCTCGAGGCCGGCGAGCAACAGCTCGCACGACGCCTCGTCGCCCGTCACGCCGATGATCCCGCACATGGCCGCCAGGCTACGGCCTCGGAGGCGCCGGCGCGCTCAGCCCGTCCGAGCGCTCCCGAGCTCTCGGCGGACGATCCCGACCAGTCGCTCGACCGCCTCGGCCGCCTGCTCGTGGCTCTCCGCCTCGACCATGACCCGGACGGCAGACTCCGTGCCGCTCGCCCGCAGGAGCACGCGCCCGCTCGAGCCGAGGTCGGACTCGACCGCGGTCACCTCGGCCCACACTGCGGCGGCTCCGCCGAGCCGGCCCGGCTGGTCCACCGGCACGTTGCGCAGCTCCTGCGGGAGCCGGGTCATCGCGCCCGCCGCGAGGTCCCCGAGCGGGACACGCCGGCGCGCGACGAGCTCGAGCAGCTTCAAGGCGGTGAGGATCCCGTCGCCCGTCGTCGCCTCGCGGCGGAAGACGATGTGCCCCGACTGCTCCCCACCGAGAACCAGGCCGTGCTCGTCGAGCGCGTCGGCGACGTGTCGATCTCCGATCGGTGTCTCGACGAGGCCGATACCACGGGCGAGGAGTGCCCGGCGCAGACCGAGGTTGCTCATGACGGTCGCGACCATCGCCCTGTTCGCGAGCTGGCCGAGCTCGTCGAGGTCGATCGCGAAAAGCGCGAGCAGCTGGTCGCCGTCGACGACGACCCCGTTGTGGTCCAATGCGATCAACCGATCGGCATCCCCGTCGAAGCAGATGCCGAGGTCCGCGTGGTGCTCGACGACGAGACCGGACAACGCGGCGGCGTGCGTCGAGCCACAGCCGTCGTTGATGTTCGCCCCGTCGGGCTCTGCGGCCACGACCAGCGCGTCGACGCCGAGCCGCTCGAGGACCCGAGGTGCCACCTCGAACGCGGCGCCGTGCGCGCAGTCGCAGACCACGCGCAGTCCTGACAGCTCGACCGTCACAGTCCGCACGAGATGGTCTTCGTAGGCGGCGACCGCTGCCCGATCCTCGACGAGCTGGCCGACGCCCGATCCAGCCGGTCGGCCGGATCCCGTTCCGTCGAGCAGGATCGCGTCGAGCTCCGCCTCGACCGCCCTCTCGGTCGCGTCCGGGAGCTTCGTCCCTCCCGCCGAGAGCAGCTTGATCCCGTTGTCCGGAAAGGGGTTGTGCGACGCCGAGATCATCGCGGCCGGGACTGCTCGGTCGGCTGCCAGCCAGGCGAGCCCCGGAGTGGGGACGACACCGACGTCGACGACGCGCGCCCCTTCGGACGCGAGCCCCGCAGCGAGCGCTCCCTGCAGCATCGGTCCCGAGCGGCGCGTGTCTCGGCCGACGAGGAACTCCGGCCCCGACAGGCACCGCGCCGCGGCACGACCGAGAGCCAACGCCAGCTCCGGCGTCAGCTCGGCGTTCGCGACCCCGCGTATGCCGTCGGTGCCAAAACGCAGGACCACGTGCGCGTCAGCGCTTGGAGTACTGCGGTGCCTTGCGCGCCTTCTTCAAGCCGTACTTCTTGCTCTCCTTCTCCCGCGCGTCGCGCGTCAGAAGGCCTGCACGCTTCAAGCTCGTGCGCAGCTCCGGATCGACCTCGATGAGGCCACGGGCGATGCCGAGGCGCAGCGCTCCGGCCTGACCGGACACCCCGCCGCCGTCGATCGTGGCATCGACGTCGTACTCCTCCGCACGGCCTGCGACGCGTAGGGCCTCCGTCGCGTGGACCCGGTGGGTCTCGGACGGGAAGTACTCCGCGATCTCCCGCTTGTTGATCGTGACGGCTCCCTGCCCGGGGCGGATCCGGACTCGGGCGACTGCCGCCTTGCGGCGGCCGGTGGACTGGACGAGCGGCTTGGCCATCGGAACCCCTTAGGACGCCCGGCGCGCGCCGGGAACGGCGAGCGGCTTCGGGGACTGCGCGGAATGCGGATGCTGCGGACCTGCATAGACCTTGAGCTTCGTGAACATCTGCCTGCCGAGGGTTCCCCGCGGCAGCATCCCCCGCACGGCGCGGCGGACGACCTCCTCGGGGGTCGTGGCGAGCAGCCGCGCGTAGCTCGTCGACCGGAGGCTGCCGGGATAGCCGCTGTGACGATAGGCCATCTTCACGTCGGCCTTGCCGGCCGTGAGCACGATCTTGTCCGCGTTGACGACCACGACATGGTCCCCGGTATCGATATGCGGGGCGAAGATCGGACGGTGCGTGCCGCGCAGGACCCGCGCGATCTCCGTGGCGAGGCGACCGAGGACCATTCCCTCGGCATCGACGACGTACCAGGAGCGGACGATCTCGCTCGGCTTGGGTGAGTAGGTGCGCACAACAAGTCCTTTGCTCGCGCTTCTCGGCGCGTCCGTGAGCTCCCGACGTCGTGCAGTCGGCCGCGACACACCGTCGCGGCGACGACGCGCCGGGCTGACAGGCTAGAGGATCGCGCCCGACCCGGCAAGCCGCTCGCCGGCGTGCACCTCGCGCGCGCTGGCTCCCCCGGCGCTCACGTCCACCAGCCACCGTGTTCGTCACGGTACCGGACGCCGACGAGGCACAGCCCGCGCGCGGGGGCGAGCGGGGGTGCCCCGGCCCGCGACCCGCTGCGGAGCAGGCTCACCACGTCGCTAGGCTTCAGGCGACCCTGCCCGGCTGCGACCACGGCGCCGACCACCGAGCGGACCATCTGGTGGCAGAAGGCACCCGCCTCGATCTCGAAGGCGAGCCGCGTCGCGCCGCGCACGACCCAGTGGGCGTCGTGGACGACCCGAACCATGGGACCTGCCAGGCGGCCCGGCGGACGGCGGCAGAACGCCGCGAAGTCGTGCTCGCCGACGACGGGGTCGGTCGCGAGCCGCAGGACGGCGACGTCGAGCGCACCGCCCACGTGCCAGACTGCGTGCCTCTCGAGCGGGTCAGGACGCTCTCCCGTCGAGATCTCGTAGCCGTAGCGGCGCGCGAGGGCCGAGTGCCGGGCGTCGAACCCCTCCGGAGCGAGCCCTGCGCGCCAGACGACGATCTCCGGTCCGCACAGGTCCGACAGCGAACGACCGAGCCACAGCAGGTCGGGTCCGCCGCCCCTCCGGCGCCCGCGCAGCCCCTCGAGGACGGCCTCGTCGACGTCGACGTGGACCACTTGCGCCCGGGCGTGCACGCCCGCGTCCGTCCGCCCGGCGCAGGTCAGGTGCGCGTCGGCGACGCCGAGGACGGACAAGGCGCGGACCAGCTCCCCCCCGACCGTCCGCTGGCCGGGCTGCGGGGCGAAGCCGTGGAACCCCGAGCCGTCGTAGGCGACGCCGAGCACGAGGCGCGTCCGGCCGAGCGCAGGCTCCGCCTGGACCTCACCCGGACGCGTCGGGACGCCTGGGCTCAGACGAACTCGATCCGGGCCATCGGAGCGTTGTCGCCCGGCCGCGGACCGAGCTTCAAGATGCGCAGGTAGCCACCGGGACGGTCCGCGTAGCGGGGCCCGATCTCGTCGAACAGCTTGTGCGCCATGTCCTTGTCACGGATGAACGCGACGACCTGCCGCTGGTTGTGGACCCCGCCACCCTTGGCCTTGGTGATCATCTTCTCCGCGACGGGCCGGAGCGCCTTGGCCTTGGCTTCCGTCGTCACGATCGCCTCGGCCGCGATGAGCGAGGCGACGAGGTTGCCGAGCATCGCCTTGTGGTGCGCGGCGTCGCCGCCGAAGCGAGCACCCTTCTTCGGAGCACCGGGCATCTCAGAACCCCTCCCCGGCGAGCGAGAGCCCCCGCTCGTCCAAACGCTCGATCACCTCGTCGAGTGACTTCTGGCCGAAGTTCGTGATCGCGAGCAGGTCGGCAGGCGTCCGCTCGACCAGCTCGCCGATCGTGTTGACCTGGGCGCGCTTCAGGCAGTTGCGTGGCCGCTCGGACAGGTCCAGCTCCTCGATCGGCTGGTCGAGGTCGGGCGAACCGCTCGAGGTCGTGCCGACGTCACCGAGCTCGAGGCCCCGGGCCGACGCAGCGTCGGAGATGTCCGCGACGAGTCCGAGCAAGGTCCGCAACGTCTGCCCTGCCGACGCGAGCGCCGCGCGCGCCGAGAGCGAGCCGTCGGTCTCGATGTCGAGGAGCAGCTTGTCGAAGTCGGTCGACTGCTCGACTCGCGTCGGCTCGACGGTGAAGGTCACCCGCCGCACCGGGGAGAAGATCGCGTCGACCGGGATGACGCCGATCGTCGGCGACCGTCTGCTCCGGTCCGCCGACACGTAGCCCTTCCCGCGCTCGACCGTCACGTCCATCGCGAGCCGGCCCTTCGCGTTCACCGTCGCGACGTGCAGGTCGCTGCTCAGCACCACGACGTCCGACGGGCCCTTCAGGTCCGCGCCGGTCACCTCGGCCGGGCCCCGGACGTCGACGCGCAGCGTCACCGGGTCGTCGGACTCCGACGTCACGACGAGGTCCTTCAGGTTCAAGATGATGTCGCTGACGTCCTCCTTCACGCCCTGGAGGAACGTGAACTCGTGGAGGGCGTCGTCGAAGCGAACCTGCGTGATCGCCGCACCCGGGATCGACGACAACAAGGTCCGACGCAAGGAGTTGCCGATCGTGTGGCCGAACCCCGGGTCGAGTGGGCTGATCGCGAACCTCTGGCGGTTGGCCTCCTCCTCACCGATTGCCTCGACCGTCGGTCGCTGGATGATCAACATCTTCTCGTCGCTCCTGTATGGTCCTCGCGCCATGTGGGCGCCCGTGCGCCTTGCCCGCGGTGCGCGCTCGTGCGCGCCCGACGGCCTACTTCGAGTAGAGCTCCACGATGAGCTGCTCGCGCACCTGGGTGTCGATCTGCTCGCGCTCGGGGTACGCACGTACCCGGACTGCGTGCCCCTCCTGCTCGACCTCGAGCCACCCCGGCAGGGCGCGGTCGATCGTGTCGAGGTTGTGCCGGATCGTGATGCCCTCACGCGACCCACCGGCGAGGCCCACGACGTCGCCGACCCGGACCCGGTAGCTCGGGATGGTGACGCGCCGGCCGTTGACCGTCACGTGACCGTGGCTCACGAGCTGGCGCGCCTGGGAGCGGCTTGCGCCCCACAGCGCGCGGAACGCGATGTTGTCGAGGCGCAGCTCGAGCATCCGCAGGAGGTTCTCTCCGGTGATGCCGCTCTGGCGGCTCGCCTCCTCGTAGAGGTTGCGGAACTGCCGCTCGAGCACGCCGTAGATGCGGCGCGCCTTCTGCTTCTCGCGCAGCTGGGCAAGGTACTCGGAGCCCTGGCGGCTGCGGTCCCGACCGTGCTCTCCAGGCGGGTACGGACGACGCTCCATCGGGCACGACGTGCTCTCGCACTTCGGTCCCTTCAAGAACAGCTTGACCTTCTCCCGGCGGCACAACCTGCACACCGGTCCCGTGTAGCGGGCCATCTCTTCCTCCGTAGTCCGCGCTAGACCCGGCGCCGCTTCTTCGGGCGGCAGCCGTTGTGCGGGATGGGCGTCACGTCCTTGATGCCGGTCACTTCGATGCCGGTCGCCGCGAGCGAGCGAATGGCAGTCTCTCGCCCGGAGCCGGGGCCGCGCACGAGCACGTCGACGCGGCGGACACCGTGCTCCATGGCCCTGCGGGCGCACTGCTCGGCGGCCATCTGGGCCGCGAAGGGGGTCGACTTCCTCGACCCCTTGAACCCGACGTTGCCCGCCGAGGCCCACGCGATCACGTTGCCCTCGTGGTCCGTGATCGACACGATCGTGTTGTTGAACGAGCTCTTCACGTGCGCGACGCCGTGCACGACGTTCTTGCGCTCGCGCTTGCGGGGACGCCGTCCCCCGGGCTTCGTGGGCTTTGCCATCAGCGGTCGCCCTCCTGGGCATCGACGAGGACGGACGCCGTGGCGCTCTCGGCGGAGAGTGCCCGCAGTCCGCGGGAACAGGTGGAGCCGGAGCAGGGCATCAGTGCTTGCGCACCTTCTTCTTGCCTGCGACCGTCTTCTTCGGGCCCTTGCGCGTCCGGGCGTTGGTGTGCGTGCGCTGGCCGCGGACGGGCAGACCCCGGCGATGGCGGACTCCCTGGTAGGAGCCGATCTCCATCTTCCGCTTGATGTCCTGGGCCACGTCGCGCCGCAGGTCGCCCTCGACCTTGAGGTTCTGGTCCACGTAGGCGCGCAGGCGGGCGATCTCCTCTTCGGTGAGGTCGCGCACACGGGTGTCGACGCTCACCTCTGCCGCCTCGCAGACCTGCAGCGAGGTCGTCCGACCGATGCCGTAGATATAGGTCAGCGCGATCTCTAACCGCTTCTCGCGCGGGATGTCGACGCCGGAGATGCGTGCCATCAGTTAGCCCTGCCTCTGCTTGTGACGAGGATTGTCGCAGATCACCATCACGCGCCCGTGGCGGCGGATGACCTTGCACTTCTCGCACATCGCCTTGACGCTCGGTCGTACCTTCACTGCGTCCGTCCCCTACCTTGTCGACCCACCTGCACCGACCTACCTGTACCGACCTACTTATACCGACCTACTTATACCGACCTACTTGTACCGATACGTGATCCGTCCGCGGCTCAGGTCGTACGGCGTGATCTCGACCTGGACGCGATCTCCCGGGAGGATCCGGATGCGGTGCATGCGCATCTTCCCTGAGCTGTGCGCGAGCACCTTGTGACCGTTCTCGAGCTCGACGCGGAACATCGCGTTCGGCAGCGGCTCGACGACCGTGCCTTCCAGCACGATCGCATCCTCCTTCGGCTTCGGCAGGTCGACCTCCTCGTAGAAACCCGATGCGTGCAGGGTGGTCACGTGCCGCCGGCACGGCTTCCCCGTCGCAGCTGTCGGTCGTCGCGGGCGAACTCTCGACGACCCGTCTGCGTCCCCGTGGACCCACGGAAGAACGCGCGATCACGACCCCGGGTCCAGCGCTCCCGGGGCGAGCTGACATGCTAGCAGCTCGCGGTGATCGCGGTCACGGCGCCGTGAGGACCTCCGGTCCGCCCTCGGTCACGGCGATGGTGTGCTCGAAGTGCGCAGAGAGCGAACCGTCCGCCGTGAGCACGCTCCAGCCGTCGTCGAGCTCGATCGTGTCGAAGGACCCGACGTTCACCATCGGCTCCACCGCGTAGAC
>DAHWHN010000092.1 GCA_027335685.1 Acidimicrobiaceae bacterium
GCGGGCGCGGGGCGGCGCGCCCGGGCGCCGAGGTGCCGTGGCCAGAGGGCGGGCGTGGCGCGCCCGCAGGCGGTGGAACTGGCTGCACCGTGTCAGTATTGCAGACTGCACGTACTAGCTCGTCGCGCGAGCTCCCATGTCAGCCCTGGGCGTCGCGCCAGCTGTGCTGTGGGTCGAAGCCGAGCATGCGGCGTGCCTTGTCGATCGACAGGAGCGTCTCGTGCGGCTCGACGGCGCGGGTGCGCGCGACGCCGGGGAACACCTCGGCGAGCAGATCGTCGTTGGTCCGGCTCATGACGGTGTCCGCGTTCGCGACGATGAAGACCTCTGCGCCCGTGAACCCGGCTTCGAGCGCCTTCCGCACGGCCTGTGCACCGTCGCGGGCGTCGATGTAGCCCCACAGGTTCCACTTGCGTCGCATCGGGTCGTCGTCGTAGGAGGGAAACGCCGCATAGTCGCCGGGCTCCATGACGTTCGAGAAGCGCAGGCCGGCGATCTTGAGCCGCGGGTTGCGCCGGCAGAACTGGCGCGCCATCTCCTCGCCGAGCAGCTTGGCCATGGAGTAGGCGGACTCCGGCCGCGGCTCGCACTCCTCGTCGACGGGCACGTAGGCCGGCGGGACGTCGAAGGGCAGCCCGAGGACGGTCTCGCTCGAGGCCCAGACGACGTTCGTGATGCCGAGACGGTTCGCCGCGTCGAAGACGTTGTAGGTCGTGAGCGTGTTGACGCGAAAGACCGTGCCGTCGGGCGCGCGTCCGGGGGCGGGGATCGCCGCGAGGTGGACGACGGCGTCGACGCCGCCGAGGCGGTCGTCGGTGCCGGACAGGACCTGGATCGTCTGGCCGCCGTCTTCGAGGTCGGCGACGAGGAAGGGGCAGAGGGGCGTCGCGGGGGGAACGGCGTCGACGCTCAGCACGTCGTAGTCGTGCTCGACCAGATCGCGTACGCACGCGCGCCCGAGCTTTCCGCTTCCACCTGTGACGACGACGCGTGTTCGGCTCACGTCACTTCCTCTCTCTCGACTCGTGCTCGCTCTCGACTCGTGCCTGGTGCGACGGCCGGGCGGCTTCCGGCAGAGTCCAGGCGAGCGCGCCGGCGACCCGGACCGCGCACGCAGGACGCGAGCGATGCTACGGCGCGGGCCGCGCCGCTCGGGTCGGGTCGGCCCGTCGAGGTCGGGCGATGTCGGGCGAGGTCGGGGTGGGCGATGTCGGGCGATGTCGGGCGAGGTGGGACGGGCCCTCCGCTGCGGGGCGGTACGTGCGCGCCGCGATGCGCGACGCTGGTGCGGTGACCCGCATCCAGCTGAACGTCGACGGCGTCGTCCGTCCCGCGGCGCCGCGGCGCCCTCACCGGCTCGAGGCCCACGGCGACGTCCGCGTCGACGACTGGTGGTGGCTGCGCGACCGCGAGAGCGCCGAGGTCCGGGCGTATCTCGACGCGGAGAACGCGTATGCCGACGCGGTGCTCGCCCCGACCGCCGAGCTCCAGGAGGCGCTGTTCGCGGAGATCAAGCAGCGCGTGCAGGAGGACGACGTGTCCGTCCCGACGCGCCACGGTGGCTGGTGGTACTGGAGCGCGAACCACACGGGTGCGCAGTACCGCAGCCACCACCGCCTCGCCGACCCGGACGGCCGTCTCGACCCGGCCGGAGCGCTCGCGGCGGCGCGCGCGGGATCCGGCGAGGTGATCCTCGACGAGAACGTCCTGGCAGAAGGGCGCGAGTTCGTCGCGCTCGGCGTGTTCGACGTGAGCTCGGACGACCGGATCCTCGCGTACGCGCTCGACCTCGACGGCTCGGAGCGCTACCGGCTGCAGTTCCGGGACCTCGGCTCGGGCGCGGACCTGCCCGACGTGATCGAGGGTGTGCAGTACGGCTCGGCGTGGGCGGCAGACCACCGGAGCTTCTACTACGTCCGCCCCGACGCCGCCCTGCGGCCCTACCAGGTCTGGCGGCACCGGTTGGGCGAGGAGGTCGAGCTCGACCGGCTCGTGTTCGAGGAGGCCGACGAGCGCTTCGCCGTCTCGGTCGGACTGACGAGGAGCGAGCGCTACGTCGTGATCCAGTCCGAGTCGACGATGACTGCCGAGGCGCGCTGGGTCGACGCACGCGATCGTGACGGCGCGCCCGACGTCGTCGTGGCGCGTCGCGAGGGTGTCGAGTACGACCTCGACCACGCAGTCCTGCCGGGTCTCGGGGACGTCTGGCTGGTCCGGACCAACGCCCCGCGTCCCGATCTCGCGGACGCGACCGGCTTCGAGGTGCGCGTGGTGCCCGTCGGCGGGCACGAGGCGGTCGAGGTCCTCGTGGCGCACTGCGACGACGTGACGATCGAGGCCGTCGACGCGTTCGCGGGCCACGCGGTCGTCGTCGAGCGGGCGGACGGCCTGGCGCGTCTGCGCGTCGTCGACCTCGCCGACCGGAGCCAGCGGCTGCTCGCGCAGCCCGACCCCGTCTACGCGCTGAGTGGGGCTCCGAACCCGCGCTGGGACAGCCCGGTCTACCGCTTCGGCTACAGCTCCCTCGTCGCCCCGCTGTCGACGATCGAGGTCGACATGGGCACGGGGCGCCGTGACGTCGTGAAGGTCCAGGAGGTGCTCGGGGGCTACGACGCGCTGGACTACCGAAGCGAGAGGGTCTGGGCTCGAGCCGGAGACGGCACCGCGGTTCCGGTCTCGCTCGTCCACCACCGCGACACCCCGCTCGACGGCTCGGCGCCGTGCCTTGTGATCGGCTACGGCGCGTACGAGATCGCGATCGAGCCGAGCTTCTCCGTCGCCCGCCTCAACCTGCTCGAGCGCGGGTTCGTCGTCGCGATCGCGCACGTGCGCGGGGGAGGCGAGATGGGCCGGCGCTGGTACGAGCAGGGACGGCTCGCGTCCAAGGCGAACAGCTTCACCGATCTCGTCGCGTGCGCGGAGCATCTCGTCGCGACGGGCTACGCCGCGCGCGACCGTCTCGCGATCCGGGGAGCGAGCGCGGGCGGCCTGCTCGTCGGCGCCGCGGTCAACCTGCGGCCGGACCTGTTCGCCGCGGTCGTGGCCGAGGTGCCCTTCGTCGACGTCGTCACGACGATGTCCGACGACGAGCTGCCGCTCACGGTCGGCGAGTGGGAGGAGTGGGGCAACCCCGTCGAGGACCCCGACGCCTACGCGCGCATGCTCGCGTACTCGCCCTACGACCAGGTCCGCGCCGAGGCGTACCCGGCCATGTACGTGACGGCGGGGCTCAACGATCCCCGTGTCGGCTACTGGGAGCCCGCGAAGTGGGTGGCCAAGCTCCGGGCGACGACGACGGGCACCCGGCCGATCCTGCTGCGGACCGAGCTCGGCGCCGGGCACCAGGGCCCGTCGGGCCGCTACGACGCATGGCGCGACGAGGCACGGGTCCAGGCGTTCCTCCTCGCGACCGTCGGGTCCGCGAGCCAGTAGGCCCCGAGGGCGCTCTGGGCACTCGGCGCCCCGGTGGTCGGCGTCGAGTGTCGGGCTCGCTAGTCGTCGGTCGCCGGGACCACGGTGAAATGCAGGGTGACCGCTGCGATCGACCGGTCGCGCCCGTCGTAGCGCGCCGTCACGGAGAACGCGCCCGGCGAGTAGAAGGTCAGGTAGCAGGTGGCAGTCGTGGACCGGTGGAGCCGCACGGCCGGGCAGCTGTCGTAGCGCTCGTCGGCGCGGAACGTCACGAGGCCGTCGGGCCGGGCGACGTTGGGGTCGCGCACGGTCGCCGTGAACGTCACGGTGTCGCCCACCTGGATGCCGTACGCGTAGCCGGGGTCGACGGCGGTCAGCTCGATCAGGGACCGCCGGACCCTGCGGCCTCCCCGCCGGGGCTCCTGCGCGCCGCGCGAGCGCGGGCGCCCCGGCGCCCCGGCGAGCTGGGCCGTCGCGACGGCGCCTGCGCGCCCTGGGGTTGCGCGCCCTGGGGTTGCGTTCGGTGCCCGGGACCCGACGGGCTGCGACACGGCGAGTCCCGCCCCGATCCCGACGCACGCGGCGCACAGGCCTGCGACGACCAGCGTCGCCCGCCGGAGCGGGATGTGCCGGCCGCCTGTCATCCGGCGGGGATCTTCCAGCCCTGGCTCGTCGCGATGTCCTTGCAAGTCGGGCACAGCGGGTAGCGCTTGGGGTCTCGCGACGGCACCCAGATCTTGCCGCAGAGCGCGCGGACCGCCGTGCCGTTCACGAGGCCCTCGACGACCGAGGGTCCCGCGGCGACGAAGTCACCCTTTTCGGGCTTGAAGCCCTCGAGCACGATGTGGCTCATCCGCTCGTGGTCGCCGTCGAGAGTCGGCTCGACGTGGCTCGGCGCGACGACGGTGCTGACGTCGGTCACTCCCTGTCTCCTCCGCGCTGTCCGCCCGGACGGGGATCCTCCGGGCTGCGTGCAGATCATGGTAGCGAGGGACCGACGGGCGAGCCATGGAGGAGCGACCGTCCGCGCGGCCTCCTCGGGCCCGGGCGCCAACCCGGCCCGGAGCTGACGGCTCCCGGAGGCCGGCGACGCCTCCACGGGGTACAGTCTCGCTCGTCGGTGCCGGTCCGGCGGGGCGGCCGAGACCGTGGCGGCCGAGCGCGCGGGACGGTCTCCGACGCCTGGCGCGAGCGGAGAGGACGACGTGGTCGACACCCGAGGCGACGAGAGCGCTCCGCAGCCGGCGCACGCACCCGACGAGCGGGGACCGTCGTGGGTGACGACGCGCTCGATGGTCCTCCTCGAGCACGCGCAGGACGGGGTGTCGGTCATCGTCGGCGTCGTCCTCGTCGGGCTCGCCGGCGTGCTCCTCGTCTCCGGCCTCGTCAACTTCGCGCGCGACCTCTCGCACAGCGACGTCCTCGACGCGGCGAACAACCTGCTCGACAGGGTCCTGCTCGTGCTCATCCTCGTCGAGATCGTCCACACGGTCGTGCTGTCGCTGCGGGCGCACACGCTCGTGCCCCAGCCCTTCATCGTCGTCGGGCTCGTGGCGGTGATCAGGAAGATCCTGTTCATCCTCGGCAGCTCGCAGCGGATCTCGACGGCGGAGCTCGCGCTGCTCATCGCGATGGTCGGAGTCTTCGTCGCCGGCCTCATCGCGGTGAACCTGTTCGGCGGGACGCGTGCGTCGCCGTTGCGCCCGCGTGCGGTGTCGCGCCCTGCCGCCGGGGTCGGCGCAGCCGGCGCAGCCGGAGTGGGTGTCGAGGCGGGCCAGGACCCGGGCCAGGACCCGGGCTAGCGGCCAGGCGCGGGGGCGCCGAGCAGAGCACGGCCGGTGGCGATGGCGCGCCGGGCTGCGTCGCGGTCGGGTCGCGCGAGCTGCTCGAGCGCGTCGCAGGTCGACGCGATCGACGGGAGATAGGGGGAGGGCTCGCGAGCCGTGGCGCGCCCGCCGACATCGCGCCGCAGCGCCCAGGAGCAGTGCAGCTCCTCGCCGGCGCGGCTGAGCGCGACGTAGAGCAGGCGCCTCTCCTCGTCGAGGGCCTGCGTGGAGCGGGCGCTCGCGAGGGGGACGAGGCCGGCCTCGAGGCCGGTGACGAAGACGACCGGCCATTCGAGCCCCTTCGCCCGGTGGAAGGTCGACAAGGTGACCGCGTCGCCGTCGCCGAATGCCGGGTCGTTGCGCAGTGCCGCGCGCGCCCAGGAGACGAAGCCGTCCAGCGTCGGGCGGGGATCCTCGTCCCGGTACTCCCTTGCCAGGGCGAGGAAGGTGGCGAGAGCGTCGGGTGCGGCGTGCTCGGTCAACAGCGCTGCGCCGGGCTCTTCGCCGCCGGCTGCTCGCAGGTCGAGGTCGAGGTCGTCGACGAGGGCACAGAACGCCGCGGTGCTCGACCTGTCGCCGGTGCGCCCGAGCACGGCGCGCACCTCGGGCAGGGCGAGCAGGCCTCCTCCCGTGCCCGTGCGCGCAGGGATCCCCGCCTCGTCGAAGGAGCGGTGGAGCTCGGCGAGCTGTGCGTTGGTGCGGGCGAGCACGGCGCAGCACGACCAGCGCCGTCCGGGCCGGCTCGTCCTGCGGACAGCGGCGACGATCCCGGAGCGCTCCTCGCCGTCGCTCGCGAAGCAGGTGATCGTCGGGACGGGGCCGTCCGAGCGCGCCGTCGCCACGGGAGCGTTCCGTGCTGCGTCCGCTCCGTGGAGCGCCGCCGCCGCGACGGCGACGACCTGCGGGCTCGAGCGGTAGTTGGCGTCGAGCTGGAGCACGGTCGCTCCCGGGAAGTGCTCGACGAAGCTCGCCAGCACGCCGGGCTCGGCGCCGCTCCAGGCGTAGATGGACTGGTGGGGGTCGCCGACGGCGCAGAGGTCGGCTCGGTCGCCGAGCCAGGCGTGTAGCAGGCGCAGCTGGGACGGGCTCACGTCCTGGAGCTCGTCGACGAAGAGGTGGCGGAAGCGCCAGCGCTGCATCGCGGCGACGTCGCGATCCTGCTCGATCCGCGTCGCCAGGGTTGCGAGCAGGTCGTCGAAGTCGAGGACGCGGCGCTTGCGCTTCTCCCGCTCGTAGGCGAGGAACAGCTCCGCGACGCGTGCCCGGCCGACGGCCGACGGCCGGCCATGCGCCGCGGCCTGCTCCGCGTAGGCGTCGGGCGTGATGCGGCGTGCCTGGGCCCAGTCGATCTCGGCGGCGACGGCGGCGGCGGCATCGTGGCGAGCCGGCGGGAGGAGCTCTGCGAGGAGGCGGATCTTCGAGTCGAGGACCACCGGTGGTCGGTCGCCCCGATCCGCGGCGATCCCCCGGAGCTCGCGCAGCGCCAGGGCGTGGAACGTTCCCGCCGCGACGGGGTCGGCGAGGCCGAGGGCGCGCAGGCGGGCACGCAGCTCGCCGGCGGCACGCCGGGTGAAGGTGAGGGCGAGGACGTGGGCAGCGACCGCGGAGCCGTCGAGGATCCGTCGTGCGATCCGCCGTGTGAGGACGCGTGTCTTGCCCGAACCTGCGCCTGCGACGACGAGGAGCGGCATCGCCGGCGTCGTGATCGCGCCGCGCTGGGCCCCGTCACACCCGGCGAGGAGCCGACGGATCTCCTCCTCGCCGGCCATGCGGGCAAGCTAGCGCGCCCCTGCGCGTCCGGGACTGCCGTCGCCTCCACGCGAAGCGGCGCGGTGCTGCGCGTTAGGGTCTCGGCCGTGCTCCTCGCCTACGCGTCGGGACGCGTCTTTGGCGAACGCGTCGGCAACGGTCCCGCCTGGGTTCTCGCCCTGCACGGTTGGGGCCGGTCGCACCACGACTTCGACGAGGTTCTCGCGCCGGCTCGCGACGACGGGGCACCGCTCGACGCGGTCGCGCTCGACCTCCCCGGGTTCGGCGCCACGCCGCCTCCGCCCGCCGCGTGGGGCTCCCCCGAGTACGCGAGCACCGTCGCCGCGGTCCTCGACGAGATGCCGGGCCCGGTCGTCGTCGTCGGCCACTCCCTCGGCGGCCGGGTCGCGGTCCACCTCGCGTCGCTCCGCCCGGAGCGGATCGCCGGCCTCGTCCTCGTGGCCGCCCCGCTCGCGCGCCTCGGTGAAGCGCGGCGCGCGCCGAGAAGCTACCGCGCCGTCCGGGCGCTCGCCCGGGCCGGACTCGTCGGCGAGGCCCGCCTCGAGCGCGCGCGGCGACGCCACGGCTCGGCCGACTACCGCGCCGCCACGGGAACGATGCGCGACGTGCTCGTCACGGTCGTCGCCGAGCGCTACGACGACGTCCTCCGCTCGCTCTCGTGCCCGATCTCGCTCGTCTGGGGCGAGCTCGACGACCAGACGCCGGTCGCCGTCGCCGAGGAGATCGCGCGCCTCACGGGCTGTGGTGCACCGACGGTGCTCTCGGGCGTCGGCCACCTCGTCCCGACGCAGGCCCCGGCCCCCCTGCGGGCCGCGATCGAGGCGCTCCGCCCGCGGGCGCTGTGCCGATGAGCGCGCCGGCGCTGTGCCGATGAGCGCGCCGGCGCTGTGCCCATGAGCGCGCCGGCGCTGTGCCCATGAGCGCGCCGGCGCTGTGCCCATGAGCGCGCCGGCGCTGTGCCCATGAGCACCGCCGTGGCGGGTGTGGCGCTCGCGGCCTGTGTCGCCGCGTGCGCTCTCGGGGGGCTGCGCTGGCTACGGGTCGCCCAACGCGAGCACTATCTCGCCGGTTCCGCCAGCCGCTTCGCCCGGCGGTGGTGGGCCAGCGGAGCGCTCGACGCGTCGCTCGCGCTGGCAGGCGTCGCCGGTGCGTGCGCGAGCGTCGTCGAGCCCGCGGCGGCCTGCGCGACAGCGCTGGTCGCCGCCGCCGGGCCGCTCGGACTCGGGCTGCGGGGGCGGACGGCGCCCCTTGCCTGGACGCGCCGGCTCCGGACGGCGGCCGCAGCGCTCGCCCTGGCGGTCGCGATCGTCGTGGGCGCCGCCGCCGCCGCGGCCGGCGGGCTGGCACCGGCGGTTGTCGCAGCGGCCTTCTGCGCCGTGCTCGTGCCGGTCCTGCTCGACGCGGTCCTCGCGCTGCTCAGCCCGTTCGAGGAGCGGGTTGCCGCACGGTTTGTGCAGGCGGCAGCGGAGCGGGTCCGGCGCGTGGCGCCGACGGTCGTCGCGATCACGGGCTCCTACGGCAAGACCACGACGAAGGGCTACGTCGCGCACCTGCTCGCGACGAGCCGCACCGTGGTGGCGAGCCCCCGGAGCTTCAACAACAGGGCAGGACTTGCGCGCACGGTCAACGAGCTCTTGGTGCCGGGCACCGACGTGCTCGTCGCGGAGATGGGAACCTACGGAGTCGGCGAGATCGCAGCGCTCTGCTCGTGGTTGCCCCCGACGATCTCGGTGATCACGGCCATCGGTCCGGTCCACCTCGAGCGCTTCAAGAGCCTGGACACGACGTTGCGCGCGAAGTCCGAGATCACCGAGCGCGCCGAGGTGAGCGTGCTCAACGTCGACGACGAGAGGCTCGCCGCACTGGCCGGGCGTCTCGAGGGAGCAGGCCGCAGGGTCGTCCGGTGCTCGGCTCTCGACTCCCGCGCAGACGTCGCGCTCGTGGCGCAAGACGGCGGTGCCGTGCTCTACCGCCGCGGCGTGCTCGTCGGGACGGCAGGTCTCCCCGGAGGCGGCGCCGTGCCGGCGCTGTCGAACGTCGCGTGCGCGCTCGGGGTGGCCTTCGCCCTCGGCGTCGAGGACGGCACGGCGCTGGAGCGGATCGCGTCGCTGCCCGTCGCGGCGAACCGCCTCGAGGCCACGACGTCACCGTCGGGCGTGACCGTGCTCGACGACACCTACAACTCCAACCCCGCCGGTGCCGCCCTCGCTCTCGCCGCGCTCGAGCGGGTGGGCCGGCCCGGCGGGCGCCGGGTCGTCGTCACGCCGGGAATGGTGGAGCTCGGTCCGCTGCAGGCGTCCGAGAACGCGCGCTTCGCGACCTCTGCCGGCTCCGTGGCGACCGACGTCGTCGTGGTCGGCCGGACGAACAGGCGCGCGCTCGAGAAGGGGCTCGCCACCGCCCGGGAGAGCGGGCTCGCCGTTACGGTGCACCGCCAGCCGACACGCGACGCCGCGGTCGCCTTCGTCCGGGCCGAGCTCGGTCCGGGCGACGCCGTTCTCTACGAGAACGACCTGCCGGACCACTACCCCTGATCGTCACGCGTGCCGCGGAGGCTCCGGCTCCGGCTCCGGCTCCGGCTCCGGCTCCGGCTCCGGCTCCGCGTAGCATGAGCAGACCATGCCCACAGCAGCCGCTTCTGTCCCGTCCCGTGTCGCCGTGCTGTTCGGCGGGCCCTCGCCCGAGCACGACGTCTCCGTCCTCACGGGCCTGCAGGCCGTGCGCGGGCTCGCCGGCGTCGCCGGCGTCGACGACGTCCGCCCGCTCTACTGGTCGAAGGCGGGCGACTGGTTCGTCGTCGACGGTGCGCTCGAGGCGAGCGCGTTCGCTGGAGGACCGCCTCCAGGTGCTCGCCGGGTCGAGCTCGTGCTCGGGAGCGAGGGGGGTTTCGTCGAGCGCCACGGAGGCCTGCGACCCCGCGCCGAACGGCTCGCGATCGACGCCGCCCTGGTCTGCTGCCACGGTGGACCGGGGGAGGACGGCGCCCTGCAGGGCGCCCTCGACCTCGCCGGCGTCGCGTACACCGGGCCGGACGCCGCAGGGGCGGCGCTCGGCATGGACAAGCTCGCCTGGGCAGGGCTCGTCCGCGCTGCCGGCCTGCCGGCTCTCGAGAGGATCTCGCTCCGGCGAGACGCGCCGTCCCCGGGTTGCGCACCCCCGTATATCGTCAAGCCCCGCTTCGGCGGGTCGTCGATCGGCATCGACGTCGTCGCGGACTTCCCGACCGCGCTCGCCCGGCTGGACGCGAACGTCCACCTGCGCCGTGGCGCCGTCCTCGAGCCCTACCGGCCGGACCTCTACGACCTGCAGATCGCCGTGCGGACCTTCCCTGCCCTCGAGCTGTCGGCGATCGAGCGCCCCCTGCGAGCGCGGCCGGGCTCCGAGATCCTCGGCTATGCGGACAAGTACGTCGGCGGAGACGGCATGGCGAGCGCGCCGCGCGAGCTCCCGGCACGCCTCGCCGACGACGTGGCCGACCGCGTCCGTGCGGTCGCCCGTGCGGTCGCCGGGCTCGCCGGCGTGCGCGGAGTCGTCCGCGTCGACCTGCTGAGCGACGGCGAGCAGCTGTTCGTCAACGAGGTCAACACCGTTCCGGGCTCGCTCGCCCGCTACCTCTTCGTCGACCCGGTCGTGCCGTTCCCCGCGCTGCTCGCGGACCTGCTCGCGGAGGCCGTCGCCCGCCCGGCTGCCCACCTCGGCTCGACGGGCGCCGACGGCACCGTGCTGCGCAGCGCGTCGAGCATCGCCGCGAAGCTGGCCTGAGCGGCAGAGGTCGCGGGGCGGCGAGGCGGCGGGGCGTGCCACTTCCCGAGGGGATGCTCGGCGACGGCGAGGACGTCCTCTACGACGCCCGGCCGAGCTGGACGGCGCTCGTCGGCCCTGCCTTCGGCGCCGCAGCCGCTCTCGCCCTCGCCGTGGCCGTCGTCGTGCTCTGGACCGGCGCTCCGGCGTGGACGGCCTGGCTCCTCCTCGCGCTCGTCGCCGTGGCATGCGGCCGGCTCGGGCTCGCCGCGGCACGCTGGCGGACGACGTCGATCGCCGTCACGACGAGCCGGGTCGTCTACCGCACCGGCATCCTCAGGCGCTCGGGGCGTGAGGTCCCGATCGGTAGCGTGCAGGACGTCAGCTTCGTGCAGGGCGTGCTCGAGCGCCTCGCGCGAGCCGGCCGCGTCACCGTCGAGTCGGCGGGCGAGCGGGGCGCCCTGCCCTTTGCCGACGTGCCGTCGCCCGACGCGTTCCAAGGTGCCGTCAACAAGGCGACGACCGTCGCCCGCTTCGGCTGGGGAGCGTCCCCGGTGGCCAGGGTCGACGCGGCGCGCCCTGGCCGAGAGGCCTCGACGATCCCCGAGCAGATCGCGCAGCTCGCCGAGCTCTGCCAGCAGGGGATCCTCACGGCGAGCGAGTTCGCCCGGAAAAAGGCCGAGCTGCTCGACCGGATGTGACCCGACAGGATGTCACCGACCCCGGCGGGCCGGGCACGGCGGTGTGCACCTCCGGGCGTGCAGGGGTGCCCGCAGCTGCTCAGTTGCTAGGCTGGCGAGGTGCCGGCGACGTTCTGGATCGAGACGCTCGGCTGCCCGAAGAACCAGGTCGACTCCGACAAGCTCGCCGGGTCGATGTTGGCCGGGGGCTACGAGCCTGCCGCCGGGCCCGGCGAGGCCGACGTCGTCGTCGTCAACACCTGTGCTTTCATCGAGCCCGCACGCGCGGAGTCCGTCGACGCGATCCTCGCCCTGTCCGACGGCCGGCGCGAGGGCGCACGCCTCGTCGTCACCGGGTGCCTGGCGGCGCGGGCGGGCGAGGAGCTGGCGGCCGAGCTGCCCGAGGTCGACGTCGTCGCGGACGTCGGGGTGCCCGTCGAGGTCGCCCTCCGGCCGCTGCGCGGTGCGCGTCCCCGGTGGCGGCCGCGTGGGGGAGAAATGGTTCCGGCACTCGACCTGCTCGAGATGCCACGGCGGCCGAGCGAGGCGCCGTGGGCGTACGTCAAGGTCGCAGAGGGCTGCGACCGCCGGTGCGGCTTCTGCGCGATCCCCGGCTTCCGGGGCCCGCAGCGCTCCCGGCCGCTCGGTGCGATCCTCGACGAGGTCGACGCGCTCGGGGCACGAGAGGTCGTCCTCGTCGCGCAGGACCTCGCCTCCTACGGCAAGGACCGCGCCGTGCGCCGCGCGCCGGGCGACGCGTCCGCCGGCGGGGCCGCCGGGATCGTCGAGCTCGTCGAGGCCGTGGCGACGCGGGCGGACCGGGTGCGCCTGCTCTACCTGTACCCGTCGTCGCTCACCGACGAGCTCGTCGACACCATCTGCGCGACGGGGGTGCCGTACTTCGACCTCTCGCTCCAGCACGTCTCCGGCTCGCTGCTCCGGCGCATGCGCCGTGTCGGGGACGCCGACCGGTTCCTCCGGCGGATCGAGCAGATCCGCGAGCAGGCGCCCGACGCGGCGATGCGGTCGTCGTTCATCCTGGGCTACCCGGGCGAGACCGAGGAGGACCACGACGAGCTGCTGTCGTTCCTCGAGCGCGCCGAGCTCGACTGGGCGGGGTTCTTCACCTACTCCGAGGAGCCCGGCACCTACGCGGCGTCGCTGCCCGACGCGGTCCCTGCCGAGCTCGCTCTCGAGCGGCTCCGCGAGTGCGCCGAGATCCAGGACGCGATCACGGCCCGCCGGCGCGCGGACCTCGTCGGCGACGTCGTCGAGGTCCTCGTCGACGCGCCCGGGGTCGGGCGATCGCATCGCGAGGCACCCGAGATCGACGGGATCGTCCGCCTCCCGCAGTCCGTCGTGCCCGGACGCCTCGTCACCGTCGAGATCGTGGCCGCGGAAGGTCCCGACCTCGTCGCCGAGGTGCGAGAGGACGACGAAGCGGGTGGGCGCGCCCCGCGCGTTGCGCTGCGCGCGGCTCCGGCGTCCCGGGGCGCCCGGTGAGGGGCGCCCGGTGAGGGGAGCCGAGCCCTCGACCGAGGCGGTGAAGGCCTTCGGGCCCACCGCGCTCGCCACGCCGGCGAACGCCGTGACGATGGCGCGCCTCCTCGCGTCGCCCGTCCTCGCCGTGCTCATCGGCTCGATCGGCCCGTCGTCGTGGCTGCTGTTCGTGCTCTGGGTCGTGCTCGCCGGCTCCGACGGGCTCGACGGCCACCTCGCCCGGCGCCACGGCTCGACGCGCTCGGGCGCGTTCCTCGATCCCCAGGCCGACAAGTTCCTCGTCATCGCCGCCCTCGCCGCCCTCGCCGCCGCGGGCACCGTCAGCTGGCTGCCGGTCGTGCTGATCTTCGTGCGCGAGGCGGCGATGACCGCGTTCCGCGTCCACGCGGGCCGCCGCGGGGTCTCCATCCCCGCCCGACCGCTGGCCAAGGTCAAGACCTTCGTGCAGGACATCGCGATCGCGATGGCGCTGTTCCCGCCCATCGGCGCCCACCACGACGGAGCGGTCGCCGTCGTGCTGTGGTGCGCCGTCGCGCTGACCGTCTACACCGGCGGGGAGTACCTCCTCGACGGACGCCGCCTGTTGCGCGTCGACGGCGCGCGGACTGCCTGAGCGGCCGTGCGAGCCGAGATCGTCGCCGTCGGGACCGAGCTGCTGCTCGGCCAGATCGTCGACACGAACTCGACGTGGATCGCCGAGCACCTCGCGAGCGCGGGGATCGACTGCCTGTTCCAGACGCGCGTCGGCGACAACTTGGAGCGCATCGTCGAGGTCCTCGAGGTGGCTCTCGGCCGGTCCGACGCCGTCGTCGTCTGCGGGGGGCTCGGACCGACCCAGGACGACATCACCCGTGAGGCGATCGCCACGGTGATGGGCGTGCCACTGCGGCGCGACCCGGCACTGCTCGCCGCGGTCGAGGCGGTCTTCGCGGCCCGCGGGCGGCAGATGGCGCCGATCAACGCGAAGCAGGCCGACCTGCCGGTCGGCGCGTCGCCGATCCGACAGCGGATCGGGACCGCCCCGGGTCTCGTCTGCCCGGTCGGCGCCAAGGTGGTCTACGCGCTTCCCGGCGTGCCGGACGAGCTGCGCGAGATGGTGGAGCGCGCCGTGCTGCCGGACCTCCTCGCCCGCTCGGGCGAGCGCGCCGTCATCGTGAGCAGGACCTTGCGGACGTGGGGGACGAGCGAGTCCGGGCTCGCCGAGATCGTCGCGCCCCGCCTCGAGGCCCTCGACCGGGCGGGGCCGGGCGCAGCGACGATCGCGTTCCTCGCGAGCGGGATCGAGGGCATCAAGCTGCGGCTCACGGTGAAGGCCGAGACCGCGGCGGCGGCGGCCGCGGTGCTCGACGCCGAGGAGGCCGAGGTGCGCGCTCTCGTCGGCGACGCGGTCTTCGGCGTCGACGACGAGACGATGGAGCACGCGGTCGGGGAGCTGCTGGTCGACCGGCGGCTCAGCTTCGCGGTTGCCGAGTCCTTCACCGGCGGGCTCATCGCCTCGCGTGTCGTGGCCCTGCCCGGGGCGAGCCGCTGGTTCCGTGGTGGCGTCGTGGCGTACGCGAGCGACGTGAAGCACGCGGTCCTCGGCGTCCCCGAGGGACCTGTCGTCACGTCGGCAGCAGCCGTCGCGATGGCAGAGGGCGTGCGGCGCCTGCTCGGCGCAGACGTCGGCCTCGCGACGACGGGCGTCGCCGGGCCCGATCCCCAGGAGGGCCATGCCCCCGGGACCGGCTTCGCCGGCATCGCCCTGCCCGGTGCGGTGGGGGAAGCGGTCGCCCTCCGTCTCGCCGGCTCCCGGGAGCGCATCCGCCAGATCGGCACGATCTCCGCGCTCGACGAGCTCCGCCGCCGGCTGCTCGCCCGGGCCTGAGCAGCTCCGCGCACCGGCGGCAGCGCACGCCCCGGGCGCGGCGACGTGCCGGGTCGGCCGGCTCGGCTACCATCCACCATCGAACAGACGTTCGGAACTACAGTCGTGCAAGTCGCCCCGTGGGTTGGCGTGCCCGGCGGGTCGAGGGCAAGTGGTCGGGAGCGGGTGATACAGGGTGTCCGTAGGGTGCCCGGTCAAGGTGGAGATCGGCCACGGAGCCGCACAGGCGGCCCGGTCCGTGAGGAGAGGAAGAGGCATGGAGCGGGACAAGGCACTCGAGGCGGCGATCGGCCAGATCGAGAAGCAGTTCGGCAAGGGCTCCGTCATGCGGATGGGCGAGAGCCTCACGATGGGGATCGAGTCGATCTCCACGGGCGCGATGTCGCTCGACCTCGCTCTCGGCGTGGGCGGGCTGCCCCGCGGCCGGATCGTCGAGCTGTACGGCCCGGAGTCCTCGGGCAAGTCGACGCTCGCGCTCCATGTCGTCGCGGAGGCCCAGCGCAACGGCGGCGTCGCCGCCTACATCGACGCCGAGCACGCGATGGACCCGGTCTACGCCGCGGCGATCGGCGTCGACATCGACGAGCTGCTGATCTCCCAGCCCGACACCGGGGAGCAGGCGCTCGAGATCGCGGACATGCTCATCCGCTCCGGCGCGATCGACGTCATCGTCGTCGACTCCGTCGCCGCGCTGACGCCGCGTGCCGAGATCGAGGGCGACATGGGCGACAGCCACGTCGGCCTGCAGGCCCGGCTCATGTCGCAGGCACTACGCAAGATCACGGGAACGTTGAGCAAGTCGAAGACGATCGCGCTCTTCATCAACCAGTTGCGTGAGAAGATCGGCGTCATCTACGGCTCGCCGGAGGTCACCCCGGGCGGTCGTGCGCTCAAGTTCTACTCCTCGGTGCGTCTCGACATCCGCCGGGTCGAGTCCATCAAGGACGGCTCGGAGATGGTCGGCAACCGGACGCGGGTGAAGGTCGTGAAGAACAAGTGCGCACCGCCGTTTCGCACGGCGGAGTTCGACATCATGTACGGCAAGGGCATCAGTCGCGAGGGCTCGATCCTCGACGTCGCCGTCGACCTCGCGATCGTGAAGAAGTCCGGGGCCTGGTACACCTACGAGGGCGAGCAGCTCGGGCAGGGACGGGAGAACGCGAAGCAGTTCCTGCGCGACAGCCCGGAGCTCGTCGTCGAGATCGACGAGCGGATCCGCCAAGCCGGCATGCCGCTGCCCGTCGAGGTGGCCCTCGGCTCGGGTGCACGTGACGACGAGCCGATCTCGCTCGACAGCTAGGAGCCTCGCCGGGCACCGTGTCACGTCCACGACGCGCCGAGGTGTCGGAGCACCGTGTGGGCGGCATTGCGCCCCGCGGCACCCCAGACGCCGGCGCCGGGGAACGTGGCCGCTCCGGTGAGGTACAAGCCGGAGATGGGCGTCGCATAGCGCGAGAGCTCGCGGTCGCGATGACCGAGCACGACCGACAGCGGCGAGCCGCCAAAGGACAGGGAGTGGCCGCGGCGCCAGCCGTAGCGCTGCTCGTAGTCCGGCGGGATCGTGACCCGCCACCGCCGTAGGGAGCTGTCGAACCCGGGCGCACAGAGCTCCGCGAAGCGCGCGAGCCAGCGGGCCGGCTCGCCGGAGCCCGCCCACCCCCCGGCGAGGTCGTAGGGGGTCCAGAGCACCTCGAGGCTGAGGACGTCGCCGTCGGGAGCCGCCACCGAGGCGTCGATCGTCGACGGGACGTTCGCGAAAAGCACCGGTCGATCCGCGATCGTGCCGCTGCCCAGCGCGCGGTGCGCGGCCTCCATCTCCTGCGACGTCGGCGACGCGACGATCGTGCTCGCCGTGACGAGCCTCTCGGGATCCTCGCCACCGGTCGCCGTGGCGAGGGCGTCGAGGATCGAGTCCCGGAGCCGGGGCGGGCGCGCGACGACGGCGTCGACCTTCGACTGGTAGCCGCTGCCGTCGGGCGGGCTCGCCCAGCTCGCCGAACGCGCTCGCCAGCTCGCCGGTCCGGCGTCGACCCACTCGAGGCGCACCGTGCGCGGATCGACGGCCGCGACGACGACCGGGGCGGTGAGGACCTCTCCCGTCGCGAGGCGGACGCCGCCGACCTTGCTGCCGCGGCCGACGAGGCCGACGACCGGCGACGAGCACCAGACTTCGCCGCCGCAGCGCTCGACGTAGGACCGCAGCGCCTCGGGGAAGGCGCCGGACCCTCCGCGTGGGCGCCGCGTCCCGGCGAGATGGCGGATCGCATAGCCGAGGGCGGCGAGCCCGCTGCGCGCTGCGGACGGCGGCAGGCCCCAGACGCACGGGCCGGTCGCCGCGAGGGGCGCGCGCAGCTCCTCGTGGCCGAACAGCTCGCGCGCGACGCTGCCGGCACTCGATCGCGACCAGCGGAGCAGTGTCGCCGCGCCGCGCCCGTGCCGTCGCGCGAGACCCTTGGCGAGCGCAGTCGGGCCGGGGAGCTCCGAGGAGAGCGCAAGAAGGAGCGACGCGGCCGGGATCGCGAGCTCGAGATAGCGGCGATAGGCCCGTTCCTCGCCGGGGAACGCGCGGGCGATCGCGTCGAGTGCTCTGTTCCGGTCGCTGAACAGCGGCCACGCCGCAGCGGAGAACCACGGGACGTTGACGGCGGCGCACTCGAGCTCGACGTAGTCGAGGCCGAGTGCACGCAGGTCCAGCTCGTCGAGGATCGGCGTCGTGGCGAGCAGGGTGTGGTCGCAGCTGCAGACGTTCACGCGTGCGCCGAGGGCGTCGTCGGTCGACGCACAGCCGCCGACGCGCGCGAGCGCCTCGAGCACGACGACTCGCAGCCCCGCGCGGGCGAGGTACGCGGCGCAGACGAGCCCGTTGTGCCCGCCGCCGACGACGACCGCGTCGGCGCGATCGCTCCTGCGGGCCGCGGGATCGGTCCGGACCGGGCGGTCCGGAACGTCGAGATCGGCCTGTGATCTCTGCATGTTCCGGACGGTAGCAGTGCTCGTCTCGGGGGAAGACGGGGAAACGCGGCGTTCACACCCGGGTCACCTCGGCGCAACAACCGGCTCGTAGCCTCGGACGAGACAGCCCCCTCGGGGTGCACGGCGAGCGTCGTGCACCACAGGCGTCGACGAGGCGTGCCGTACTGCGGCCAGGACGAGGGGAGAGCCAGATCGTGATCGACGACGGGACTGGAGCCGGGGCGCTCGGGCCACGGCGACCGATGCGCATCGACTGCAGCTTCTACGGCACGGTCCCGATGCACGACGCGGGGAACGCGGGCCCGCTGCCGCACGACCGCCGCTACTCGACGCCAGACGTCGTGGCCTGCTACGCGAACCTGCTCCACTGGGCGGGCACGGCCGAGCGCCTCGGCTACGACACGATGTGGTTCACCGAGCACCACTTCCAGCACGAGGGCTACGAGGTCATACCCAACCAGATCCTGCTCGGCCTCTACCTCGCAGCCCGCACGGAGCGGATGCGCTTCGGTCAGATGTTCAACGTGGTGCCCCAGTGGCACCCGTTGCGCCTGGCCGAGGACTTCGCGATGGCCGACTTGCTGAGCGGTGGGCGGATGGTGTTCGGCGTCGGGCGCGGCACGGTGCCGCGCGAGTCCCAGACGCTCGGTGCCGTCGTGGCGTCGGGCGACAACGCGATGAGCGCCGAGGCGGACCGGGTCAACCGCGAGCTGTTCGAGGAGGCGATGGAGGTCATCGAGCTGGCCTGGGAGCGCGAGCGCTTCTCCTACGCGGGCCGGCACTTCACGCTGCCGCCGCCGGGGATCCCCGACAGGGGCGCGACCGTCGAGCACCTCACGCTCGTGCCCCGCCCGGCCCGCCGCGTCGAGGTGTTCCAGGCGGTGTCGTCGCCCGCGACGCTCGAGTACGTCGCGCGCAAGGGCTACGTCGGCGTGTTCGCGGCGCAGCCGATCGACCGGCTCGTCCGGTCCTGGGAGCGCTTCGGCGACGCAGCGGCCGAAGCCGGGCGAGACCTCGGCCGCGGTGGCGGCCGTGCGCTCGTGCTCAATGTCCACGTCGGCGCGACCCACGAGGAGGCGGTCGAGACGGGCAGGCGCGGCCACGACGAGTACTGCCGCTTCCTCGCCCCCTACGGCAGGTTCCGCGGCTATGCGCCGCCGGCCGGCTGCGCGGAGCTCCCCTTCGACTACCAGCCGAGCCTCGAGGAGTCGATGCGCCAGCGCGTCTGGGCCGTCGGCTCGGTCGACGAGGTCGCCGAGACCGCCCAGCTCTACAGCGAGCGGCTCGGTCTCGAGCACCTGTGCTGCTTCTTCGACCTGCCGGGGCTGTCCCGGGCCGAGCTCGACCGCCAGCTCGAGACCTTCATGGTCGAGGTCGTCCCCCGCCTCGGCGCCGAGATGTCGGTCGGCGCATGAGCGACGTCGGCCCGGACGCCGCCGTGTCGCTGCGGTTGCAGCGTGCGCGCCTCGCCTCTGGTGCGGTCGTCGACATCGACTGCGCGCAGGCAGGGATCGTCGCGCTCCACGCGGCCGGGGCGGCGCGCCCCGCCGGTCCGGGGTGCGAGCTGCTCGACCTGTCCGGCATGCTCGTCCTGCCCGCGTTCGTCGAGCCGCACGCGCATCTCGACAAGGCCTACACGGCCGACTCGAT
Source organism: Acidimicrobiaceae bacterium (assembly GCA_027335685.1). GTDB lineage: Bacteria > Actinomycetota > Acidimicrobiia > Acidimicrobiales > Bog-793 > JAJZCK01. The sequence continues at coordinate 19,419 of DAHWHN010000092.1, forward strand.
GCCGAACCCGTCGGGCGACCTCGCGGGGGCGATCGCCGCGTGGCACGCAGCCGCCCCGGAGCTCACCGTCGCGGAGATCGCCGGCCGCGCACGGCGCGCGGTGCGCGCCTATGTCGCGAACGGCTGTGTCGCACTCCGCACGCACGTCGCCGTCGGTCCGGGGATCGGCCTTCGAGCCGTCGAGGCCCTGCTCGGCGTGGCGCGCGAGGTCGCGCACCTCGTCGACGTGCAGGTGGTCGCGCACGTCGGCCATCCCCTCGTCGGCTCCGGCTCGCGCCAGCGCCGCCTGCTCGAGGACGCGCTCGAGCTCGGAGCGACGCTCGTCGGCGGCTCGCCGCACCTGTCCGAGGACCCGGTCGCCGAGACCTACGCGTGCGTCGAGATCGCGGGCGAGGCCGGCGTCGGTCTCGACCTGCACACCGACGAGACCCTCGACCCGGCGATGCTCACGCTCGAGGTCCTCGCGAAGGCGGTCTGCGCGAGCGGCTTCGCGGGCGGGGCGACGGCGTCGCACTGCGTGAGCCTCGGGATGCACGAGCGCGCGGTCCAGGCCCGGGTCGCCGAGGAGGTCGCGGCGGCGGGCGTGGGCGTCGTCACCTTGCCGCAGACCAACCTCTACCTCCAGGCGCGCTCGTCGGTGACAGCGCCGCCCCGGGGCCTCACGGCCCTCGCTGCGCTCGAGCGGGCCGGGGTGGTCGTCGCGGCGGGCGGCGACAACCTCCAGGACCCGTTCAACCCCCTCGGTCGAGCGGACCCGCTCGAGGCCGCGTCCCTCCTCGTCTCGGCGGGCCACGTGGGCGTCGAGCGAGCGGTCGGCGCGGTCACGGCCGGCGCGCGCGCTCTCCTGCGCCTCCCGACGGTCGAGGTCGGTGCCGGCTTTCCCGCAGACCTCGTCGCGATCGGCGCCTCGAGCCTGCGCGAGGCGCTCGCCGAGGCTCCGGCCGGGCGCGTCGTCGTCCGGGCCGGGCGGGTGCTCGTCGACGGGCGGCGAGGCAACGGAGCGGTCGGAGCGGACGGAGCGGACGGAGCGGAGGAACGGTGGCTGTGACCGTGGAACCGAGGGTCGGCTCGACAGCCGGCGTCACTGCGAGCCCGTCGGCAGGCCCGCTGGCGGGCAACGCGCCGGGCGCGCCGGCTCCGGGTGGGGCGCGCGTCCTGCGCTTCTCCGGTGTCGGCCTCACCTACGCCGACGGGACGCCGGCTCTAGCCGACATCGACCTCGAGCTCGAGCGGGGCGAGCTCGTGTCGATCGTCGGCCCGTCGGGTTGCGGGAAGTCGACGCTGCTGCGCGTAGCGTCCGGACTGCTCGAGGCGAGCTCGGGAACCGTCGAGGCCGAGAGGGAGCGTCTCGGCTACGTCTTCCAGGACGCCACGTTGCTGCCGTGGCGGACCGTCGCCGGCAACGTCGAGCTCCTGGCCGAGCTCCACGGCTATCCCAAGCAGCAGCGCCAGGAGCTCGCACGTGCGGCGATCGAGCTGGTCGGACTGGCGGGCTTCGAGCGGCACCACCCGCGCCGGCTCTCGGGCGGCATGCGCATGCGCACGTCGCTCGCGCGATCGCTCACGCTCGACCCCGTGCTGTTTCTCTTCGACGAGCCCTTCGGCGCCCTCGACGAGATCACGCGCGAGCGCCTGAACGACGAGCTGATCCGGTTGTTCCTCGCTCGCCGGTTCGCGGGGCTGTTTGTCACCCACTCGATCCAGGAGGCGGTGTTCCTCTCGACCCGCGTCGTCGTGATGTCCGCGCGCCCAGGTCGGATCGTCGCGGAGATCCCGGTCGAGCTCTCGTACCCGCGTGAGCCGGAGCTGCGCTACAGCGCGCAGTTCGCGACCGTTGCACGTGAGGTGTCGAGTGCGTTGAGGAGCGACGAGCCATGACCCTGCTGCGCAGCGCGCCCGGCGGGCGCGACCACGTCGCTGTCAACGTCGATGCCGTGACCGAGGCCGGCCTCGACCCGTCGAGCAAGAGAGGCGCGCGGCTGTCCGCGGGTGTGCGCGCCCCGCGGGCCCGCCGGAGCCGCGTCGCCCGTCTCGGGCCGCCGGCCGCGCTGTTGCTCGTCGTGCTCGGGGTCTGGCAGCTCGTCTCCTCCTCGCTGTCGAACGGTCAGCAGTTCCTCCTGCCGCCGCCGTGGGACGTGCTGACGAAAGGGCTCCTTGCCCAGCAGGCTTACAGCGCGATCCTCCCGGCATTCGGGCGCACGACGGAGCTCGCCCTCGAGGGTCTCGGCGTGGCGGTCGTGTTCGGCTTCACGACCGGAGCGGTGCTGTTCCGCTTCCGCTGGCTCGAGCGCGCCGCCTACCCCTATCTCGTCGCGATCCAGGCGATCCCCGTGCTCGCGGTGGCGCCGCTCATGGCGGTGGCGTTCGGCTACAGCTTCTTCGCGAAGGGCGTCATCGTCGTCGTCATCGCCTTCTTCCCGATCCCGACGAGCTTGCTGCTCGGGCTGAAGTCGGTGGACCCGGGGCTGGTCGACCTGTTCCAGCTGCACAAGGTGCCGTGGACGACGCAGTTCCGCAAGCTCGCGCTCCCTGCGTCGCTGCCGCAGCTGTTCACCGGGCTGCGGATCTCGGCAGGGCTCGCCGTGATCGGCGCGATCGTCGGCGAGCAGTTCTTCCAGTCGGGAGCGCCCGGGCTCGGGATGCTGCTGCTGCAGTACCTCGACAACGTCGACTACAACCGCCTCTACGGCTGCATCATCGTCTCCTCGGCGCTCGGGATCGTCATCTACACCCTGTTCAACGGCCTGAGCCGGCGCCTGCTCGGCGCGTGGCACGAGTCTTCCCACATCCCCGACCACAACGGCGCGCGCCCGAGCGGGCGCGCGCGAGAAAGGAGCAGCAATGCATCGACGCCCGCGTAACGCGGTCGGGATCGCCCTTGCAGGCGTCGCCGCGGGAGGGGCGGCGCTCGTCGCGAGCGTCGCCGGCGCCCTGCCTGCGCATGCCAGCCGTCGCGCGGCCCCCCACGCGCCACATGCCGTCGCGGCGACCACCGGGGCCAGCTTCGCCGCGACGCACTTCACGACCAAGCTCGCGGGCTACTGCCCGAGCACGATCACCGTCCAGACCAACTGGCTCCCCGAGGCCGACCACGGTGCCCTCTACGAGCTCATCGGTGGCGGCGGCACGATGGCGCAGTACTCCTACGAGGGTCCGCTCGGCTCGTCCGGCGTCAAGCTCGACATCTTGTCCGGGGGGCCCGGCGACGCCGGGCTCGAGACCGCGGTCACGCTCTACACGGGCAACCCCGTCGCGCGCGTCACGCCCGACCTCACGATGGGCTCGATCGAGAGCACGATCCTTCTCAGCAAGAAGTTCCCGACCGTCGGCGTCGTGTCGTTGCAGGAGCACGACCCCCAGGTGCTCATCTACGACCCGCACGAGTTCTCGCACCTCGACACCATCGCCGCGTTCGTGGTGGCGGCGAAGAAGGGCGCGAAGTTCTACGTCTCGAGCCTCAACACGAGCTACGTCCGCTTCCTCATCGAAAAGGGCGTCCCGTCGGGCTCGTTCATCGGCGGCTACTCCGGGGACCTCGACAAGTTCGTGACCGGCGGCGGCATGATCATCAACCAGGGCTACTCCGACGCCGAGGTCTACACCCTCGAGCACGAGACGCCGAGCTGGGACAAGCCCGTCGGCTACACCTACGTCTACAAGCTCGGGCTGAACGACTACGACGAGGTGGTCCAGGTTCGCAGGAGCAGGCTCAAGGCGCTGTCTCCGTGCCTCGAGCGTCTCGTGCCGATGATCCAGCAGGCGGAGATCGACTACCTCGAGCACCCGGCCGTGGTCAACGCGACGCTCGCGCGGTTCAACCCGAAGTTCGGCGCCTCGTACTGGTCGACGCCGGTCGCGGCGTCGAACTTCGCGGACCACGTCATGGCGACCCAGGACATCGTCGGCAACAGCGACGGCGGCAAGGGACCGGTCGGCGCGTTCGACGTCGGGCGGATGGCCAAGGTCGTCTCGACCCTGCTGCCGATCTACGCGGCGGAGAAGGCCGGCACCTTCGAGCCGAAGCTGACGGCGGGCCAGATCGTGACGAACGCGTTCATCGACCCCTCCGTGAAGTTCCCGACGTGAGCCGGGCACTGCGATGAGCGCGTCCGGTGCAGGTACAGGTCCGCGGCGAGGGACGCGGCGCTTCGCGGAGCTGCGGGCGAGCGAGCTCGGCGAGCTCTGTGGCCCGGAGACGGTCCTGCTCCAGCCGATCGCCGCAGTCGAGCAGCACGGCCCGCACCTGCCGCTCTCGACCGACCTCGAGGTCGTCACCGCACTGGTCGACGCCGTCGTGCTCGAGCGTGGCGCCGAGCTCGGCTGCCTCGTCCTGCCGCCGATCTCCTACGGCAAGTCGAACGAGCACACCTGGTCGGCGGGCACCGTCTCGCTCGAGGCGGCGACACTGCTCGCCGTGCTCGCCGACCTCGGCCGCTCGCTCGCGCGCACAGCAGCGCGCAAGCTCGCGTTCGTGAACGGCCACGGCGGCAACAGCGCGCTCGTGCAAGTCGCCTGCCGGGATATCCGTGTGGCGACGGGGCTCGAGACCTTCCTGCTCCACCCGTCGCTCCCCGCGGACCAAGGCGGAGCAGGGCACGCGGCCGAGCTCGGCATGGGTGTCCACGCCGGGCTCGGCGAGACGTCGCTCCTGCTCCACCTGCGGCCGGAGCTCGTCGACATGGACGCGGCGCGCCGCAACGTGCCGGAGGAGCTCGCGGCGAACCGCTGGGTGCGCTTCGGCGGGCCGGTCTCGTTCGGCTGGACGTCGGCCGACTTCGGCCCGACGGGCGTCATCGGCGACCCCACGGGCGCGACGGCCGAGCTCGGCAAGGAGCTGTTCGAGCAGATGGTCGCGCGCCTCGGCGAGCAGATC
>DAHWHN010000146.1 GCA_027335685.1 Acidimicrobiaceae bacterium
CGGAGCGGGTCGACACCCTCGAGGCCCTGCGCGCACCGCTCGACCGCCCGGACGATCTTGCCGACGTCGACCGGCTCGAGCGTGCCGTCGCGCTTCGCGACGCGCATCGGGCTCGCCGGTGCCGGCGCGCCCGCACCCGACGCCGGCTCGTCCGCGACCGTCCCACCGGTCGCCGCCACATCAGCTGCCGCCACATCAGCTGCCGACACATCAGTTGCCGCCACGCCTGTCACCGTCACCGCTCTCGTCCTCCGCTCCGCCCGCCCGGCCGGCCGGCCGGCCGCCAGCGCACCCGGTCCAGGCAGCCCTGCTCCGGCGGCCCTCCCCGATGCTGCTCGACCTCGAGACACCACATATAGGGGTGCCTCTGCACCCGTGCACTAGATCTTGTTAACTACACCAGTGCAATCCCGCCTGTGCAACCCCCCGCATTCGGTGCTAAGCCGGGAGAGCCCACCAGGCCCGGCCGGTCGCGGCGCGCCCGGTACGATCGGGGCTCGCGATGGCCGGTGAGGATGGCGCGACGACCACGACGCTCAACTTGAAGCAGGTCGCGATCTGCCTCGACGTCCACTACATGACCGCCTACCGCTACGTCCGCCAGGGGCGCCTCGAGGCCGAGCGCGACGGGACGCAGTGGCGCGTCCCGCTCGCCGCGCTCGAGGCGTTCCGCTCCGGCGACCCGGCAAGCGGGAGCACCGACTGGGCCGCACGGTTGGAGCGCTGCCTGCTCACCGGCGACGAGGTGGCCGCGTGGGGCGTCGTCGACGGCGCGCTCGCCGCTGCCCGGACGCCCCAGTACTGCTACGTCGAGATCCTCGCCGCGGCGCTCGCCCACATCGGCGCGCGGGGAGAGGCCGGCGAGCTCGATGTCGCGGACCAGTACGTCGCGACCGCCGTCGCGACACGGATCGTCGCGCGCCTCGGGGCGCGCTTTCGCCGCCCGGGGCGGCGGCGGGGCACGCTCGTGTTCGGGTCGCCGCTCGGCGAGCTCCACAGCCTGCCCGTCGCGCTGGCCGCCGACCTCGTCCGGCTCGAGGGCTTCGACGTCCTCGAGCTCGGGGCGAACGTCCCGCCCACGGCCTTCGCCGCTGCCGCGCTGCGCACCCCGCGGCTCGTCGCCGTCGGGATCGGCATCACCCGCGGCGCCAGCGTCCCGGCTGCGCAGGAGGCCGTCGACGCGGTCCGGTCGGCCGCTCCCGACGTGCCCGTCGTCCTCGGCGGCCAGGGCGCGTGGGACCCGGCGGCGACGGCGATGACCGGGGTCAGCTCCTTCGCCCTCGACGGCTCTGCCGTCGCGAGCGTCGTCACGGCGATCGCCGAGCGGCGCGGGCGCGCCAGGCCCGGCGGGACCGCTCAGCGCCGCAGCGCGCCGAGCAGGTCGGGCCCGAGCCGGCCGACCTCGTCGACGCAGAGCTGGTAGCGGACACGCCCGGAGCGTCCCGGCCAGCCGAAACCCTCTGGAAACATGGACTTGCTACACAGGTGGGGTGGACGACCTGTTCGAGGGCTACGCGACAGGGCCGTGGTGGGACGAGATGCTCGAGGCACCCGGCTCGCCGCGCGCGACGTCCCTCGACCTGCACGCGGCGCTGCAGTCGCTTTCGGCCGCCGAGCTGGAAGAACGCTGCGCCGAGCGCGACCGGTCGTTCCGCGACCGCGGGATCACCTTCTCGCTGTCGGGCGAGGAGCGGCCCTTCCCGCTCGACCCGGTGCCGCGGCTCGTCTCGCCCGGGGAGTGGTCGGCCATCGAGCGCGGCGTCGCGCAGCGGGTGCGCGCCCTCGAGATGTTCCTCGCCGACGTCTACGGCGAGGGCCAGGTGCTCGCGGACGGGATCGTCCCACGCCGCCTCGTCGCGACCTCGCGGCACTTCCACCGCGCGGCCTGGGGGATCGTGAGCCCGAACGGCGTGCGGATCCACGTCTCGGGGATCGACCTCGTGCGCGACGCCCGCGGCGAGTTCCGCGTGCTCGAGGACAACATCCGGATCCCGTCGGGGGTCTCCTACGTCGTCGAGAACCGCCGGACGATGGCCCGGATCTTCCCCGAGCTGTTCACGAGCCACCGCGTGCGGCCCGTCCTCGACTACCCCGCACACCTGCTCGCAGCCCTGCGTGCGGCGGGCCCCGAGCCGTCACGGGGCGAGCCGGTCGTCGTCGTCCTCACCCCCGGCGTGCACAACGCCGCGTACTTCGAGCACTCCTTCCTCGCCCGCCAGATGGGCGTCGAGCTCGTCGAGGGACGTGACCTCGTCTGCCGGGCCAACGTCTTGTACATGCGGACGACGGCCGGCGAGGAGCGCGTCGACGTCGTCTACCGGCGGGTCGACGACGACTACCTCGACCCGCTGCACTTCCGGGCCGACTCCCTCCTCGGCTGCGCCGGCCTGCTCAACGCCGCGCGCGCGGGCAACGTGACGATCGCGAACGCGGTCGGCAACGGCATCGCCGACGACAAGCTCGCCTACACCTACGTCCCGGCGCTCATCGAGTACTACCTGGGCGAGCGCCCGATCCTCGCGAACGTCCCGACCTACCGGCTCGAAGAGCCGGACCAGCGCGACCACGTGCTCGGCCGACTCGACGAGCTCGTGCTGAAGCCCGTCGACGCGTCCGGCGGCCACGGCATCGTCGTCGGGCCGAGCGCGACCGACGAGCAGCTGGCGTCCGCCGCGACGGCGATACGCGCCGACCCGCGAGCCTGGGTCGCCCAGGAGGTCGTCCAGCTCTCGACCGTCCCGACCAAGGTCGGCAGCCACCTCGAGCCACGCCATGTCGACCTCCGGCCCTTCGCCATCAACGACGGATCGCAGGTCTGGGTCCTGCCGGGCGGGCTCACCCGGGTCGCGCTCACACGAGGCAGCCTCGTCGTCAACTCGAGCCAGGGCGGCGGGTCGAAGGACACCTGGGTGATCGCGGAGGGATCGGAGCAGCATGCCGGGCGCGAGACCGCCGGGCGCGACACCGCCGGGCGCGAGCGCACCGCGGCCGCCGCGCTCGCGGCGCGTCCCGCCAACCTGCCCGCCAACCTGCCCGCCAACCTGCGCAGCCCCGAGCTCGCACCCGAGGTCTCGACGTCGCCGAAACAGCAACAGCAACAGCAACAGCAACAGCAACAGCAACAGCAGGACAGAAAGCAGGAGAGAAAGCAGGAGAGAAAGCAGGAGCCGTGCTGAGCCGGATCGCCGAGTCGCTGTTCTGGGTCGGCCGCTACCTCGAGCGCGCCGAGGACACGACGCGCATCCTCGACGTCCAGATCCACCAGCTGCTCGAGGGCTCGACCCAGGACGAGGACCTCGCGTCACGCGTCCTGCGCTCCGTCATGGGCGTGCCGGACGGCGCGGGGACCGCCGCCCAGGGAGCCGGCTCGCCCGAGCTCGACCTCGGCGCCGTGACCGCCCTGCTCGCGTTCGACACGACGCAGCCGAGCTCGATCGTGTCGTCCCTCGTCGGCGCGCGCGAGAACGCGCGCGGCGTCCGCGAGAGCATCTCCTCCGAGCTCTGGGAGTGCCTCAACGCGACCTACGTCGCCCTCGACCAGCGCGTCGCGACGGCGCGGGCGATCGGGCCGCACGCGTTCTTCCGGTTCGCGAAGTTCGTGAAAGAGCGCGTCGCGCTCGGCAACGGCATCGCCGAGTCGACGATGAGCCGGGACGACGGGTGGCACTTCCTCGTCCTCGGGCGCAGCCTCGAGCGCGCGGACATGACGGTGCGCCTGCTCGGCGTGCGCCTCAACCTCCCCGAGAGCGCCGCCGACTGGGTCACGACGCTGCGCTGCTGCTCGGCCCACGAGGCCTACCTGCGGACCTACCACGGCTCGGTCGACGCCGCCCACGCGACCGAGTTCCTCCTGCTCGACCGGCTCTTCCCGCGCAGCGCCTACTTCGCCCTCGCGACGGCAGAGGACTGCCTCGGCGCCCTCGGCACCGACCGCGGCCGCGTCGCGTCCGGCGACCAGGCGCGCCGGATCCTCGGGCGCGCGCGCGGCGCGCTCGAGCACCGCCAGATCGACGAGCTCGTCGAGGACCTCCCGGCGCACCTCGAGACGCTGCAACAGGCCTGCTCGCAAGCGGCTCTCGCGGTCGCGGAGCGCTTCTTCCACCGCGAGGCAGAGCTCGAGTGGCTCTCCGAGGTGCCCTTCGCCCCCGTCGTGGTGCCGCGTGTCTGAGCGGCGCCCCGGCGCCCCGACCGCCGGAGGTCCGCGCAGGTGAGCTGGCGGATCGCGACGCGCCACGTGTCGAGCTACCGGTACGCGACGCCGGTGTCGGCCTCCTACAACGAGGCCCGCATGACGCCGGTCTCCTCGGACCGCCAGGTGCTGCTCGAGTCGCACGTCGCCGTCCGACCGTCCGCGACGCTCCTGCGCTACGCCGACTACTGGTCGACGACGGTCCACGCGTTCGACGTCCACGAGCCGCACGACCACCTCCTCGTGACCGGATCCTCCGTCGTCGAGACGGCGCCCGCGGGACCGCTCGAGACCGGCGCCGGCTGGGACGACCTGCGGCGGCCCGAGGTCCAGGACCGCTTCGCCGAGCTGCTCCTGCCGAGCGCGTACGCCGTCGCCGACGACGCCCTCGCCGAGCGCGCGCGCCATGCGGCCGGCCTCGCCTCGCCCGAGGCGGCGACGCTCGCGGTGAGCGAGCTGGTCCGCTCGTCGCTGCGCTACGAGCCGGGCACGACGCACGTCGCGACGTCCGCGCCCGAGGCCTGGAGCCAGGGCTCGGGCGTCTGCCAGGACTTCGCCCACGTCGCCCTCGCGCTGCTCCGCTCTGCGGGAGTCCCCGCCCGCTACGTGTCCGGCTACCTCCACCCCGACCCGGCCGCCTCGATCGGCGAGCCGGTCAGCGGGGCGAGCCACGCGTGGGTCGAGGCCTGGGTCGGGGACTGGGTGGCCGTCGACCCGACCAACGACGAGCCGGTCGGGGCGCGCCACGTCACCGTCGCGCGCGGACGCGACTACGCAGACGTCGCCCCCCTGCGCGGCCTCTACCACGGCGGCGCGCTCGACCGCCTCGAGGTCACCGTCGAGCTCACCCGCCTGCGCTGAGCCGACCACCTAGGCTCGGCCCATGAGCGAGGTGCAGCCGACAGCGGAGCGCGACACGGCCGGGCACGGAGGACCGGGCGACGGGTCCCGCGACGCGCCGGGCGGCGAGCGGCGGACCTACCGCCAGGTGCGCTTCGAGCGTGACGCGCAGGCGACCGAGGTGCTGCTCGTCCGTCACGGCGAGTCCGCCGTCGCGGACCCCGAGCACCCGTTCGCGCTCGTCGACGGCCGGGGCGACCCGGAGCTGTCGCCCGAGGGCCGGGCCCAGGCCGACGCGCTCTGCGCGCGGCTCGCGACCCTCGAGATCGCCGCGATCTACGTCACGCCGCTCCGGCGCACCGCCGAGACGGCGGCGCCGCTCGCCCGCGCGCTCGGTATCGAGCCGGTCGTCGAGCCCGGGCTCGTCGAGGTCCACATGGGCGAGTGGGAGGGCGGCCTGTACCGCGAGCGCATCGCGGCGCGCGACCCGCTCTCTGCCCGGATCTTCGCCGAGCAGCGCTGGGACGT
>DAHWHN010000026.1 GCA_027335685.1 Acidimicrobiaceae bacterium
ACGATCAAGGCGCAGAACGTCCGCGTCGACTGGCGCGGCAACGTCCTCCACCTCATCGACACGCCCGGCCATGTCGACTTCGGCTACGAGGTGAGCCGGAGCCTGGCGGCGTGCGAAGGCGTCGTCCTTCTCGTCGACGCCTCGCAGGGCATCGAGGCCCAGACGCTCGCGAACTGCTACCTCGCCCTCGAGAGCGACCTCGAGATCGTCGCCGCGCTCAACAAGATCGACCTGCCCGCTGCCGACCCGGACCGCTACGCGGGCGAGATCGAGCGGGTGCTCGGCATCGACGCCGCCAGCGTGCTCCGGATCTCCGCGAAGACCGGCGACGGCGTCGGAGCGCTCCTCGACGCCGTCGTCGAAAGGATCCCGCCGCCGGAGGGCGACCCGGACGCGGCCCTCCGGGCGCTGATCTTCGACTCGTACTACGACCAGTACCGCGGAGTCGTGAGCGCGATCCGGGTCGTCGACGGCACCCTGCGAGCCGGGGCTCGTGTCCGCTTCTTCCAGGCGAGCTCGACCCACGACGTCGAGGAGGTGGGCGTCCGGCTGCCGGTCCCGACGCCAGTCGACGAGCTCGGGCCCGGCGAGGTCGGCTACCTCGTCGCGGGCGTGCGCAACGTCGGCGAGGCGCGTTCGGGCGAGACCGTGACCGACGCCGCCCGGCCGGCGTCCGAGCCGCTCCCGGGCTACCGGCACCCGAAGCCGATGGTCTTCTGCGGGCTGTACCCGGTCGACGGCGACGAGTTCCCCGACCTGCGGGACGCCCTCGAGAAGCTCCAGCTCAACGACGCGAGCATCACCTACCAGCCCGAGACCTCGGCTGCCCTCGGCTTCGGGTTCCGCTGCGGCTTCCTCGGGCTTCTCCACATGGAGATCGTGCGCGAGCGCCTCGAGCGCGAGTTCGACCTGTCGCTCATCGCGACGGCACCGTCGGTCGCGTACGTCGCGCACCTCACGAACGGCACCACCGAGCTCGTCGACAACCCTGCCTCGATGCCTGCCGCGCAGGTCGTCGCCGAGATCGAAGAGCCGCTGCTGCGGATCACGATCCTGTCGCCGGCGGAGTACACGGGCACGATCATGGAGCTGTGCCAGGCCCGGCGCGGTCGGCTCGACCGGATGCAGTACCTGTCCGCGGAGCGCGTCGAGCTCGTCTACACCCTCCCGCTGGCCGAGGTCGTCGTCGACTTCTTCGACCAGCTGAAGAGCCGGACGAAGGGCTACGCGAGCCTCGACTACGAGCCGGCGGGGCTCGAGGTCGCGAACCTCGTCAAGGTCGACATCTTGTTGAACGGCCAGGCCGTCGACGCGTTCTCGGCGATCGTGCACCGCTCGAAGGCCGAGGAGTACGGGCGCAAGATGGCGCAGAAGCTGCGCGAGCTCATCCCGCGCCAGCTCTTCGACGTCCCCATCCAGGCCGCGATCGGCGGCCGGTTCATCGCTCGGGAGACCGTCAAGGCCAAGCGCAAGGACGTGCTCGCCAAGTGCTACGGAGGCGACATCACGCGCAAGAACAAGCTGCTCGAGAAGCAGAAGGCAGGGAAGAAGCGGATGAAGTCGATCGGGCGAGTCGAGATCCCCCAGGAGGCCTTCGTCTCGGCGCTACGCCTCGACGACTGATGCAGGCCCCACCGATGCGCTGCGCGCTGTTGCGCGACGGTCCCGACCCGCTGGCCCTCGTGCGCGGTCTCGTCGGGTCGGCAGTCCACGCCGCGCTCGGCGGACCGCCCGAGCTGCTCGAGGAGTACCGGAGCCCGGCAGGCGACCCGGGGCTGTTCGGCCCGGGCTCTCCGGTCTGGCAGGTCCACGGCGACCTGCCGGCGATGCTCGTCGGAGGCATCTCGTCGCTCATGCTCCAGAGCCTCCACCCCGAGGCGATGGCCGGCGTGGACGAGCACTCGAGCTACCGCGACGATCCCCTCGGCCGGCTGCGCCGCACGACACGCTTCGTCGCCGGCACGACCTTCGGTGGCCTCGAGCTCGTCGAGACCCTCGTCGAGCAGGTCCGCCGCATCCACCGCCACGTGCGCGGCACGACTGCGAGCGGCGTCGCCTACGCCGCGGACGACCCGGCGCTGCTCACCTGGGTACACGTCGCCGAAGTCTGGAGCTTCCTGCGCTCCTACCAGCGCTACGGCACGCGCCCGCTCGTGCGCGCCGAGAAGGAGCGCTACCTCGACAGCACGGCCGAGATCGCCGAACGCCTCGGCGCCCGCGAGGTGCCGCGCTCGGTCGAGCAGGTCCGGTCGTACCTGCGCGCCGTCCGGATGGACCTCGTGGCGACCCCGGCGGCCCTCGAGGCCGTCCGCTTCCTGCGCACCCCCCTGCGCGACGGCATTGCCGACCGGCTCGCGCACCGCGCGATCGTCGACGCCGCGGTCGACCTGCTCCCCGGCTTCGCTCGCCGGGAGCTCGCGCTCGAGGATCCGGGGTTGGCCGAGCGCGCCCGCGTGCGGGCCACGATGGCAAGCCTCGCGGCACTGCTGCACTGGGGGCTCGGACCCTCACCCGTCGTCGTGGCAGCGACGGAACGGGCCCGTGCGCGCGCCGACGCGGGCGGGCGGGCGAGGGACCCTGGTCAGCACTCGGTAGAATCGAGTGCCAGCACCGGCCCGGCTTCCCGGGCCCTGCCCGCCGGGCGGGCAGCGGTACGCGACGCGACGGAAGGGTGAGAACAGGCGATGCTCGACGCGAGAAAGACTGCCATCTTGCGCAAGGTGGTGACGGAGCACATCGAGACGGCGCAGCCCGTCGGGTCGTCCCACGTCGTCACAGACCCCTCGATCGGGGTGTCGCCGGCAACGGTGCGGGCCGACATGGCTGCACTCGAGCGGGAGGGCTACCTCACGCACCCGCACACGAGCGCCGGGCGCATCCCGACCGACAAGGGCTACCGGTTCTTCGTCGACAACCTCGCCGACGAGCCGCTGCTCGACCCGAAGAGCAGCGAGGAGGTGAGCGACTTCTTCGCCCGAGCGCACGGGGAGCTCGAGCGGATGCTGCGCGACACCTCCCAGCTGCTGTCCCGCCTGACGGACCATGCCGCCGTCGTCGTCGCGCCGGCGCACGAGGCTGCCGCCGTCCGGTCGTCGTTGCTGACCCGGCTCGCTCCACGGGTCGTGCTCCACGTCGTCGTCCTCGCGAACGGTGTCGTCGAGAAGCACGTCGTCGACATCGACGAGTCGACGTCGGACGACACGCTCGCAGAGGCCAACGCCGCGCTCGCCGCGCACGTCTGCGGCGAGACGCTCGGCCACGTCCCGTCGCCCGTGCGCACCGGTCGCCCGGACCTCGACGAGATCGTCGAACGATGCTGCCGCCGGCTCGCCGACAGCGAGAGCTCCAAGCCACTGGCGGATCCCGACGACGTCTACGTCGGCGGTGCAGCTCGAATGGCCCAGCAGTTCTCCGCCGTCGACCAGGTCCGAGAGGTGCTCTCGATCCTCGAGCAGTCCTTCGTCGTCGTCTCGCTCCTGCGCGACGTCCTCTCTGCGGGCCACTCGGTGTCGATCGGCACGGAGAACCGGGTCGACTCGCTCGCCGAATGCTCGATCGTCGTCGCACCCTACGAAGTCGACAACGAGGTCGTCGGCACGATCGGCGTCCTCGGACCGACCCGGATGAACTATCCGCAGGCGCTCGCAGCCGTCGCCGTGGTGAGCCAACGGCTCGGCCGGCAGCTGTCGCGGGGCTGACCGAGGAGAGCCGCCATGACCACCGACTACTACGACTTGCTCGGCGTCGGGCGCAGCGCGTCCGACGACGAGATCAAGCGCGCCTACCGCAAGCTCGCGCGGACCCTCCACCCGGACGCGAACGGGGGTGACCCCGACTCCGAAGCCCGCTTCAAGGAGGTGACCCTCGCCTACGAGACGCTGCGCGACCCCGAGCGGCGTCGTCGCTACGACACCTTCGGTCCCGAGGGGATGCGCGGCGCAGGAGCGGGTGGCGGCGACGTGTTCGGCGGGGGACTCGGCGACTTGTTCGACGCGTTCTTCGGCAGCGGTGGCGGGGGGCGCCAAGCCGGGCCCCGGCGCGGCGAGGACGTCGAGATCGTCCTCGACCTGCGCTTCGAAGAAGCGGTGTTCGGCGTCGAGCGCTCCGTGACCTGGCGGGGTCTCGTGACGTGCCCGACGTGCAGCGGATCGGGCGCACGCCCGGGCACGACGCCGACGACCTGCCCGGAGTGCCGGGGAAGCGGCCAGGCCCGCCGCGTGCGCCAGTCCATCCTCGGTCAGGTCGTCACGACTGTGCCCTGCACGCGCTGCCACGGCTACGGCGAGGTCGTCGCCTCCCCGTGCCCGGACTGCCGGGGCGACGGCCGCCGCCAGGAGGACCGCTCCCAGACCGTCCAGATCCCGCCCGGCGTCGACGAGGGCACGACGCTGCGCGTCTCGGGAGCCGGATCGGCGCCACCGCGCGGGGGCGTGCCGGGAGACCTCTACGTGCACCTGCGCGTCGCGCGCCACGACCGCTTCGTCCGGTCCGGCTCCGACCTCGTCACCCAGCTCCACGTGGCCTTCACCCAGGCGGCGCTCGGCGCGTCGCTCGCCGTCGAGACGCTGGACGGAACCGAGACGATCGAGCTCGCAGCCGGCACGCAGACCGGCAAGGTGCTCAAGATCCGCGGCCGGGGCGTGCCGCACGTACGGGGCCGCGGACGAGGGGACCTCCAGATCGAGATCGTCGTCGACACGCCGACCTCGCTCGACAAAGACCAGGAGCGACTCGTGCGCGAGCTCGCCCGGGCCCGGGGTGAGGAGGTCTCGAGCGGCGAAGGAGGTCTCTTCTCCCGCATCCGCTCGAGCCTCGGTTGAGCGCAGACGACGTCGGTGGCGATGGCAACCTGGACGGAGAAGATCCGGGCGCCCGTACGCGCCTCGAGGTCCTGCGGCGAGCCGCCGCCTTGGTCTACGTCGACGACGTCGCAGCCCCGGCACTCGACGCGGCCGACGCGCACCACCTCCGCGACGTCCTGCGCGTCGGCGTCTCCGAGACCGTCGTCGCGAGCGACGGGCTCGGGTGCTGGCGGACGTGCCGCCTCGCGGACGCGGTCCCGCGCGACGCCGGCCTCCGCCGGCGGCGCGGGGCCGGGTCCGCGCCTGCGGAGGCACAGCGATCGCACGTCGAGCCGCTCGAGCCGCTCGGCCCCGTCCGGCGGGACGATCCTCCTGCCCGACCCGTCGCCGTCGCGTTCGCTCTCACCAAGGGCGATCGCCCCGAGTGGACGGTGCAAAAGCTCACCGAGCTCGGCGTCGACGAGATCGTCCCGCTGCTCACGGCTCGGACCGTCGTCCGGCTCGGTCCTGACGAGCTGCGACGACGCGCCCTGCGGCTGCGCCGCGTCGCCCGCGAGGCCGGCTCGCAGTCCCGCAGGACGCGCCTGCCGGTCGTGCGGGAGCCGACGCCGTTCGCGCGCGCGCTCACGAGCCTGGCCGGGCCGGCCCGGCTGGCCGAGCCGGGCGGCGCGCCGCTCGACGGGTCGACGGCGGCCGTCCTCGTCGGACCCGAAGGCGGCTGGGACCCCGCCGAGCTCGCCTGCGGGCTTGGCACGCTCGACCTCGGCCCGACCGTCCTGCGCGCCGACACCGCGGCTCTCGTCGCCGCCGTGCTCCTCGGGTCCCAGCGGGGCGACCGCCTGCGCGACGCGGGCGGGCAGTAGCGAAAGCCAAGGTCGGGCGCGTGGCCGGAGTAGCGTAGATGGCACACGAGCGGACATGAGATGGATGGCGGCCACTGATGTCAGAGAACCTCCTAGACGGTGACGGCGAGATCGAGAGCGAGAGCGAGAGCGAGCCGACCGGGTACGCCGCCATCGTCGGCGCACGGCTGCGCATCGTGCGCCGGCAGAAGCGGCTCTCCCTCCAGGCGGTCGAGGCAGCATCCGCGCACGAGTTCAAGGCGTCGGTGCTCGGAGCCTACGAGCGCGGCGAGCGGGCCATATCCGTCCCGCGCCTGCAGCGCCTCGCGCGCCTCTACGACGTGCCTGTCGACCAGCTGCTGCCCGGCGAGCTCGCCCAGAGCGGCGAGCTCGGGCCGCGCTCGACGGCGAGCGCCCTGCTCGACCGCGGCGACAAGATCAGGATCGACCTGGCCAAGCTGAAGGACCGCACCGGTCCCGAAGCGGCTGCGCTCCAGCGCTTCCTCGCCACGATCCAGGTCGAGAGGCAGGACTTCAACGGCCAGGTCCTCACCGTCCGGCGTGACGACCTACGCGTCATCGGCGCGACGCTCGGGCTCGGCGTGACCGAGATGGTCGAGCGGCTCGACGAGCTCGGGATGCTCTACCGTCCCTGACCCGATGCCGGCACGGGTGCTCGTCGACCATAGACCGGGGAGCGCGCTCGACCTCTCGGCGGATTCGGGGCGCGACCGCGCGCCCGCACACGCCGGAGAGCTCGGCGTCTACCTCCACGTCCCGTTCTGCTCGCACCGCTGCGACTACTGCGCGTTCGCGACCTGGACCGATCGGGGCCACCTCATGGCCGACTACGTCGCCGCCGTACGGACCGAGCTCGCGTACGCCTACGACCGGGGCCTGCGCGACGCCGACACGGTGTTCGTCGGAGGCGGGACGCCGTCGATGCTGCCGGCGGAGCTTCTCGCCGAGCTCCTCTCGGGCGTCCGCCGCGCACCGGGCGCGGAGGTCACGGTCGAGTGCAACCCGGAGTCCACGACCGTCGGGCTGCTCGACCGCCTGCGCGCCGCCGGGGTGAACCGGGTGTCGCTCGGCGTCCAGTCGGTCCACGCCCACGTCCTGTCGGGCCTCGGCCGCCGGCAGGTGCCCGGATCGGTCGAGCGTGCCGTCGAGGCCGTCGGGACCGCCGGCTTCCCGACCTTCAACGTCGACCTCGTCTACGGCGGTGCCGGTGAGACCGACGACGACTGGCGCCGGACGCTCGAGGCGGTGCTCGCCCTCGATCCGTCCCCCCCGCACGTGAGCGCGTACGCGCTGACGGTGGAGCCGGGCACGCCGCTCGCGCGCGACCACTCGCGCCACCCCGACGACGACGTCCAGGCCAACCGCTACGAGATCCTCGACGAGGCGATGGCAGATGCCGGCCTCGCCTGGTACGAGCTGTCGAACTTCGCCCGAGCGGGCCACGAGTGCCGGCACAACCTCGCGTGCTGGCGCCAGGCCGACTACCGCGGGTTCGGCTGCGCCGCGCACAGCCACGAGGCGGGACGGCGCTCGTGGAACATCCACTCGGTCGAGCGCTACCTCGCGGCGGTCCGCCGCACGGGCACCGCCACCGCCGGTGAGGAGGTGCTCGGGCCGGAGCGTCGGGCACTCGAGCGGCTGGAGCTCGCCCTGCGCACCCGCGACGGCGTGCCGGTCGAGGCGCTCGAGGCCGGGGACGAGCTCGAGCACCTCGTCGAGCGCCGAGGAGACCGGTTCGTGCTCACCCGCCAGGGTCGCCTGCTTGCCAACGAGGTCCTCGTGCGCCTGCGCGTCCCGCCGGGCAGTCCGGGAGCGTGACCGGGACTATTACTACGCTGCGTGGCAGAGGCGCCCGTGGATGACATGAGACATCACGAAAGACGCGGCGTACTGCTACGCTGCGTGGCTATGAGCGATCCCGTCCACTGGCTGAGCACGAGGGAGGCGTCGGAGCAGCTCGGGGTGAACCTACGAACCCTCTACCGCTTCATCGACGAAGGCGAGCTGCCGGCGTACAAGTTCGGCCGGGTCATCCGGCTGCGTGAGCCCGACCTCGAACGCTTCGTCGAGTCCGCCCGCATCGCACCGGGCAGCCTCGAGCACCTCTATCCCGAGCCGGTTCGCCCGGTCAACCGGTGAGCCCGGTCAACCGGTGAGCCCGACCGACGAGTCCGGCACCCTCGGTGCGTGCCCGTTCTGCCAGATCGTCGCCGGCGCGCTCCCGGCTCGGATCCTCTGGGAGACCGACACCGTCGTCGCCTTCCGCGACATCGCCCCCGCTGCGCCCGTGCACGTGCTCGTCGTTCCCCGGCTCCACCTGGCCGACGCGCTCTCGATCGAGATGGAGCACGCCACGCTGCTCGCAGAGATGTTCGTCGTCGCCCGGCGCGTCGCCGAAGCCGAGGGCGTCGCGGTCTCCGGCTTCCGGCTCGTGCTCAACGTGGGCGACGACGGGGGGAACACCGTCGGCCACCTCCACCTCCACGTCCTCGCCGGCCGACCGATGGCTTGGCCACCCGGTTGAGCCCGAGGCGATGAGCCACCGATCCGCCGGCGCGTCCGCTGCAGCACCTGCTGGTAGCCTTGACGGCGTAGACGTGTCCCCGACCCAGGTCAAGATCCGAGTTCCCGGCAACGACCTCATGGTCGGCCTGTTGGGTGAGCGCGACGAGCTTCTGCGTCTCGTCGAGCGCTCGTTCGCCGGCACGGCGATCCACGTCCGGGGCAACGAGATCACCATCGACGGACCCGACGCACCCCAGGCCGGCCGTGTCTTCGACGAGCTCGTCCTGCTGCTCGAGTCCGGGCAGTGGCTGGACCCGCCCCACGTCGGGCGGACGATCGAGATGGTCCGGGCCGACCTGCGCCCCTCCGAGGTGACGAGCGCGGAGGTCTTGCGCAACGCGCGGGGCAACACCGTCCGGCCGAAGACCCCGGGCCAACGCCGCTACGTCGACGCGATCGCCGAGTGCATGGTCACGTTCGGCATCGGGCCCGCCGGGACAGGCAAGTCCTATCTCGCCGTCGCACAGGCCGTCCAGGCCCTCCAGGCAAAGCAGGTGGGCCGGATCATCCTCGCGAGGCCCGCGGTCGAGGCCGGCGAGCGGCTCGGCTTCCTGCCCGGCGACTTGATGGCGAAGGTGGACCCCTACCTGCGACCGCTCTACGACGCGCTCTACGACATGCTCGGAGCAGAAGGCACCCAGCGGCTCATCGAGCGCGGGGCGATCGAGGTCGCCCCTCTCGCGTTCATGCGCGGCCGTACGCTCAACTCGAGCTTCGTCATCCTCGACGAGGCACAGAACACGACACCGGAGCAGATGAAGATGTTCCTCACGCGCATCGGCTTCGGGACCAAGGCGGTCGTGACAGGTGACGTCACCCAGATCGACATCGCGGCCGGTCGCTCGGGCCTCGTCGGGCTGGAGCGCATCCTCGACGGCATCGAGGGTCTCGCGTTCGTCCGCCTCGGCGAGCAGGACGTCGTGCGGCACCGGATCGTGCGCGACATCCTCTCGGCCTACGACCGCGCCGCAAGCGCTGCGGACAGCTGAGAGCGGCACCGTGCCGATCGAGGTCTTCGTCGCGGACGAGCAGTCGGCGCGCCCGGTGGACTGCCCGCGCTGGGCCGCCCTCGCACACGGGGCGCTCGTCGCGTCACACGTCCGCGGCGACGCGGAGCTGTCCGTCCTCTTCGTCGACGAAGAGGCGATCACGGCGCTGAACGAGCGCTTCCTCGGTCACGAGGGGCCCACGGACGTCCTGTCGTTCCCGATCGAGGACGACCCGGCGCCGTCTGGTCGTGCCCCCGACGGCGGCGGCAGCGGTCCGGGCTGGGAGCCGGTCGACGAGGACGACCTCCCGACGCTTCTCGGCGACGTCGTGATCTGTCCCGACGTCGCGTGGCGCAACGCGCCGGAGCACGCCGGGACCTACGAGGACGAGATCGCCTTGCTCCTCGTCCACGGCATCCTCCACCTGCTCGGCATGGACCACGAGGTCGAGGCCGAGGCCGAGGCCATGGAAGCCCGTGAGCAGGAGCTGCTCGCCGCCCTCCACCGCACACCGGATCCGGGAGGGTCCCCGCCGTGACGTCCGCCCCGCTCCTCGCGTCGAGCCTCGGCGCCTCGGACGCGGGAGTCCTGCTCGCAGTCCTCGTCCTGCTCGCGATGTCCGCCGTCCTCGCGCTCGCCGAGACCGGGCTCGTGCGCATGTCCAAGGCACGTGCTCGTGCGCTCGAAGAGGCCGGCCGGCGCGGGGCGCGCTCGTTGGCCCGGCTCGTCGCCGATCCCGAGCGCTTCCTCGCGCCGGTCCTTCTGCTCGTGCTGATCTGCCAGCTCGTGGCTGCGACCCTCGTCGGCGTCGAAGCCTCGCGCCTGTTCGGCGCCTTCGGCGTCGCGGTCGCCGCATGCTTCGAGGTCGTCGTGATCTTCGTCGTCGCCGAGGCGATCCCGAAGCAGTGGGCTGTGCGCCACCCGGACCGGGCAGCGCTGCTCAGCGCACCACTCGTCACCGCGCTCATCGCCTTCCCGCCGGTCCACCTCGTCTCGTCGGCGCTCGTCGGGCTCTCCCGCCTGCTCACGCCCGGCGGCGACAGCGCCGACGAGCTCGGCGAGGTGACCGAGTCCGAGCTGCTCGCCCTGGCCGACGCCGCGGTCGACGAGCTCGTCCTCGAGCGCGAGGAGCGGGCGCTCATCTCCTCGATCATCGAGTTCGGCGACACGATCGTCCGCGAGGTCATGGCCCCGCGGCCCGACATCGTCGCGGTCGAGGCGGCCTCCCCGGCCGCCTCGGTGCTCGAACGGGCGATGGCGTCGGGGTTGAGCCGGATCCCGGTGTTCGAGAAGACCGTCGACGATATCGTCGGCATCGCCTACACGAAGGACCTCATGCGCGCGGTCCGTGCCGGGGACGAGAGCCGACCGGTCGCCGAGCTCGCGCGCCCGGCGCACTACGTGCCCGAGACCAAGCGTGTCGCCCCGCTGCTGCGCGAGATGCAGGCCGAGCAGTACCACCTGGCCGTCGTCGTCGACGAGTACGGCGGCACCGCCGGGATCGTCACGCTCGAGGACCTGATCGAAGAGCTCGTCGGCGAGATTGCCGACGAGTTCGACGTCGACGAGCCGCTCGTCGAGCCGCTGTCGGAGCACGAGTACCGCGTGTCGGGCAAGATGCCGGTCGACGAGGTGAACGAGCTTCTCGGCGCCGACCTCCCCGTCGGCGACTGGGACACGATCGGCGGGCTGTTCCTCCACCTGCGCGGCCAGGTCCCGGTCGAAGGCGAGCGCCTGCGCGCGGACGGCAGCGTCCTCGTCGCGGAGAAGGTCCAGGGCCGCAGGATCGGGAGCGTCCGGATCGTCCGGCACGCGTCCGAGGCAAGCGGCGCAGCCGACGCCGACGCCGGCGGCGGCGTACAGCTATGACGCCCGGCGGCGTCGAGGACGGAGCGGCGCCCGGCGGCGTCGAGGACGGAGCGGCAGGCCTCGGCGAACGGGAAGGTTTCCGGTCGGGCTTCGTCACCGTCGTGGGCCGGCCCAACGTCGGCAAGTCGACACTTGTCAACCGCATGCTCGGGACGAAGGTATCGATCACCTCCGCGTCGCCGAACACGACACGGACCCGCGTCCGGGGGATCCTCGAAGGCGAGGACTACCAGGCGGTCGTCGTCGACACGCCGGGGATCCACCGGCCGCGCTCGGCGCTCGGCGAGCGCCTCAACGACACGGCGTCGGCGGCGCTCGACGACGTCGACGTCTGCATCCTCGTCGTCGACGCGACCTCGCCGGTCGGACCAGGTGACCGGTTCGTCGCGTCGCGCCTCCCCGCGGGCAGCGTCGTCGCCGTGAACAAGCTCGACCGTGCTACGCGTCCCCAGCTTCTCGGCCAGCTCGCCCGCGCGGCCGAGCAGCTGGGCCTCGAGCGGGCGGAGTACTTCCCCGTGTCGGCACGGACCGGACGCGGCGTCGCCGAGCTCGCCGCCTACGTGGTCGGGCTCTTGCCCCCGGGGCCGCGGCTCTACCCGGAAGGGACGGTGCGCGACGTCCCCGAGGCCTTCCACCTCGGCGAGCTCGTCCGCGAGCAGCTGCTGCGCGTCGCCCGTGACGAGCTCCCCCACTCGATCGCCTGCCGGGTCACCGAATGGGACCCGCCGTACGTGCGCTGCGAGATCCTCGTCGAACGGGAGTCGCAAAAGGCCATCGTCGTCGGCCGCAAGGGCGCGGTCTTGAAGGCCGCGGGCACCGCCGCCCGCCGGTCGCTCCCCGACGGCACCTACCTCGACCTCGTCGTGAAGGTCGAGCGCGACTGGCAGCGACGCTCCGACGTCATCGAGCGGCTGGGCTACTGAGGCCTGGGTCGCAGGGCGGGCGACTCGCCTCAGCCGAGCCCGTTGGCGGCCACGACCCGCGAGTACCAGCGCGCGCTGTGCTTCGGGATGCGGCGCTGCGTCCCGTAGTCGACGTAGACGATGCCGAAGCGCTTCGAGTAGCCCTCGGCCCACTCGAAGTTGTCGAGAAAGGACCAGACGAAGTAGCCGCGCAGGTCGACGCCCTCGGCGATGGCAGCGTGCGCGGCCCGGAAGTGCGCCTCGAGGTAGGCGACACGCTCGGGGTCCTGCACCTCGCCGTCCGGGTCGACGTAGTCGTGGAAGGCCGCACCGTTCTCCGTGACAAAGAGCGGGAGGGGGCCGTAGTCGCGTGCGACGCGCACGAGCAGCTCCGTAAGCCCCTCGGGCACGATCGGCCAGCCCATCGCGGTGACGGGCGTGCCCGGAGCGACGGAGTCGGCTGCGCCGAGGCGGGCGAGGGAGGTGTCGTCTTCCGCCGACGCCACGACGGTCCGTGCGGAGTAGTAGTTGACGCCGAGGAAGTCGATCGGCGCGCTCACGATCTCGAGGTCGCCGTCCTCGACAGGCGGCGCGCTGCCGAGGTTCGCGAAGTGCCCGAGGAGGTCCTCCGGATAGCGGCCCCGGCGAACAGGGTCGAGGAACCAGCGGTTGAGGAAGCCGTCCACCCTCGTCGCGGCCGCGACGTCCGCCGGCTCGCCCGTCACGGCGCGCACGGGGGACAAGTTGAGCGTGATGCCCACCTGGGCGGTCGAGGCGAGTGTCGCCCGCAGTGCCTGGACGGCCTTGCCGTGGGCGAGGTGGAGGTGGTGAGCTGCGCGCAGCGCGGCGTCGAGGCTCGCGATGCCCGGTGCGTGCTCGCCTGTCCCGTAGCCCATGAACGACGACACCCACGGCTCGTTCAACGTGATCCACGTGCCGACCTCGTCGCCGAGGGCCTCGGCGACGAGCTGGGCGAAGTCCGCGAAGCGGTCTGCCGTCTCGCGGCTCTCCCATCCGCCGCGGTCCTGGAGAGCCTGCGGCAGGTCCCAGTGGTAGAGGGTCACGGCCGGCTCGATCGAGGCGTCACGCAGCAGCGCGACGAGGCGACGGTAGTAGTCGAGGCCGGCCTCGAGGGGTGCCCCACTCCCGTCCGGCTGGATCCTCGGCCACGCGACCGAGAAGCGGTAGGCGCGCACGCCCAGCTCGGCCATGAGCGCGACGTCGTCGGCGACCCTGTTGTACTGGTCGCAGGCGACGTCCCCGGTGTCGCCGTGGAACGTCGCTCCGGGGGTGTGGCTGAACGTGTCCCAGATCGAGGCGCCTCGCCCGTCGGCGCCGACGGCTCCTTCCACCTGGTAGGACGCTGTCGCCGTTCCCCACAGGAAGCCGTCGGGGAAGCGCGCGTCGGACGGTTGGCTCATCTGTGTGCACTCGTTTCTCGTCGTGTCCGGGATCGGACGTCCCGGTCCTGCTCGTCGGGCTCTGCGCCGGTGGCCGACCACCTCCCGGTCGAGGTGGTCGGGCGGCTCACGCCACGTCCCGCACGCGCAGCGCGCCGAGCAGCGCGGCGAGGCGCTCCTCGCCGATCTCGTAGGAGAGCTCGTGACGGTGGTAGGGCTGGACCTTCAGCTGCTTGTCGGTCGAGCCCAACCGCCGGAACGTGCCGTAGATCGTGCTCGGCGGACAGATGTCGTCCCAGAGCCCGACCGTGACGACGGTCGGGCACGTGACTCGGTCGACGAGGTTGAGCAGGTCGACGTACGCGATCGTCGACCAGGTCCGGTCCTCGAGACCGGGCCACCGGCGGAGGAAGTCGCTGACCTCGACGTAGGGGCCGCGCGGTGCGACCTCGACACCGCGCCGGATGTCGCAGAGGAAGGGGATGTCCGACCAGGCAAAGCACGGCCTCTCGGACAGGGCCGCGGCGGCGAGGCTCAACCCTCCGCCCTGGCTGATCCCGGTCACCGCGACCCGGCTCCCGTCGACGCCTGGCTGGCTGCACAGCACCTCGAGGGCGCGCACGGCGTCTGCGTAGACGTAGCGGTAGTAGTACTGCTCCGGATCGCGCACGCCGGCGGTCATCCACCCGGCGAAGTGACCGGCGTCACGGCCGACACGATCGCTCGACTCGCCGTCTTGGTCCCGGCAGTCCATGGCGAGCACGGCGACACCCTGCGCGGCGAGCGGGTAGAGCTCGAGCGGGCGCGGCGCCCGACCGCCGTAGCCGTGGTAGACGACGACGCCGGGCACGACGGCGTCGGTGGTGGGGCGCAGGTACCACGCGGCGATGCTCCCATCGCGGAAGCCGTCGAAGCGCAGCGACGAGCACCGGACCCCGGCGAGCTCAAGCGGGTACGGCTCGATCTCGACCCCGAGCGGCTGCTCGAGCGCCGCGCGGATCGTCGCCGCCCAGTAGTCGTCGAGATCGCCC
>DAHWHN010000032.1 GCA_027335685.1 Acidimicrobiaceae bacterium
GTCGTACATGAGACCCCAGACGAGCGAGCTCGCGACGACCGGTGTCACGACTGGAAGGAAGAACACGACCCGTAGGAACGCCTTGCCCTTGATGATCTTGCTCCGGGGACCGAGCAGCACCGCGAGACCGAGAGAGACGACGAAGTTGAGCGGTACGTAGGCGCCGACGAAGTAGAGGACGTTGAGCACGACCTGCCAGAAACCGAAGCTCCCGAGTGCCGCGGAGTAGTTGTGGACACCGACGTAGCGGTGCACTGAGCCCGTGAGGGGCCAGTTGAAGAACGAGAGGTACAGAGAGTAGACGACCGGTATCAACGTAAAAAGCGCGAATCCGGCAAGGTTGAACGAGAGGAAGCCGTAGGCGACTCGTGCCTCCTTTCGTGCCAGGAGCGTCCGTCGCCGGCGGGCGAAGGGACGGCGGCCATGCCTCGGCTCCATGCCGTCCGGTCCCCGACGCCCCGTGAACCCGGACCGGTCGGATTGGGTTTCCGTGTCGGTGACCGTCACGCGAGATCCTTCCCTGTCGCTCCTGGCTGCACGGCGGGCCGGTGGTCGAGAGCTTGTCGGCTGCTCTGCACGACCGGAGTGGACGCCGGCAGGTGTCGGCGCCCACTCCGGAGAGGCGGACATGTGGAGTCCTTTCGGTCGAGCCCGTGCCTCGGACGGGGGTCACGGGCTCAGGCCGAGATCAGCCCCCGATGAGCGACGTGAGGTTGCCCGGCGACACACCCGTGCCGGAACCGGACTCGCTCTGGACGTCCTTTGCGAACTGGCTGGCGCTGATGGACCCGGAGAGGACGAGCGGCATGTACTTCGAGAGCGCGGTCTGGAACTGCTCCCAGTTGGTCGTGACCTCCATGGGCTGGGCGGTCTTGAGAGCGGCGTACATGACCGGACCCGCACCCTCGCCTGCGTAGTTGACCCACGTGTGGTCAGCCGAGACCCGCGCAGGGAACGCTCGGCCGACGCTGGCGGCGTAGTTCTCCGCCTGGCTGCCGAGCATCACCGTGAGCGCCTTGAAGGCGGCTTCGGGGTTCTTCGAGTCTTTGGTGATGCCGAATCCGGACCCCTCGTTGTAGGTGTGCTCGCCGTGCGGTCCCGAAGGGAACTCCACCCAGCCGACCTGGAAGTTCGATTGTGCCTTGAGCGGCTCGAGACCCCAGGGGCCGTTGGGCTCCATGGCCACCTTGCCGCTCGCGAACTCCGTCGTCGCCCAGTTGGGCGCGGTCGAGTAGGTCGGTGCAACGTGGTACTTGTACGACAGCTCGGCCTGCTGCTGGATCCCGTCGATGAAGGCAGCGTTGTCGACGCTGAACTTGCCGTGCTGGATGTAGGCGTCCGGCACGCCAGAGATGTCGTAGTCCAGTTCGAGCGGGCTCTGCCCGGGTAGCCACCCGTAGTCGCCGCCGCCGGTGAGGCGCTTCGCGTCACTGACGAACTGCGACCACGTCCAGCCGTCCTTCGGCAGCGGGACGTGCTTTTGCTCGAACAAGGTCTTGTTGTACGCGATGACGACGGGGCCGAAGTCGTACGGCAGGGCGAGCAGCTTGCCGTTGACCGACAGCTCGCGGATCATCGTCGGTGTGAAGCCGGCGAGGCTGTAGTGGTTCTGCTTGATGAGGGAGTTGAGCGGTAGGAAGCTGCTGCCGTCGGAGCCGACGTAGCCGAACTGCAGACCTGCGAGGTCCGGCAGCGCGTTAGAGGATGCCTCGAGCGGAAGCTTCTGCCAGTAGTCGGTCCAGCTCGTCGTCGTGAGCGCGACGTGAATCGAGGGATAGCTCTTCGACACGAGCGAGGCGACGTGCGTCCAGGTCCGGACCCCCGTCGGGCTGCCGACCCAGAAGAACCAGGAGAGATTGGCGGGCGAGCTCGACGCGTGCCGCTGGCTCGTGTGATGCGACGATGCCGATGCAACCGAGGCGCTCCCGCCGATCCCGAGTGCGACCAGCCCGCCGACGCTGAGCGCTGTGGCGAGCTTGAGGGCCGCCTTCTTCGGCTTGGGCTTCTTGAACATGTGTCCTCCCCTGATGTGTGGTGTTGCCTGTCTGGTCAGCTACGGAGAAAGAGCTCGACGACTGGCACCGCGACGTCGGGTCGCTGGACCGGCAAGGTCAAGGTGAGCGTGCCGGCGGGAAGGCCCCCCATCGTGGTGTTTTGTGCTCGGCGCCCGGGTTCTGCGACCTCCATGGGGATCTCGGACCCGTCGTGGAGCAGCTGGGCGTACTCGACACGGTCGGCCAGTCCCGCGAGGTGCAGGTGTCGGAATGGCCAGGCGAAGACGTGCACGTAGAGTCGGTCGCCGCGACGCGTGACGCGGCAGTCGGGCGGTGCGGCGAGCTCCGCTGGCCCGGCGTCGTAGACCGACCGGGCGTGGCGGCGCGTCCACTCGCCGATGGCCCGGAGCGTGGCGACGGCTCGGTCGTCGAACTCGCCCCGGGCGGTCGGGCCGACGTTCAGCAGGAGGTTGCCATCTTTCGACACACCGTCGACGAGCATCCGGACGAGCTGGTCGGGAGTCTTCCAGTCGAGGTTGTCACGGTCGTAGCCCCAGCTGCCGTTGAGGGTCTGGCAGGCTTCCCAGAGCGCTGGGCCGTCGGGGCCGACCATGGGACCCGCAGGCTGGTACTGCTCGGGCGTGAGGACGTCTCCGGGGATGTCGAGCCTGTCGTTCACGACGATGTCCGGCTGGAGCTCGCGGACAAGGGCGAGGAGCTCGTCGGATCGCCAGTCGGAACGACCCTTGCCCCCGTCGAACCGGTCAGGGTACGAGAAGTCGAAGAACAGGTAGTCGATCGTGCCGTAGCCGGTGAGCAGCTCCCGGACCTGTCCGTGGAGATAGTCGGCGTAGCGCGAGACGTCGCGGTCGCGTCCGGCCTGCTTCGCCGCGTCGTCGTCGCGCTGGGGATGGAGGCCGTCGATGGGGAACTCCGGATGGTGCCAGTCGAGGAGCGAGTGGTAGAAGCCGACGCGCAGCCCTTCCGCGCGGAATGCCTCGACGAACGGGCCCACGAGGTCGCGGCGGGCCGGCGTGTTCGTCGCCTTGTAGTCGGTGAGCTCCGAGTCCCACAAGCAGAAGCCTTCGTGGTGCTTCGTCGTGAGCACGGCGTACTTCATCCCTGCGTTGGCCGCCTCCCTGGCCCAGGATCGAGGGTCGTAGAGGTCCGGGTCGAAGTGGTCGAAGTAGCGCTGGTAGTGCGCGTCGTCCATCCGCTCCCGGTTCTTCACCCATTCGTGGCGCGCCGGCAGCGCGTAGAGGCCCCAGTGGACGAACAGGCCGAAGCGCGCCGCGCGCATCCACGCGATGCGGTCGGGCGCTCCCGGAGCCGAGCTGTGGACCATTGCGTACCCCCTGCGGTGCCTGTGCGGCCGTCCCTCGAGTCATCGGATGACCGCACGGTAACTCTGCCTCAGGTGCAAGTCAAGGTCGCGTGTTCCATTGAGGAGATCGTGTGTTTCACTGAGGGGATGCAGAAGGAATCCGGAAGGCTCGTCCGTTGACGCGCCATCCCATCCGACGTATCGTCCGCCCATGACCCGCATCGCGCGCTTCGAGACCTACGACGTCCGCTTCCCGACATCCGCGACCCTGGACGGGTCCGACGCGATGAACCCGAGCCCGGACTACGCGGCCGCGTATGTCGTGGTGCGCACGACCGACGAGTCGGTGTCGGGCCACGGCTTCGTCTTCACGATCGGGCGGGGCAACGACGTCGAGCTGGCCGCGATCCGGGCCCTCGAGCCGGCCGTGGCCGGGCTCGACCTCGACGGGGTCCTCGGCGACCTCGGGGGGATGTCCCGGCGGCTCGTCGGCGACAGCCAGCTCCGCTGGCTCGGGCCGGAGAAGGGCGTCATGCACATGGCGATCGGCGCCGTGCTCAACGCGTTGTTCGACCTCGCGGCAAAGCGGGCGGGCCTGCCGTTGTGGAAGTGGCTCGCCGGTCTGGCACCGGCCGAGCTCCTCGACTTCGTCGACCTGCGCTACCTCACCGACGTTCTGCCGCGCAGCGAGGCGCTCGAGATCCTCGAGGAGGGAAAGCGCGACGTCGCGACGCGCGTCGCGCTGCTCGAGGCCGACGGCGTCGAGGCCTACACGACCTCGCCGGGCTGGCTCGGCTACAGCGACGAGCGGCTGCGCGCGCTGCTCGCCGAGGCGAAGCAGGACGGCTTCGCGCAGGTGAAGATGAAGATCGGCAAGAGTCTCGACGACGACATCCGCCGGCTCGGTCTCGCCCGTGAGCTGCTCGGGCCGTCGACGCGCATCGCCGTCGACGCGAACCAGGTCTTCGAGACCGAGCAGGCGATCGCCTGGGCGCACGCGCTCGAGCGCTTCGACATCGCCTGGCTCGAGGAGCCGACGAGCCCCGACGACATCCTCGCAACGGCTGCGATCCGCCGGGCCGTCGCACCGATGCCGGTCGCCGCGGGGGAGCACGTCGCGAACCGCGTCGTGTTCAAGCAGCTCCTCCAGGCGGGCGCGATCGACGTCATGCAGATCGACGCGTGCCGTGTCGCCGGCGTCCCGGAGAACATCGTGAACCTGCTGCTTGCCGCGAAGTTCAACGTGCCGGTCTGCCCGCACGCGGGAGGTGTCGGTCTCTGCGAGGCGGTCCAGCACCTCGCGTTCTTCGACTACGCCGCGATCTCGGGCCATTCCGAGCATCGCCGGGTCGAGTGGATCGACCACCTCCACGAGCACTTCGTCTCGCCTGCGGCCGTCGCGCACGGTCGTTACGTCGCGCCGGGCGCGCCGGGCGCGTCGACCGAGATGCACCAGTCGTCCCTCGAGCAGTTCAGCTTCCCGGGCGGTCCGGCCTGGAGCCCGGCGCCGGCGGGCGCAAGCCCGGCACCCGTCCCCGCCTGAGCTGATCCTGCTCATCGGCGCCACCCGGCAGGGTGGGCGAGCTGTCCGACCTATCCTGGCTACTCGGGGTCGACTGCACGCGTGCGGGCCGGCCCGCACGACAGCACCGTGCAGACCGACACGGTGCATAACAGCCCTGTCCAGGCGGGGCGGACAAGGAGCGACCGAGATGTCCATCGCAGTCGGCGACCGTATCCCCGACGTGACGCTCACGACGATGACGCCCGACGGGCCTGCGCCCGTGCGCACGGGTGAGGTCCTCGGCTCGGGCAAGGCGGTGCTCTTCGCCGTGCCGGGGGCTTTCACCCCGACCTGCTCGGACTACCACCTCCCGGGCTTCGTGGTCCGAGCCGACGACCTGCGGGCCAAGGGGGTCACGACCGTCGCGTGCGTCGCCGTCAACGACGCCTTCGTCATGGGTGCGTGGGGCGCCGCCCAAGGTGTCGGCGAGTCGGTCGTTCTCCTCGCGGACGGCAATGCGGACTTCGCGCGGGCGATGGGCCTCGAGCTCGACGGGACGGGATTCGGCATGGGCACGCGCTCGCAGCGCTACGCCGCGGTGGTCGAGGACGGTGTCGTGACGCACCTCGCGGTCGAACCTGGTCCCGGCCTCGAGGTCAGCTCCGCTGACGCGATCTTGGCGGTCCTCTGACCGACGAGCCTGAGCGAGCGGTGGCCGGGCCTCGACGTGCCGCCGGGCAGCCGCCGGCGGCCGCGGCCGAGCGCAGCGGCGAGCGCGCCCGCGTGGCCGTGACACGAGCGCTCCCGGACGGCCCGTTCCGCCGCCTCGAGGGCCGTGCCCACGCCGAGGTCTGGCGCGGCGAGGGTCCGGCGCCGACGGCGTGGCTGCGCGAGGCATGCGCCGGCGCGGCCGGCCTGCTCGCGACCCCGGCGGACCGTGTCGGGGACGATCTCGTCGTCGCCTGCCCGACGCTGCGAGTCGTGTCGAACCTCGCCGTCGGCACGGACAACGTCGACGTCGCCGCCATGACGCGCCGCAAAGTCCTCGTCGGCAACACGCCGGGCGTGCTCACGGCGGCGACGGCCGACCTCGCCTTCGCGCTCGTGCTCGCCGCGAGCAGGCGCCTTATCGAGGCGCGCGACGCCGTGCTCGATGGGTTGTGGACGGCCTGGGACCCGGCGTTCATGCTCGGCCTCGAGCTCGCCGGGGCGACGATGGGCATCATCGGGGCCGGCAGGATCGGCATGGCCGTCGCGCGCCGCGCCCTCGCCTTCGACATGCGTGTCCTCGCCTGGTCGCGCCGAGGTCGACCCCCGGCCGGCGTGGGTGTCGACGGCGTCGAGATGGTCGCCATGGACCGCCTGCTGCGCGAGAGCGACGTCGTGAGCATCCACGTCGCCCTCGACGCGTCGAGCGCCCACCTCGTCGGCGCCGCGGAGCTCGCGTTGATGAAGCCGACGGCCGTGCTCGTCAACACCGCTCGCGGTGCCGTGGTCGACCAGGAGGCGCTGTTCGAAGCGCTCGCGTCCGGGCGCATCGCGGCCGCGGGTCTCGACGTCGTCGAGCACGAGCCCATCGACCCGTCCGATCCGCTCCTGCGTCTGCCCAACTGCATCGTCGTGCCGCACATCGGCTCCGCGACGGTCGCGACCCGGACGGCGATGGCGGAGCTCGCGGTCGACAACCTCCTCGCCGGCATCACAGGCGAACGTCTGCCGTCGTGCGTCAATCCCGAGCTCTACGACGCCTGAGCAGCGGCGTCCCGGTGGTCGTGCCACGCAGGTAGAATCGGTACTGATGACGACCGACACGAGCCCCAGGTCCGACAGCAGCCCCGACGCGAACGGCCGCACGACCGGCACGCTGCGCGTCAAGCGCGGGCTCGCGGAGATGCTGCGCGGCGGCGTCATCATGGACGTCGTCAACGCCCACCAAGCCAAGGTCGCCGAGGACGCCGGGGCGGTTGCCGTGATGGCGCTCGAGCGTGTCCCGGCCGACATCCGTCGCGACGGCGGCGTCGCGCGCATGAGCGACCCCGCGCTCGTCGAGGCCATCCAGGCGGTCGTCACGATCCCGGTCATGGCAAAGGCCCGTATCGGGCACTTCGCGGAGGCGCAGGTGCTCGAGGCCCTGCGCGTCGACTACGTCGACGAGAGCGAGGTCCTGACCCCGGCCGACGAGGAGCACCACATCGACAAGTGGGCGTTCCAGGTGCCGTTCGTCTGCGGCGCGACCAACCTCGGCGAGGCGCTGCGACGGATATCCGAGGGCGCCGCGATGATCCGGTCGAAGGGCGAGGCCGGCACCGGCAACGTCGTCGAAGCCGTCCGGCACCTGCGGACGATCCTCGGCGACATCCGCGCGCTCGGGACCGCCGACGCCGCGGAGCGCTACGCATGGGCCAAGCGACTGCAGGCGCCGATCGACCTCGTCGACGAGGTGGCGCGAACAGGCGGGCTGCCCGTGCCGCTGTTCTGCGCCGGCGGGATCGCCACGCCGTCGGATGCGGCGCTTGTCATGCAGCTCGGCGCGGAGGCGGTGTTCGTCGGGTCGGGGATCTTCAAAAGCGCCGACCCGCCGCGTTTCGCGCGGGCGATCGTCGAGGCGACGGCGCACTTTCGCGATCCCGAGATCCTCGTCAAGGTGTCCCGGGGGCTCGGCGACGCGATGCCGGGAGCGGAGATCTCGACGCTCGGCACGAAGCTCGCCGACCGCGGCTGGTGACGGCGGAGGACCTGGCGCAGCCCGGCAGTAGGCGGGCTGCAGACCGGACCGCATCCCCGGGAGGGCCCGAGGTCGGCGTCCTCGCCCTCCAAGGCGACGTCCGGGAGCACGTCAGGGTGCTCGAGTCGCTCGGTTGCACCGTCGTCGAGGTGCGCGTGCCGGCCGATCTCGAGCGCGTCGCAGGGCTCGTCCTGCCCGGTGGCGAGTCGACGACGCTCTCGCTGCTCCTCGGCTCCGCCGGGCTGCTCGAGCCGCTGTCGGAGCGCCTGCGGGCCGGCATGCCAGCTTTCGGCACGTGCGCGGGGATGATCCTGCTCGCGTCCGAGGTGCTCGACGGTCGATCGGACCAGCGGGTGCTCGGGGCGATCGACCTGGGCGTGCGCCGCAACGCGTTCGGTCGCCAGCTCGACTCGTTCGAGTCGGACCTCGTCGTCGCCGGCATCGACGGCGGGCCGATGCACGCCGCGTTCATCCGGGCGCCCGTCGTCGAGCGCGTCGGTCCCGGCGTCGAAGTCCTCGCGGTGCTCGACGTCGCGCGTGACCGGCGGCCCGTGGTCTGCCGGTCGGGTGTCGTGACGGTCGCCGCGTTTCACCCCGAGGTGACCGGCGACTCCCGCCTGCACGAGGTCTTCGTCCGTGACGTCGCAGCCGCCGCGGCGCCCGCAGCCGCCGCGGCCGTGGCGGTCCCGCAGCGGGCGTAGCGAGTCCCAGCCCACGCGACGAGGCCTTCCGGGCGTCCCGTCGCCAGAGGGGTCGCTCGCTACGATGGGGTGTGGCCAGAGACGAGTCGGCGTTGGACGCGGGGCACGACGGATCGGGATCGGACCCGGAGCCGCTCTACGTCCGCGACCCCGTCGCCTCCTACGACCCCGTGCAGTCCGAGGAGCGACATGCTGCCCTGCGCCGGGACATCCGGCTCATGGGCACGATGCTCGGCGAGACGCTCCAGCGCCAGGAAGGCCGCGAGCTGCTCGACCTCGTCGAGGAGGTGCGGGCGGTCTCGAAGCGCCAGCGCGCCGATATCGACGGGCCCGACGACGGCGCGGAGCTCACGCGGTTCCTCCACGAGATGCCCGCGCCGACCGCGCTGCGCCTCGCCCGCGCGTTCGGCGCCTACTTCCAGCTCGCGAACCTCGTCGAGCAGGTCCACCGCACGGCCGAGCTCCGGCGCAACAGGCGGGAGGAGCGCACCTGGCTGCGCGACGCGCTCGACCGGATCGCGACCCGCAAGATCGACGCGGACCTGGTCCGCTCGACGATCGCGCGCCTCGAGTTCCGGCCCGTCTTCACCGCCCACCCGACCGAGTCGGCGCGCCGGTCCGTGCTCAACAAGGTGGTCGTGCTCGCGTCGCTCGTCGAGGAGCTCGGGCACGGGCCGACCGACGCGGAGAGGTCGCGGATCGAGCGGCGGCTGCGCGAGCTCGTCGAGCTGCTCTGGCAGACGAGCGAGCTGCGCTCCGGGCGGCCGCGCCCCGAGGACGAGGCGCAGAACGTCTTGTACTACGTCAACCACCTCTACGCGTCGGCGGTGCCGGCACTGCTCGAGGACGTCGACGAGGAGCTGGCCCGCCTCGACGTCGAGCTTGCCTTCGGCACGTCGCCGCTGCGCTTCGGCTCCTGGGTCGGAGGCGACCGCGACGGCAACCCGTTCGTGACCCCGCAGGTCACTGCCGACGTCCTCGTCCTCCAACACGACCTGGGCATCCGCCGCCTGCTGTCGTCCCTCGACGACCTCGTCCAGACGCTCAGCAACTCGACGGCGATCGTCGGCGTGTCGAGCGAGCTGCTCGAGAGCCTCGAGCGCGACCGCGAGGCCCTTCCCGAGGTCCACGAGCGCTTCGTCCGCCTCGACGCCGAGGAGCCCTACCGCCTCAAGTGCTCCTACATCCGCAGGCGGCTCGTCAACACCCGCAGCCGCATCGCGGGGCGGACGCCGCACGTGCCCGGAGCGGACTACCTCGGCTCCGATGAGCTCCTCGAGGACCTCGGTGTCGTCCACCGCTCGCTTCTCGCGAACAAGGGGGAGCTCGTCGCGAACGGCTCGGTGCGGCGCTTCGCGCAGCTCGTCGCGACGTTCGGATTGCGGCTCATGACTCTCGACGTCCGCGAGCATGCCGAGAAGCACCGGGCGCTGCTCGCGCAGCTCTACGACTCCCTCGGCGAGCTCGACCGGCCCTTCGCGACCCTCGACGCCTCCGGTCGCCTCGAGCTGTTGTCACGCGAGCTCGCGTCGCCTCGACCCCTCACGTCTGCCTGGTCGAAGCTCGACGAGGCGGGGGAGAAGACGCTTGCGACGTTCCGCGTCATCGCCGACGCGCTCGAGCGCTTCGGCGACGGGGTGGTCGAGAGCTACATCATCTCGATGACCAAGGGCGCGGACGACCTGCTGGCCGCCGTCGTGCTCGCCCGAGAGGCCGGTCTGGTCGACGTGCGGGGCGGCGTGGCGCGCATCGGGATCGTCCCGCTGCTCGAGACCGTGACGGAGCTACGCGGTGCCGGCCCGCTGCTCGACGCGGCGCTGCGCGATCCCGGCTACCGCAGCGTCGTCGCGGCGCGCGGCGACGTCCAGGAGGTGATGGTCGGGTACTCGGACTCGAACAAGGACGCGGGCGTCACGACCTCGCTCTGGGAGATCCACAAGGCGCAGCGCTCGCTGCGCGACGTCGCGCACGGCCATGGCGTGCACCTGCGGCTGTTCCATGGTCGGGGCGGCACCGTCGGCCGCGGTGGCGGTCCGTCGGGCGAGGCGATCCTCGCCCAGCCGCACGGCACGGTCGACGCCTTCTTGAAGGTGACCGAGCAGGGCGAGGTCATCTCCGACAAGTACTCGCTCGACGAGCTCGCGCGCGAGAACCTCGAGGTGAGCCTCGCCGCGGTCATCGAGTCGAGCCTGCTCCACCAGGAGTCGCGCCAGCTGCCGGGCACGCTCGCCCGCTGGGCGGAGACCATGGACGTCGTCTCGGCGGCCGCCGAGGGTGCCTACCGGCGCTTCGTCGGCCAGCCGGGCCTCGCCGAGTACTTCTCGAGCTCGACGCCCGTCGCCGAGCTCGGCGAGCTCAACCTCGGCTCCCGCCCGAGCCACCGTCCGGGCGCCGGCACGGACCTCGGCACCTTGCGCGCGATCCCGTGGGTCTTCGGTTGGACCCAGTCCCGCCAGATCGTGCCGGGCTGGTTCGGGGTCGGCTTCGGGATCGCGGCGGCAGAGGCCGACGGGCGCGGTGCCGTCCTCGAGGAGATGTACGCGCGCTGGCCGTTCTTCCGGACCTTCGTCGCGAACGTCGAGATGACGCTCGTGAAGACCGACCTCGGCATCGCCCGCCGCTACGTCGAGCGCCTCACGCCGGAGGCGCTCTGGCCGATCCTCGACGAGATCGCGGTCGAGCACGACCGGACCGTGGACGGCGTCCTCAAGCTGACCGGGGAAGCCGAGCTGCTCGACTCCCGCCCGCTGCTCCGGCGGACGCTGCAGGTGCGCGACGACTACCTGCGGCCGATGCACCACCTCCAGGTGGAGCTCCTCGGCCGCCGCCGAGCGGGCGACGAGGACGCCGAGCTCCAGCGGGCCCTGCTCCTCACTGTCAACGGGATCGCAGCAGGTCTCCGCAACACCGGGTGAGTGTACATGTTGCGTGCGAGTGTCAGAGGTCGCTCGCCCAGTAGTTCGGAGCGTCGACGACTCCGGTGAGGTCGTGGGGGTGGCTCTCGCGCATGGCCTGCGGTGACACCCTGATGAACTGCGCCCGGTCGCGCAGCTCGGCGATCGTCCGCGTGCCGCTGTAGCCCATCGCCTGGCGGAGGCCGCCGACGAGCTGGTGGACGACCTCCTGGAGCGGACCACGGTAGGGGACGTTGCCCTCGACGCCCTCGGGGATGACCTTCTCGGTCTCGTTGACGTCCTCTTGCGCGTAGCGGTCCTTCGAGTACGAGCGCGCGGCCATTGCCCCGAGGCTTCCCATGCCGCGGTAGCGCTTCATCGGCCGGTTGCCGATCATCGCGATCTCGCCAGGGCTCTCCTCGACGCCGGCGAGCAGGCTGCCGAGCATCACGGCATGCGCGCCCGCGCCGATCGCCTTCGCGATGTCGCCGGAGAAGCGGATCCCGCCATCGGCGAGGATGCCGATGTTGTGGACACGCGCCTCGGCTGCACAGTCGCGGATCGCGGTCCACTGCGGGACGCCGATGCCGGTCACGACACGCGTCGTGCAGATCGCCCCCGGCCCGATGCCGACCTTGACGATGTCGGCGCCGGCCTCGGCGAGGGCCCGCGTGCCGGCGCGGGTCGCGACGTTTCCGCCGACGATCACGCCGTCTCGCCAGTTCGCGCGCAGCTCGGCGACGGTCTCGAGGACCCTCGTCGAGTGGCCGTGGGCGGTGTCGACGCAGATCACGTCGACCTGGGCGTCGAGGAGGGCCTTCGCGCGCGCGATGCCGTCGGTGCCGACGCCGATCGCCGCCCCGACCCGCAGGCGGCCTGCGCCGTCCTTGCACGCCAGCGGGAAGGCCTCCTGCTTGGTGATGTCCTTGACGGTGATCAGGCCGCGCAACCTGCCCTTGTCGTCGACGATCGGCAGCTTCTCGACCTTGGCCGCCTGCAGGATGCTGCGCGCCCGGGCGAGGTCGGTGCCGACGGGTGCCGTGACGACGTCCTCCGCGGTCATCACGGAGCGGACGGTGACGTTCGGGTCCTCGAGGAAGCGCAGGTCACGGTTCGTCACGATCCCGAGCAGGTGATCGTCGCCGTCGACGACGGGCACGCCGGAGATGTGGAAGCGCGCCATGAGCTCCTGGGCTTCGGCGACGGGTCGGTCCGGCTCGATCTTCACCGGGTTCGAGACCATCCCGGCCTCCGACCGCTTCACCCGGTCGACCTCCTCGGCCTGGTGCTCGATCGCGATGTTGCGGTGGACGATCCCGAGCCCGCCGAGGCGCGCGAGGGCGATCGCGAGCCGGGACTCGGTCACGGTGTCCATCGCGGCGGAGACGAGCGGGATGTTGAGCCGAAGCCGGTCGCAGAGCAGGCTGGTCGTGTCGACCTCGTGCGGCAGTACGGACGACGCCTGGGGCACGAGCATGACGTCGTCGAACGTGAGGGCGACCGCCTCGAACGGTGCCGGCTCGGAGGTCGTCATGGCCACCTTCCCTTCGACGTGATCGTGGTCGTCTCCACAGTAACGGTCCGCTGCGCCTGATCGCGTGGCGACGGCGGGCACGGCGCCTGGTCAGCGCAGGCCGAGGGTGACCGAGCACACGGGCCACGCGCTCCAGCCGACCCGCTGCATGAGCCGCTCGGCCGCTTGGTCCTGCACCGCAGGTGGGGCGTTGTCCGGCATTCCCGAGTAGCCCATCCACCACCACGTGCTGGGGGAGAACTGGTAGGCGCCGTAGTAGCCGTTGCCGGTGTCGGCCGCGTAGTTGCCCCCGGACTCGCACGTGCGCAGCGCGAGCCATGGACCGCCCGCGTGGGGGACCTGCACGACGCGCGTGGCGCGGTGCAGGGTTGCCGCGACGAGCTCGCGCACGACGGGGCTCGGCTGCAACCGGGCGCTTCTCGCCGCCAGGGTCCGGCCTGTCGGCGAGCCGAGCACGAGGTCGAGGGCGAGGGGCTCGGCCGCCGAGACGTCGCTGCGGACGAAGTCGCGGACGAGCAGCAGCGCTGTCGCCCCGGGGCCCGGTCTTCGGTGCCCTGCGCCGTGCAGCGCGCGCGCGGCGGTGCGCGCGCCCGGTCCGACGACGACGGCCGCGTCCTCGATCGCGTGGATCGGTGCGGTCGTCCGAGACGGGCCGTCCGTGGCCGTCGCGCCCGACGCGTGCCGGGGGGAAGGGCCGGCAGAGGACGCGAACGCGTGGCCTGCCGCTCCGGTGGTCGTGAGTGTGAGCGTGGTCGTAAAGAGTGCGAGCAATGGGTGCTTTCGCATCTTGCGCCTCCTTGGACTGCGGGAAACCCCTTGGGCTCCAGGTGGGTGCGGGATGCGGGCACGCCGTCATGAGCGCATGCTTCTCGGGGCACGGTGCCGGGAGGGCTCTCCGTGCCGGGACGCGCACGGCGTCCGAACGAGGTGCTGACGGGGGCGGCCCTCGGGTGGTCGTCGATCGTCTCCTCTCCGCCGCACAGGCAAGTAGGTCGGGACGGCGCGTGGTCGCGGGAAGTCGGCAGGAGCGGAGGAGCGCCGAGAGATGAACCAGGGTCCAGGGGCGCGCAACGCACCACATCCGGACTGCCCGCGTGCTGGTCGCCAGCACCGATCGTCGGTGTCTCTTTCTGAGTGGCAGACATGCTATCCCGCCCCGACCGTGCGGTCAAGGGCGGGCGCGTGCGGGCAGGGCAGCACGTCGCGGCGCGCAGTCGTTACCATCAGGCGATGGTCCCCCCGTCCGGAGAGCAGCATGTCCTGTCCCACGGCGCCCAGGAGGCGATCGTCACCGAGGTCGGGGCGACCCTGCGCTCGTACGTCGAGGGTGGCCGGCCGGTCTGCTGGGGCTTCGGCGTCGACGAGATGTGCGGTGGGAGCCGCGGCCAGGTGCTCGCGCCCTGGCCCAACCGCCTGCGCGACGGTGTGTACGAGTTCGGGGGCACGCGCGCCCACGCTCCGCTCGACGAGCCCGCGCGCCAGAACGCCATCCACGGCCTCGTCCGGTGGCTGCCCTGGAGGGTCGTCGACCGGCCGGGCGCGGATGTCGTGCGCCTCGGCGTCGTGCTCCATCCCCAGCCCGCCTACCCGTTCCGCCTCCGACTCGAGATCGAGTACCGGCTCGGTGACAGCGGCCTCGCAGTCACCATCGAGGCGACCTCGGAGGACGCCTCGCCGGTCCCCTTCGGCGCCGGGTTCCACGCCTACCTGAGCCCCGCCCCCGTGACGGTCGACGAGGTCCGCCTCGCCGTGCCCGCGACGACGCGACTTCTCCTCGACGAGCGGGCCCTGCCTGTGGGCAGCGAGCCGGTCGCGGGGACGCCCTTCGAGGTCGTGGCCGGGCCGGCTCCGGTCGAGCAGCGGGAGCCGATCGGGTCGTTGCGCCTCGACGACTGCCTGACGGGCATGGTGCTCGACGGCGACGGCCGGTGGCGCGCGCGCCTCGCGGCGCCCGGCTCCTCGGGCGCCACGGTCGTCTGGGCCGACGCGATCTACCGCTACGCGATGTGCTTCACCGGCGACACCCTCGCCGGCCCGGACAGACGGCAGGGGGTCGCGGTCGAGCCGATGACCTGCCCGCCCGACGCGCTGCGCACGGGCGAGGATCTCGTCGTCCTCGAGCCTGGCCGGACGTTTGCAAGCTCGTGGGGGATCGTGCCGAGCGGTCTGTCCTGACCGGGCGCGCCGAACCCGCGGTCCGGTCAGGTTGCCTGGCCGCCGAGGACCCGAGCCGCACCTGGCCCGGCGCCAGCGTGCTGCCAGCTCGGCGGAGCGGCCCGCTCGCGTGATCGACGGGCCGGGACGGTCAGCCCACGGCGGTCGAGGTGGCCGACGCGGGCGCCGAGACGCCGAGCTCGGCCGCCAGGTTCCCGGTCGTCACCGTCACGAGGGTGCCGTCGGGGTCGGTGCCGTACACGACGGCAGCGTTGACGATCGGCAGCTCGACGCAGCCGTCGCTCTGGGGGAAGCCGTAGCTCGCGCGCGGGAAGCCGTGGACGGCGTCGGAGCCGTTGAAGTACGCGACGTCGGGCACGCCCGGATCGGAGTAGTGCGTGCCGTTGGGGTTGGTGCCGGTCATCGTCGTCGACGCGTAGCGCAGGTACACCGGCCAGGTCCCGAGCGGCGTCGCGCCGCCGGGCACGCCGGTGTTGGCAAGGCTCTGGTCGATGACGGTGCCGTCCCGCCACACGTAGAGGGTCTCGGGCTCGGTCTCGGTGACGAGGATCTCGTCGTAGGGCGCGGTCGTCACGTCACGGTCCGCGACGGCCTGGAGCAGGGCGCCCCACACGAGCGGACCCGGCTCTCCGTCGACGGCGAGGCCGTGCGCGGCCTCGAAGGCCATGACCGCTCCCTCGGTGACGGTGTTCCACGTCCCGGGCTGCCAGGCCGCGGCGAGCTGCGCGGGGATGTTCGAAAAGCGCCAGACGAACTGGCCCTGCTCGGGCGCGAGCGACACCGTCGAGGGGGTGGTCCCCTCGGACGCGAGGGCTGCCGACGACGACGACGTCGAGCCCGCCAGGTCGAACGCGACGGGGAGGTAGCCGAGCTCCGCGAGCAGCTGCTGGAGCCGTAGGGTCGAGGCGCCCGCCACCGTGAACTCGTCGGACACCGGCTGGGGCAGGGAGCTGCCCGCCGTGTCGAGGACGCCCCCCGAGCCCGCCGGCACGGTCACCGACAGCTGCTCGTAGGGCGTGAGGCGGGCGGAGGGCTGGAAGACGAGCGTCGAGGTGCCCGCTCCGGACCAGGTCCCTGCGATCGCCGGTGTCACGCTGGGCATCGGCGAGCCCTGCGCGATCGGCTCGGAGAAGCGGAGAACCACCGGCGCGGACGGCGCGACGTCGGCGGCACCGGGGGCCGGCGACGCGCCGACGAGCGCGAGGGGCGGTGGGGGGGCCGTGGTCGTCGGTGCCGCGGGCCGGCTGCGGCGAGCTGCCGCGGAGCCGGCACGGCCCGTGTGGCCGGACGCGGCGAGGTCACGGGTGCCCGAGGCTCCCGCGCGGTGGGTGGCGAGGGCGAACGCTCCCGCTGCGAGCACGACGGCTCCGATCGCGACGGGAAGGCGCAGGCGTCGGGTCGCCACGTGTCGGCCGGTCATCGTCTGGTCCTGTGCTCCTCGCCGGCCATGCCCCTGCCGCTCCCTCCGCCCGCGCCGTCGACGCCGGGCCCCGGCCTGCCGCCGCCGGCGCCCAGGTGGTCATCTTCGCCGATCCGTCCCTCGCCGTCGTGTC
The DNA here is from genome assembly GCA_027335685.1 of Acidimicrobiaceae bacterium. Lineage (GTDB taxonomy): Bacteria > Actinomycetota > Acidimicrobiia > Acidimicrobiales > Bog-793 > JAJZCK01. The sequence goes on from DAHWHN010000032.1 coordinate 16,405, forward strand.
GCGCCCCGACGACGACGCCGAGCGCCTCGCGGACACGCTCGAGCGCCGGACCCTCGACGAGCTTGCCGCCGTCGGGGCCGCGCACGTAGAAGCTGTCGACGACACCGTGACCGATCGTGTCGACGAAGGCCGCCTCCACGTCGCAGCCGGTCGCGACGAGCGCCGCCGTGATCTCGTAGAGCAAGCCAAACCTGTCCGGTGCGCGCACCTCGACGATCGAGGCGAGGTCCGACCCGGCGTTGTCCACGACGACGTAGCGGTCCGGCCGGCGCGCCGCCGCCGGCCGGCGCGCCGACGCATAGGCCCGCTCCTGCGCTGCGAGCTGGGTGGAGACGTCGAGATCGCCGTCGAGGATCGCCGCGAGATCCCGCTCGACGGCGTCCCAGGCGGGCAGGCTGTCGAACTGCGGCTCGACGTCGAAGACCTCGACCGCCATCCCCGAGCCGGCGGCCGACGCGGTCGCCCGGCGGACGTTGCAGCGATGCAGCGCGAGGGCTCCGGCAGCAGCGGCGAGCAGGCCCGGCCGGTCGGGCGCGACCACCGTCACGCGCCGGCCGGACCCTCGCACCGCGAGCGCACCGCGGGCGAGCAGCTCGGCGTCGTCCGGGTCCGGCACGTAGGGAGCGGGTGCACGCAACGGGTGGCCGTCGAGCAGTAGGCCAACCCGCTCGGCAAGGGTCGTGACGAGCTCGGCCTTCCACGGGCTCCAGGCCGAGGACCCCGTGGCACGGCTGTCGGCCTCCGTGAGCGCCGCGAGCAGCGCGAGCGTCCGGCGGTCCTCGACGACGCGGGCGACGAGCTCGATCGTCGCCGGGTCGTCAAGGTCCCGCCGCGTCGCGACTTCGGGGAGCACGAGGTGGTAGGCGACGACGCGGGCGAGCACGGCGACATCGCGGTCGTCGAAGCCCATCCGCCGCGCGACAGCAGTCGCGACGTCCTCGCCGACCTCGCTGTGGTCTCCTTCGTAGCCTTTGCCGATGTCGTGCAAGAGCGCGCCGAGCAGGAGCAGGTCGGGCCGGTCGACCTCGTGGACGTGCTCGCCAGCCCGGACCACGGCCTCGAGCAGGTGCCGGTCGACGGTGAAGCGGTGGTACGCGTTGCGCTGCGGCCGGTTGCGGACAGCGGTCCACTCCGGCAGGAGCCGCTCGAACAGCCGCCGCTGGTCGAGAGCCTCGACCACCGGGACGAGCGCGTCACCCGTACCGAGCAGCGCGAGGAACGCGTCGCGTGTCGAGCTGTTCCACGGCTCGGGCGGTCGCGTCGTCTCGAGCTCGAGCAGCTCGAGCGTCTCGCGCTCGACGAGCGCGTTGCGCTGCGCCGCCGCGACGGCGACTTTCAGCAAAAGGTCGGGATCGTCCGCCGGGCGCGTGCCCGCTGCGATCGCGACCTCGCCGCCGCGCAGCACGACCCCGCCGCCGAGGTCGACGTCGGCAGCCGGCCGGCCCCCTGTCTGCGCGGCCCGGACCCGCCGCCAGATCTCGCCCGACGCCGCCGTGACCGCGCGTCCGGCGTCCGCGACGCCGGCCATGAGCGCGTCCGCGTCGGCGAAGCCGAGCACGGCGGCGACCTGGTCCTGCTCCTGGAGCAGCAGCCGGTCGCTGTTGCGACCCGTCCTGCAGTGCAGCACGACGCGCACGGCGAGCACGAGCTGCCCTGCTAACACGAGCGCGGGGGTCGCGACCACGGGCGCGAGGTCCGGCACGGCCGCGCCGATCGCCCGCAGGGCGGCGAGGTCGCGCAGGCCACCCGCGGACTGCTTGACGTCGGGCTCGAGCAGGAAGGCGAGCTCGCCGCTCTCGCGGTGGCGCGCGGCTCCGGCCTGCTCGAGCTCGCGGAGGTACGTCGGCGACTGCTTGGCCCACAGCTCCCGGACGCTCAGGAGCGTCTGCTCGCAGAGGCGGGCGTCCCCGGCGACGAGGCGGCCGTCGAGCAGCCCGAGCACGGCCTTCATGTCCGAGCGCGCGACGTCGAGCACCTCGCCGCGCGTCCGGACGCTGTGGTCGAGGGCGACGCCGCTGTCCCATATCGCGTACCAGATGGCCTGGGCGACGCGATCGTAGGAGCGGTGCCCCCGGTGGAGCAGCACCAGGTCGAGGTCGCTTCCCGGGCATAGCTCGCGTCGCCCGTGCCCCCCGACGGCGACGAGGGCGTAGCCGCGGGAGCGCCCCTTGGTCGCCTCGGCGAAGAGCCGCACGAGCCACTCGTCTGCGGCCGCGGCGTACCGGCCGGGAAGCTCCGAGGCAGCGAGCTTTCCCGACAGCACGTCGCTCGCGAGCTCGTCCCGCACCGAACGCAGCGGCAGGGGCACCGCGGCGCGACCGGCGGCGGGATCGGTCATCAGCGCGTCGCTCATGTCGGCACCAGGCTACGCGAGCCCGTCGGGGCCTGACGACCGGCGCGAGCTGGTGCCAGGTACCATCGCCGTGGGGCCGCACGAGCCCGGAAAGCCATGGTGAGACGATGATCGAGCCCAAGGGAACCACCTCGCCGAGCACCCGCGGTCAAGGTGGTCACGGGTTGCGACCCGTCCACGGTGCCGTCGTCGCCGTGTCGGTCGTCGTCGCCGTCGTCGTCGCCTTCGCGGTCCTCTCCTCGATCGTCGGCTTCGTCGCCGTCATCGTGAAGATCGCCGTCATCGCCGTGATCGTCGGCTTCGTCGTACGGCTGGTCACGCGGCACGCCCGGGGCTGAGGACGCAACCGGGCCGAGGACGCAACCGGGCGAGGACGCAACCGGGCTCCCCGGACCTGCGCTAGCTCTGGGGGTCCTTGGGCTGGGCCACGACGTCCATGACCATCGCGTAGGGACCTCCGCCCGAGGTGCCGCTCTTCGGGAGCTCGATCAGGACCCGGCTGCCGACGGGGATGCCCTCGAGGGCGTTGACGAAGCTGCTGCTGCCTTTCAGGCCAAGGTTGATCGCATACGGCGTCCCGGCGGCCCAGGTCGACTCCGCGAGCACGCCGCTCCAGCTCGCAGCTGCGAACTGGACGACGACGAGACCTGCCTTCAAGGGCTTGCCCTGGCCGCGTGCGAGCAGGGTGGTCTTCACCGTCGTCGGCTCCGGGGTGCCCTTTTTCACCTGGATCGTCGGAGGTCCGCCGAGACCGCCCGAGACGGTGACCCCGCCGACCGCTCGCCGGAGCACCGTCGCGTGGGGATCGGCCTCCGCCGTGCGGCTGTAGGAGGCGACGACGTCGACGACGAAGACGAGCGTGTCCTTGCCCGTGATGCCGGCTTGCGCGTTCCCGCCCGGGCCGTAGCCGTCGGCGGGCGGCACGACGAGCAGGAGGCGGCTGCCTGCGCGCACGCCGACGAGGGTCTTGTCCCACCCGGCGATCACCTGCCCGACCCCGATCCCGAAGCCGGAGAGCTGGTGGCGGGCGAACGAGCTGTCGAAGACCTTCCCGTTCCAGATCTGGCCGAGGTAGTTGGCGACGAGGAGGTCGCCCTTTTTCGTGACCGGCCCCGTGCCCTGGTGGAGCACCTTGACCCCGAGCGTCGTCGGCATCTTGGCCGAGGGGAAGGTGATCGTCGGGACCTGGCCGAACCCACCGGAGACCTTCGGCCAGACGATCTGATGCGACGCGCCGGCCTTGGCGGCAGGCGCCGCGCTGGCAGACGTCGCGCTGGCGGTGGCTGCAGGCGTCGCCGCGGTGAGCCCGGCCAGCGGGGCGGCGAGGAGGGCGGCGGAGAGCAGGAGGGGACGGCGCACGGGTGACCTCGTAGATTGATCGATCGGTAGAGAGCTCGTCGGCGATGGGGTGGCGATGGGTGCGGCGACGAGAGCGGCGACGGTCGCCAGCGCCAAGGCGCCGAGGCTACCGGTTGTCCGTGCCCGGTGGGTGGCACCCGGCCTGCGCGTCGCCCGGCGCCGCGGCGCGCTGCCCGGCGCCGTCGGCGGCGCCGGAGCCGACGACGGGGGGCTCGCTCGACCAGGGAAATGCGATCCAGCGGTCGGTCCGTGCCCAGACGTACCGGCTCGAGATGACCGACCGCGGCTTCTCGTAGAGCACGGCTGCGCGGACGTCGGCGACCTTGCCCTTGCAGAGCTCGTGGACGAGGGCGAGCGTGTGCCCGGTGTCCGCGACGTCGTCGGCGACGAGGACGCTCGCGCTCTCGAGGTCGACCAGGTCGGGCACCGGCGGGAGCACGACGGGAAGGGGCAGCCGTTCGTCGACGCCCGTGTAGTACTCGACGTTCATGACGTAGATGTTCTTCACGGACAGGGCGTAGCCGAGCGCCCCGGCGACGAACAGCCCGCCGCGCGCGATCGCGAGGATCAGGTCGGGCCGGTAGCCGTCGTCGGCGATGGACTCGGCGAGTTGGCGTGTCGCGGTGCCAAAGCGCGCCCAGTCGAGGGTCTCGCGCTCGGCGTCCGGCTCTGCGCTGGTCATCGCTGCACGCTAACGGCTCGAGCCGTGCGTCGACCAACCCGTCGGGAGGCGAACGTATGTTCGCTAGTCTCGGTGCTCGATGGTACGTGCAGCCGCCCCGGCGCGTCCCGGGGCATCGCGCGAGGTGCTCGCGGCTCTGCGGCTGCGCACGGGTGTGTCCGGTCCGCTCCGGGACGCCCTGCTCCCCGTCAACCCGCCCTTCGCCGACCTGCTCGGCTCGCCCGGCCTGCGTCGCGGGACGACGGTCGTCATCGACGGAGGACGTGCGCCCGGGGCGACGTCGCTCCTTCTCGGCCTGCTCGCCGGTCCGAGCGGGCGCGGCGCGTGGTGCGCCGTCGTCGCGGCTCCCGACCTCGGGCTGGTCGCAGCCGGCGAGCTCGGCGTGGACCTCGAGCGCCTCGTCCTCGTCCCCGAGCCCGGTCGCCGCCTCGTGCCGGCGGTCGGTGCCCTCCTCGACGGCTTCGACCTCGTCTGCGTCCGGCTCGGCGAGCGGATCTCCTCGAGCGACGCCCGTCGGGTCGTCGCCCGGGTGCGCGAGCGTCGCGCCGTCCTCGTCGTCGTGACCGGACGGGCGGTCGCGCCCGCAGGGTCACGCGCCGGCGCTCCGACCGGCTCGACGGCGGTCTGGCCGGAGGTGCCCGACGTCCGCCTCGAGGTGCTCTCGGGCTGCTTCACCGGGATCGGCACCGGCGCCGGTGACGCCGGTGCGGGCAGGATCACGGCGCACCTCGTCGACGTCGCAGCGCATCGCCGGCGAGCCGTGCCGGCCCAGCTCGTGCGTCGCCTCCAGCTGCCCGGCGAGGAAGGCATCTCGACCTCCTCGGCTTCCGGGGGTCCCGGTCTCGACGCGCCCGGTCTCGACGCGACGGGGACCTCGTGAGCGGGGGGCCCGGGTCCGCTCCCCGGGTCCTCGTCCTCTCCTGCCCGGACTGGCCGGTCACGGCGTCGAGGCAACCGGGTGCCGTGGCGGTCGTCGACGAGGAGCGGGTCGTCGCTGCGTCCGCGCAGGCGCGCTGCGAGGGGGTGCGCCCCGGCCAGCGCCGCCGTGACGCGATCCGGCGCTGCGGGAGCCTCGTCGTGCTCGAGAGACGCCTTGGCGACGAGCGGCGCGCCTTTGCTCCTGTTCTCGAGGTCCTCGAGTCCTTCGGCGTCCCCGTCGCTGTGCGCGAGCCCGGTTGGGCGGCCTTCGCGACCCGAGGGCCCGCTCGCCGCTGCGGCGGCGAGGCCGCGCTCGCCGCCGCGCTCGCCGCGCTCCTCGCCGAGCTCGACCTGCCGGGACGGTGGTGGAGGATCGGGATCGGCGACGGGGCGTTCGTCGCCACGCAGGCGGCAGTCGCCGAGACCGTCGTCCCTCGAGGTGCGGGAGCGGCGTTCCTCGCCCGCCTCGGGGTCGAGACCCTCGCCCGCCCGGAGCTCGCGGAGGTCCTGCGCAACCTCGGGATCACGACGCTCGGCGAGCTCGCCGCCCTCGGGCGGGACGAGGTCGTGTCCCGCTTCGGCGCCGACGGTGGCCGCGCGCACCGGCTCGCGAGGGGCCTCGAGGACGAGCCCCTCGCGCCACGGCCACGCGCTCTCGACCTCGCCGCCACGGCGAGCCTCGACCCGCCTGCCGGTGGTCTCGACGCCGTGGCCTTCGCCGCCTCGGCGCTCGCCGAGCGGCTCGGCGAGCAGCTCGCGCTGTCGGGCCTCGCGTGCACGAGGCTGCGGGTGGAGGTCTGCACGGCCGGGGGCGAACGGCTCGGCTGGACCTGGTCGAGCGAGGGTCACCTACGCCCGGCCGTCGTCGCCGAGCGGCTGCGCGGGCAGCTCGAGTCGTGGTCGGCGACCCGGGGCTCCACCGTCGGGGCAGGCAGGTCGGACCAGCAGGCAGATGCCGGCGAGGCGGCGCGCGACGCCGTGGCGCGCGTCACGCTCCTCCCCGAGGAGCTGGTCGCCGACGGGGGTCGCCAGCTCGAGCTGTGGGGCAGGTCGCACAGTGGCGACGAGCCGGCAGCCCGGGCGGTCGCACGCGTCCAGAGGCTCCTCGGAGCGTCGGCGGCGGTCCGTCCCGTGCTCGCGGGTGGCCGCGGGCCTGGTGAGCGTGTCCGGCTCGTGCCCGTCGGGGATCCGGTCCCGCACGAGGTGGGGTCCTCGCCGAGCCCGCCTCGCCCGCCTCGTCCAGGCCGCGCCGCTCCCGCCGGCTCGGACCCTCCCTGGCCGGGCCGGCTGCCGGCGCCGAGCCCGGCGGTCGTCGCCGTGACCCCCTGGGCGGTCCGGTTGCTCGACGCGGCCGGTCGGCCGGTCGGCGTGGACGGGCGGGGCGCGCTGAGCAGCGCCCCCGCGGCTCTCGGTGCCGCTGGCGCACCGGCGACGATCGCGGTCGCCGCCTTCTCCGGTCCGTGGCCGGCCGACGAGAAGTGGTGGGAGGGTGCGGGGCGACGCCGCCGGGCCCGTCTCCAGGTCGTCACCGCCGACGGGGAGGCTCTCCTGCTCGTCCTCGAGCGGGGGAGATGGCACGTCGAAGGGGTCTACGACTAGCTCGTGCTCGTGGACTGGCTCGCCGCAAGGCGGTCTGCCCGGTACCAGACGTCGACACCGCCGGCGCGCACGGGCGCCTGGCCGAAGGCGGCGGTGAGGTAGCGCACGACGAGCGTGGGGTCGGCGCCGACGGGGTCGACGATCACGGTCCCGATGTGCCAGCGCGTGAACAGCGTCCGGACGCGTTCGAGGCCGAGCGGGTCGAGCGGGGGTGCCGGCACGGGGCTCGTCGGACCGAGCAGCCCGGCGCGAAAGAGGTTCTGCGTCTCGGTCGGAGCGAGCGGCAGGACCGCGCTCGTCCCCTTGCCGCCGGGGCCCGGCCGCGTCGCCTCGCCGCCCACGATCTCGAAGCGCATCGCCGTCGCAGCCTGCCAGAGCATGCCGTCGTTGTCGGGGGTGTAGTCGTAGGGGAAGGTGAGCACGACGCTGCCGGGGCGGATCGCGCGCACCGCGGGCGAGGAGAAGTACGGCGGGATCTGCGCCGTCTGGTTGCTGTAGGGAAAGCTCGGCACGAGCGGGACGAGCACGACGGCGACGCCGACGGCGATCGCGACGGCGGCTTTGCGCGCGGGCTCGGCGCGGGCGCTGCGGCGCGCCGCGAGGAGGCGGTCGACCCCGATGCCGAGCAGCACCGCTGCGCAGAGGTCGACGTCGAGCGAGAAGCGCAGGGCAAGGATCCCGGCCAGCTCAGGCGTCTTGCGCAACAGTGCGAACGGGAGCGGGATCGCCGTCGCGTGGCCGTCGATCGTGAGCGGCGAGCCGAGGGCGAGCACGAAGCAGCAGAGCCCGAGGACGGCGACGGTCGCGACGAGGAGGTCCTTGCGGTAGCGGACGGCGATCGCGACGAGCGCGACGATGAGCGGGATGCCGAGGTAGATGCCGT
>DAHWHN010000048.1 GCA_027335685.1 Acidimicrobiaceae bacterium
GAGCATGGGGCTCGTGGCGGGGGCGACGCGCCGGGCCGCGCGCGACCACCGAGCCGAGCGTGGCCGGTCCGGCGACTGAGCGCCGCCTCGGGGACCGCCGGCTCCGGTTGGCCGACCGGCCGGGGTACTCGCTAATGTCGCCGGCGTGACCACCGTCCGCTCCCGTGGCCGCTCCCGATCCGCTGCGCAGCCGGTAGGCGACGAGGGCGCCGAGCCGCGCCGCTCGCTGCTGCGCCGCCTCGCGGTGCCGGTCGCCATCCTCGCGGGGGCGGTCGTCCTCGGCGGGTGCAACGCGCCGACCTTCGGAGCCTTCCGCGGCGCGACGACCCAGGGCCGCGACGAGTTCAAGATCTGGGTCGGCTTCGTCATCACCGGGCTCGCCGTCGCCGCGATCGTGTGGGGCCTCATCTTCTGGACCGTCATCCGCCACCGGCGCAAGAGCAACGACGAGATCCCGCACCAGTTCCACGAGAACATCCCGCTCGAGATCCTCTACACGACGCTTCCGGTCGTCATCGTCGGCGTGCTGTTCTACTTCACGGTCGTGACGGAGAACGAGATCGACCACGTCTCGAGCCACCCCGCCGAGGTCGTCCACGTGCTCGGCTACCGCTGGGGCTGGCAGTTCACCTACGACGCAGGGGACGGGCGCCCCCAGGGCGTGCGGATCGCGACGACCGCCGAGCCGTCGCTGCTCGCCCAGCCGGCGACGTCGAAGGAGTACCCCCAGCTCGTGCTCCCGGTCGGCGAGACCGTGCGGATCGTGCTCACGTCCGCGGACGTCGTGCACGGCTTCTACATCCCCGAGTTCAACTTCAGCCGCTACGCCCAGCCGGGCGTCGTCAACGTCTTCGACTTCAACCCGACGCGCACGGGCGTCTTCCGCGGTCAGTGCTCGGAGTTCTGCGGGCTCTACCATTCCGAGATGCTCTTCAGCGTGCGGGTGATGTCCGACTCGGCGTTCCAGCACTGGCTGAGCGCCGAGCAGGTCCACCAGGCAGGAGCCGGGACAGGAGCCGCGTCATGACCTTGATCGCAGAGCGCCCGGGGGTCGTCGGCCACCCGGACGAGCCGGAGCACGAGCACGGCCCGACGGGGATCATGAAGTGGATCACCTCGACGGACCACAAGGTGATCGGCAAGAGCTACCTCATCACCTCGCTCGTCTTCTTCTGCATGGCCGGGATCATGGCGATCATGATGCGGACCCAGCTCGTCTCGCCGGACAACACGATCGTGAGCCAGCACACCTACAACGAGCTGTTCACGATGCACGGCAGCTTGATGCTCTACCTCTTCGCCGGCCCCTTCGCCTTCGGCGGCGTCGCGAACTACCTCGTGCCGCTCCAGGTCGGGGCACCGGACATGGCCTTTCCACGGCTCAACGCGCTCTCCTACTGGCTCTACCTCGGCGGCGGCGTGACGATGATCGCCGGCTTCCTCACCGTCGGCGGAGCGGCGGACTTCGGCTGGGTCGCCTATGCCCCGCTGTCCGACGCCGTCAACTCGCCGGGGGCGGGCCCGGACATGTGGATCGTCGCCCTGCTCCTCACGGGCTTCTCCGCGATCTTCACGGGCGTCAACATCGTGACGACCGTCTTCTACCTGCGCGCCCCGGGGATGACGATGTTCCGCGTCCCGATCTTCACGTGGAACATGGTCGTGACCGGGATCCTCATCCTGCTCGCGTTCCCCGTCCTCACCGCGGCGCTCGTCATGCTCTGGGCTGACCGGCACCTCGGGACCCACATCTACTCGGTCGCGGGCGGCGGGGTGCCCGTGCTGTGGCAGAACCTGTTCTGGTTCTTCGGCCATCCCGAGGTCTACATCCTCGCCCTGCCCTACTTCGGCATGGTGACCGAGGTCCTCCCCGTGTTCTCGCGCAAGCCGGTGTTCGGCTACCGCGGGATGGTCTTTGCGACGATCGCGATCGGTGCCCTCTCGACGAGCGTCTGGGCGCACCACATGTTCACGACCGGCGTCGTGCTGCTGCCGTTCTTCAGCCTGATGAGCTACCTGATCGCCGTGCCGACGGGGATCAAGTTCTTCAACTGGATCGGGACGATGTGGCGCGGCTCGCTCAAGTTCGACACGCCCATGCTGTTCGCGGTCGGCTTCCTCATCGTGTTCCTCTTCGGGGGCGTCACCGGGATCTTCCTCGCCTCGCCGCCGATCGACTTCGCGACCCACGACACGTACTTCGTCGTCGCGCACTTCCACGAGGTGCTCTTCGGCTCGGCGGTCTTCGGAGGCTTCTCGGGCCTGTACTACTGGTACCCGAAGATGTTCGGCCGGATGCTGCGCGAGAGCCTCGGCAAGGCGAGCTTCTGGTTCATGTTCGTCGGATTCTGGGTGACGTTCATGCCGCAGTACCTCCTCGGGCTGCACGGCATGCCGCGCCGGATCGCGGAGTACTCGGCGTCGACGGGCTGGACGACGCTCAACCGCGTCTCGACGGCCGGCTCCTACCTGCTGTTCATCGCCGTCGCGATCATGGTCGTCAACGCCTACGTGTCGTGGCGCCGGCCGATCCAGGCGCCCGCCAACCCCTGGGACGGCCACACCCTCGAGTGGGCGACCTCCTCGCCTCCGCCGCACCACAACTTCTACCGGCTGCCGCCGATCCGCTCCGAGCGGCCGCTGTGGGACTTCAACCACCCGGAGCACACCGTGCGCAAGTACGAGGAGCAGCGCCACGGCGCCGTGCCGGCTGTGGCCCCCGCCGGTGCCGCGCCGGCCGGGGTCGCGGCAGGTCCGAGCGACGGCGGTGACGCGCGATGAAGACCGAGTCGTACCTGCTGCTGCTCTTCGCGGCGTTCGGCGCGGTCATCTGCGCGGTCTACTGGTTCACGAGCTACGAGGACGCCGGCACGGTCATGCTCGCGGCGTTCGGCCTGCTCGGGCTGTTGCCGGGCGGCTACTACTTCTGGTGGTCGCGGCGGATGACGCCGCGGCCGGAGGACGACCCGGAAGCGACCCATGCCCAGGCCGCCGGAGTGGTCGGCGCCTTCCCGTCGACGAGCATCTGGCCCTTCGTCCTCGGCCTCGCCGCGCTGCTCGTCGCCCTCCCCCTCGTGTTCGGGTTCTGGACGGCGATCCTCGGCTTCACCCTCGCCATCTCCGCGGTGATCGGCGTCATCGTCGAGAGCCGGCGCGGCGGGGTGCTGTAGGCGGTCAGGTCCCGCGCCGGGGCGTGCGCCTCGGCGGCCCGCCCGCCGGGCCGTCGCGCCCCGGGGCACCGTCGCGGCGCCCGAGGCGGCGGGTGTAGCGCACGACCGAGACGACGAGCACGACGAACAGGGCGAGGAACCCCGCGAACCCCGCGTCGAAGGCCATCTAGCGACCCGGTTCGCCGGGCAGGGCGTGGTCGGCGCGCAGGCGGACGAGCCCCTCCTGGACGACGCTCGCGACGTGGTTGCCCGCGATGTCGTAGAGGGCGCCCTGGGCGAGGCCCCGCGCGCCGAACGCGACCGGGCTGCGGTGGTCGTAGAGGAGCCAGTCGTCGGCCCGGAGCGGGCGGTGGAACCACATGCAGTGGTCGAGGCTCGCCGCGGCGACGCCCGGGTGCCCCGGCGAGATGCCGTGGCGCTGCAGGATCGAGTCGACGAGCGTGAGGTCCGACGCGAACGCGACGACGGCGGCGTGGACGACCGGGTCGTCGCCGAGCGGCCCGCCGGCCCGGAGCCAGAGCAGCTCGCGGTCGTGGAGCTCGCCGTTGCGGCTCCAGGGGAGCTCGGTCACGAAGCGGACCTCGAGGCCGTGCGGCTCGGGGTAGCCCCGCGGGGTGATCCCGAGGTCGCTGGCCGGCCGGCCCGGGGGCTCGAGGGTGCCGGGGGGCGGCGCGTCGGGGACCTCGTCTTGGTGGACCAGGCCGGGCTCGTCGGCGTGGAACGAGCACTGGAGGTTGAAGATCGCCTCGCCCCGCTGGACGGCGACGACCCGGCGTGTCGTGAACGAGCGGCCGTCCCGGATCCGGTCGACCTCGTAGACGATCGGGCGGTGGGGATCGCCCGGCCGGAGGAAGTACGAGTGGAGCGAGTGGACCCGCCCGCGCTCGACGGTGCGTCCCGCTGCGACGAGCGCCTGCGCGGCGACCTGGCCGCCGAAGACGCGGAGCCGCCCGTCGTCGATGCTCACGCCCCGGAAGATGTCGCGCTCGATCGGCTCGAGCTCGAGCAGGTGGAGCAGCTCGTCCGCCGTCGTGTGCACCGGGCACACGGTACACTTCGGCCCGATGTCGCCAGGCACCTCCTCGCGGCTCGAGCGCGCACGCGAGTTCCGGCGCACGCCGGCCTTCGCCACGCTCTGGCGGTACGCGGCGGTGTCGGTCATCTCGACGGTCCTCACCGAGGTCCTGCTCTACCTGTTCTTCCGCGTCGCGAAGGTCGGCTCGGCAGCGGAGAGCAACGCGCTCGCCGCCGGCATCGCGACCGTCCCCTCGTACTACTTGAACAGGACGTGGGCGTGGGGCAAGACCGGCAGGTCGCACGTGATGCGCGAGGTGGTGCCGTTCTGGACGATCGCCGCGGTGAGCCTCGTGCTCTCGACGATCGCCGTCGGCGCGGCGGACAGCGCGGCGCGGGCGAGCCTGCACTCGCACACCTTCGAGACCCTCGCGGTCCTCGGCGCAAACATCGGGACCTACGCCGTGATCTGGGTCGCGAAGTTCATCTTGTTCAACAAGGTGCTGTTCGTCATCCCGCCGAGCGGCCCCGCCGGTCCGGCCGCGAGCTGACCCCGGCGCCGTGGCGGCGGGAGGGGCGTGCCCGCGCGGTCGTCGTGGCCAGGACCGCGCCGGCCGCGGCGCCGGCGAGCGCGAGGAGGAGCACGGGCCACTCGCCGAGGTCGTCGTAGAGCGTCAGGCCAGCATGGAGGCGCACCGTCTCCCGGAGGACCGCGCGCGTCCCGAGAGCCGTCTGGCCGAGCACCGTGCCGCGCGCGTCGACGACCGCGCTGATGCCGGTCGACGCGGCCTGGACGAGGTCGCGCCCCTCGCTCACGGCCTCGAGCCGTGACGCTGCGAGCTCCTGGGCGGGCACCTGGGCGCTCGCGTACGAGGCGGTGTTGGTCGGGACGACGATCAGCTCCCCTCCGGCGCGCACGGCAGCACGCCCGAGCCCGGTGAAGAAGGTCTCGAACGAGACGAGGAGGGCGATCCTGCCCACGGGCGTGGCGACCATGCCGACGCGCCGGCCGCGGACCATGTCGCGCGGCACGGCGGCGAGGCTCACGAGGTGGCGCAGCACGGAGCGGAACGGCACGTACTCGCCGAAGGGCACGGGGTGGCGCTTCTCGTAGGTCGCGACGATCCGGCCGGACGGGTCGAAGACGACCGCCTCGTTGCGGAAGCGGCCAGGTCCCGCGGGCTCGGTCACGCCGACGACGAAGGTCGCGTGGTCGGCGCGTGCGAGCCCGGCGAGCACGGGCCGCACCGCCGAGGTGTCGAGTGCTCCGGCGAGGGAGACGGAGTCCTCGGGCCAGACGACGAGCGCGGCACCCCGGCCGACGCCCGTCGTCGCGGCGAGCTGGGCGGAGAGCACCGACGCCGCCGGGACGACGAGCGCGCTGAGGCCGCGCCGGCCACCGCCTTGGACGGCTGCGACGACGACGCGCCGCCCCGGTGGGCCACCCGCCGGTGCGTGCGCGGCGGCGACGGCGAGGGCGGTGACGACCACCACCGCTGCCGTGCCCGCGGCGAGACCACGACGGTCCCGGCGCATGGCAGCGCCGGCGAGCGCCGCGAGACCCGTGCCGGCGAGGTAGGCGGCTCCGGCGACGGCGAGCGGCCCACCGAGCCGGGCGATCGCCGCGAGCGGGCCGCCGAGCTGTCCGAGGGCGATCCCGCCGAGCGGCAGCCCGCCGAAGGGCCAGGAGTCGCGCGCCCACTCCGCGCAGGTGAGGAGGCCCGCGAGGGCCGGGACCCGTCCCCGTCCCCGAGGCGACAGCATGCTCGCCAGGGCGAAGAAGCAGGACTCGACGAGGACGAGCACGACGTAGCCGGCCCCGGTGAACTGCAGCGCCCAGGCGCAGCCGAGGCCGACCTGCCCGACCCCGGCGAGCATGCCGTTGGCAGCTCGCCGCCGCCAGCTGCGGCCGGAGCTCGCGATCGCGAGCGCAGCGATCCCGACCGGTCCGAGGGGCCAGCGGTTGCCCGGCGGCAGGGAGGCGCCGACGAGCAGGCCGCCGCCGAGCGGCACGACGAACGAGCCGGCGAGCCGGAGCAGCCGGGCGCCCCGGATCGTCCCGCACCGCCTCGCGGGCTGCACCGCCTCGCGGGCTGCACCGCAGAGCGGGCCGGAGTGCGTCACGTGCCGAGCTGGGCCTCGACCGATGCTGCAGCCCTCTGGCCGCTCGCGATGCACGCGGGGACGCCGATGCCGGCGTAGGCGGCACCGGCGACGGCGACGGCGCCGAGCGCCGCGACGCGCTGCTCGATGTGGCGGACCCGGCCGAGATGCCCGCTGCGGTACTGCGGCAGCGACGCGGGCCACCGGCGCACGACCGTGGCGAGCGGGTCGGCGGTGATCCCGAGCATCGACGTGAGCTCGGCCCGCACGGCGCGGACGAGGGCGACGTCGTCGAGCGCCGCCGGGCGGTCGTCGCCGTCGCGCCCCGCGGAGACGCGCAGCACGGTCTCGCCGGGGCGCGCCGCCTCGGGCCACTTGCCCGAGGTGTAGCTGACGGCCGTGACGAGCCGGCCGGAGGGCCGGGGCACGAGGATCCCGCTGCCCGCCGTTGCGAGGATGCCGAGCGGGACCGTCGCGTCGGGCCAGGCGAGAGCGACCGTCACGACGTCTGCGTAGGTGATCGCGCGGCACGCCGCGGCGAGGTCCGGGTCGAGGTCCGCGACGAGCGCGCCGGCGGCGGGAGCGGGCACGGCGAGCACGACGCCGTCCGCGCCGACGGTCTCGCCGCCGCACGCCAGCTGCCAGCACCGCCCGGGCTCCCCGCTGCCAGGCACGAGCGCGTCGGCCGGCGTCGCGGTGCGGATCTCGACGCCCCGGCGCACGCAGTCGTCGGCAAGCCGCTGGGCGAGCGAGCCGATCCCGCTCCGCAACCCGAGAAAGGGCGGTGCCGCGGGGCCGCCGGGCACAGGATCCTCGCCCGGGCGCGCCGCCTGGCCGGTGCCGGGCGCGCCGAAGCTTCCCGTCCGCGTCCCGGACCTGCCCCGCTCGTGCCCGGCCGGCCGCAGGGCCCGCAGGGCGGCGACGAGGCTGCGTCGGCCGGCGACGGCGCTCGCGAGCGACGGGGCGGTCGCCGCGAACGACAGCGTGCGCGCGTCGCCCGCGTTGATGCCGCCGAGGAGCGGGTCGACGAGCGTCTCGAGAACGGCGCGTCCAAGGCGCGTGCCGACCACCTCCGCGATCGTCGGGTCGTCGCTCGCCTGCGCTGTCGCAGGAAGCACCAGGTCCGCGGCGACGCGCAGCACCGACGCGGGACCGACGACGCCCGAGCGCAGCAGCGCGCGCAGATCGGTCGGTATGCCGAGGACGAGCCCGCCGGGCAGGGGGCGCACCTTGTTCCGGGCGAGCACCGCCGCGCCGGCCGTCGCCGGGGGGGCGAGCTCGCCGGCGAGGCCGAGCTCCCGGCAGAGCGCCTCGGCCACCCCGCCTCGGGTGAGGAAGCTGTCGGGGCCGAGATCGAGACGCCGCCCGAGAAGCTCGCCGGTCACGAGCTTGCCGCCGGTCGAGCGGTCGCGCTCGACGAGGACCACGTCGTGGTGGGCGGCGAGCGCGCGCGCTGCGACGAGGCCGGAGACGCCCCCGCCGACGACGACGACACGGCGGCGGGCCGTCAGCGCAGGCCTCCCCGTGCCGGCGCGCTCACGGTCGGTCCCCGCTCGGGTCCCACGGGCCCCAGGTGCTCGCCGCGAGCGACCGCACCCGTGCCGCGAGGCCCGCCGCCAGGCGCGGGTCCGCGTTCAGCGAGGCGGTGCGGGCGAGGCGCAGGCCCAGCTCCCGGGCGACACGCTGGGCGTCGACGTCGAGGTCGTAGAGGACCTCGAGGTGGTCGGAGGTGAAGCCTGCGGGGCAGACGACGACTGCGTCGAACCCGTCGGCGGCGAGGGTCCCGAGAAGCTCGAGGATGTCGGGACCGAGCCAGGGCTCCGGCGTCCGACCAGCGCTCTGCCATCCCGTGCGGTAGCTCGTGACGCCCGCCCGCTCGGCGACGAGGCGGGCGGTGGTGGCGAGCTCGCCGGGGTAGCGGTCGCCCGCGGCGAGGATCCGCGCCGGGAGGCTGTGCGCGCTGACGACCAGTTCGAGACGCTCGCCGTCGGCGACCGCGAGGGACGCGATCGACGCGCGCACGCGCTCGGCGAGCAGCTCGACGAGCGTCGGGTCGTCGTGCCAGCTCTCGAGGAAGACCGCGTCGATGCCGTGCCGAGCGGCGCGGTCGCGCGCCCTGTCGATGTACTCCCCGACGCTCAGCGCGGAGTAGTGCGGCGCGAGGACGAGGCCGACCACGCGGGCCGAGCCGGCGCGCGCGAGCTCGTCGACGGCGTCTTCGATCCGCGGCGTGGTGTGCTTCGAGCCGTGCGCGACGGCGAAGCGACCCGGGTCGGCTGCCTCGAGGGCTTCGGCGATGGCGGCGACCTGGGCGGCGGTGCGCTCGGCGAGCGGCGAGACGCCGCCGATCGCGTCGTAGCGGCGGACGAGGTCCGCGAGCTGCTCCGCGGACGGCGGCCGACCCCGACGGATGTCGGTGTAGTACGCGAGGACCTCGCCGGGCGCCGCTGGCGTCCCGTAGTCCATGACGAGCACGCCCGTGCGCGCCGACGGCTGGGCGCCGCTCACGGCTCGCTCCGCGAGTCGCCCTCGACGGCGCCGCCGGTGCCGGCTCGGCCCTCGTCGTGGACGAGCTCGACGATGCGCTCGAGCACGCTCGGGTCGGTCTCGGGGAGCACGCCATGGCCGAGGTTGAAGATGTGGCCCGGAGCGCCGCCGGCCTCGGCGAGCACGCGCCGCGCCTCGCCCGCAGCCGCGGGGAAGCCCGCCAGGCACACGGCCGGGTCGAGGTTGCCCTGCAGCGCCGGGCGGGGGCCGACGCGCGCGCGCGCCGCGTCGAGCGGCACGCGCCAGTCGACGCCGACGACGTCGACGCCCGGCGCCGCCATCAGGTCGAGGATCTCCCCGGTGCCGACCCCGAAGTGGATGCGAGGCACGTCGAGCGCGGCGAGCCCGTCGAGGATCTTCTCGGTGGCGGGCAGGGCGAAACGCCGGTACTCGCCGCGCGTGAGCGCGCCCGCCCAGGAGTCGAACAGCTGGACGGCTGCGGCTCCGGCTGCGACCTGGGAGCGGAGCGACGCGAGCGCGACGTCCGCGAGCTTGTCGACGAGGTGGGCCCAGACGGCTGGCTCGTTGTGCATGAGCGCCTTGGTCCGCCCGAAGTCGCGCGACGGCCCTCCCTCGACGAGGTAGCTCGCGACCGTGAACGGCGCCCCGGCGAAGCCGATGAGCGGGACGTCGAGCTCCCGGACGAGGATCTTGACGGTCTCGGCGACGTACGGCGCGTCGACCTCGGGCTCGAAGGGCCGCAGCCGCGCGAGGTCGGCTGCGCAGCGGAAGGGCTCGGCCACGACGGGCCCGCGGCCGGGCACGATCGCGACGCCGATCCCGAGCGAGGCGACCGGCACGACGATGTCGGAGAACAAGACAGCGGCGTCGACGCCGTAGCGGCGGACGGGCTGCAGCATGATCTCCGCGGCGAGCTCGGGCCGACCGATCGCGTCGAGGATGCTCCCCGTGCCGCGCAGCGCCCGGTACTCCGGCAGCGCGCGCCCGGCCTGGCGCATGAACCAGACCGGGACCCGGGAGACTGGCTCGCGCCGGCACGCGGCGAGGAACGGCGACGGCCCGGCGTGCACGTGCCGACCCTAGTGCCAGGTGCCCGCGTGCCAGGTGCGCGAGTGCCAGGTGCGCCGGCGAGCAGGCGCCGGCGAGGCGCCGCCGAGCCGCGCGTGGCTCGCGCCGGGCTCGTCCGGCTCGCGCCGCGCCGTGTTTGGCTCGCGGCGCGCCGGTTGAGCTAAGAAGTAACCCCGTGAGCGAGGTCGCGTCTGTCGAGCCCCCCATGGCGGCTAGCCAAGTCCACGAGGTGAGGCGGCCGCAGCTGCTCGCGGTCGGCGTGATGATCTGGCTCGGCAGCGAGTTCATGTTCTTCAGCGGGCTGTTCGCTGCGTTCTTCACGATCCGGGCGCACGCGTCCGTCTGGCCGCCTCCCGGGACCAAGCTCGACACCTACCAGGCGCTCATCTTCACGGTCGTGCTGCTCGCGTCGAGCCCGACGATGCAGCTCGGCGTCTGGGCCCAAGAGCGCGGCGAGCGCGCGAAGGCCCGGGCATGGATCGTCGTCAGCCTCGTGCTCGGCGCGGCCTTCCTCGGCAACCAGGGCTACGAGTGGGCGACGCTGCCGTTCCGGCCGTCCACGAACGCCTACGGCTCGCTCTTCTACATCATGTCGGGCATCCACGGCCTGCACGTCCTGCTCGGCCTCCTTGCGATGATCGCCCTGCTCGGGAGGTTGGCGGGACCGAAGGGCGACCCCGGGGAGACGCCGGTCTTCCAGGCCGTCAGCTACTACTGGCACTTCGTCGACATCGTCTGGATCGGGTTGTTCAGTGCGCTCTTCCTGCTCTCGTAGTCGCTGGCGGCGCATGGCTGCGCCCGCCGGCGTCGTCCTGCTCGCGCTCGCGCTCGCAGCGGTCTTCTACGCGCCCCGGCAGGTCCGAGCCGACGGGGCCCCGACCGCGTCGCTGCGCTCGGCCGCGCTCGTCGACGCGACGCTGCCGAACAACGCGGCGGCGCTCGCGGAGGGGCGCACGCTGTTCGACGAGAACTGCTCGAGCTGCCACGGCACGCAGGCGCAGGGCAGCGCACTTGCACCCAACCTGCGCGGGCTCGGCTCCGCGACGGTCGACCTCTGGGTCTCGAGCGGCTGGATGCCGCTCGCGAACCCCGGTGTCCAGCCAGCGCGCAAGCCGTCGCACTTCACCCCGAGCCAGACTGTCGCGATCGCCCGCTACGTCGGCTCGCTCGCGCCGGGAGGGCTCGCGATCCCGACCGTCGACCTGAAGGGGTCCAACCCGGCCGAGGGCTTCAGCGTCTTCGCGCTCAACTGCGCGCCGTGCCACACGATCACCGGCGCCGGCGACGCGCTCTCCGGCGGGATCGCGGCACCCCCGCTCCACGGCGTGACGGGGACCCAGATCGAAGAGGCCATCCGGACCGGCCCGGGCAACATGCCGCGCTTCAGCACCTTCACGGTCTCGAAGGCCCAGCTCGCCGACGTGGTCGACTACGTGACGCACTACATCGAGCACCCTGACAGTCCCGGTGGCGGCCTGACCCTCGGTGGCGTCGGGCCGGTCGCGGAGGGCTTCGTCGGGCTCTTCGCGGGCGTCGGCGGGTGCGTGCTCATCGCGCTGTGGATCGGCGACCGGGACGAGCGCGACGGCGACGAGGGTGGATCGGGACCGAGCCACCCCGGACACGACGACGGACCGGGCACGGAGAGCCCCGAGCGAGAGGTTGCGCATGCCTGAGGTGCCCGAGACGCCTGGAGCAGACGGTCCGGCGGGCAACGGGGTGGGTCGCCACCCCCACCCGGGAGCGCCGATCCCGATCGACTCACCCCAGTTCCAGGTCGCCGCGAAGAACCCTCGCCGGGTCGAGGGTGTCGTGGCCGCCGCGTTCGTCGCCTCGTTCTTCGCCATCGCGGCGTTCGGCGCGGCGTACTGGCAGGCTGCGTCGAGCTGGGTCCTCGGGGTCACGCTCGGCATCGCGCTCGGCACCTTCGGGTTCGCCCTCGTCGCCTGGGGCAAGTACCTCATGCCGCAGGGGCCCTTCGAAGAGCCCAGGCCGCAGATGGCGACGACCAAGGAGGAGAAGGACGAGTTCGTCGCGGACTTCGCGACGCGCGGCAAGATCGCCGTCGAGAGGCGCGGCTTCCTCGTCAAGCTCATGGGTGCTGCCGGAGCCGTGCTCGGTGTCGTCGTCGCGTTCCCGCTGATCCGCTCGCTCGGGCCGCGCCCCAACCAGGAGCAGTCGCTCTACCACACCAAGTGGCGCAAGGGTGCCAAGCTCACCTCGATCGAGGGCAGGGCCGTGAAGGTCGACGACATCGAGGTCGGTGGGATCATCACCGTCTTCCCCCCGGACGACCTCGGCGGGGCGTTCTCCCAGACGGTCCTGATCCGCGTCCAGCAGAGCGGGAACATCGTCACCCAGCCGGGCCGCGAGACCTGGGGCCCGGACGGCTACCTCGCCTTCTCGAAGGTGTGCACGCATGCCGGGTGCCCCGTCGGGCTCTACGAGGAGCTCACCGAGCAGCTGCTGTGCCCGTGCCACCAGTCGCTGTTCCAGTTGAGCGACGGGGCCATGCCGGTGTTCGGTCCTGCGCCGCGTCCGCTGCCGCAGCTGCCGCTGTACGTCGACTCGAAGGGCTACCTGCGGGCCCAGGCCGACTACGACGAGCCGATCGGACCGGGGTTCTGGTACCGGGGCGGCGCAAACAACGAGTACGCCCAGTGAGCGCCACGCAGCCGACACGGGCGACGGGGGCACAGGCGGCCGCCGCGACTGCGAAAGCGAGCATGGCGTGATCGACTCGCTCTTCAGCTGGATCGACGACCGCGTCGCGCTCTCGCGCTCGGGTCGCCACCTGCTCGACAAGATCTTCCCCGACCACTGGTCGTTCATGATCGGCGAGATCGCCCTCTACTCCTTCATCGTGCTGCTGCTGACGGGCGTCTTCTTGACGTTGTACTTCGTGCCGTCGAGCACGCCAGTCGTCTACCACGGCATCTACGCCCCGCTCCGCGGCCAGACCGTGTCGGAGGCGTACGACTCGACGATCAACCTGAGCTTCGCGGTGCGCGGCGGGCTGCTCATGCGCCAGATGCACCACTGGGCGGCGAACATCTTCGTCGGCGCGATCGTCGTCCACATGCTCCGGGTCTTCTTCACCGGAGGCTTCCGCCGGCCCCGAGAGGCCAACTGGATGCTCGGCACGACGCTGCTCATCCTCGCGATCTTCAACGGCTTCCTCGGCTACTCGCTCCCCGACGACCTCATCTCCGGCACCGGCATCCGGATCGCCTTCTCGATCATGGAGTCGATCCCCTTCGTCGGGACCTACCTCGCCTACTTCCTCTTCGGCGGGAGCTTCCCGGGCACGGCGATCATCCCGCGCTTTTTCATCCTGCACGTGCTCGTCCTGCCCCTTCTCATCATCGGGCTCCTCGCCGGCCACCTCGGCATGCTCGTCAAGCACAAGCACGCGCAGTTCCCGGGCAAGGGTGCACGCGACGACAACGTGGTCGGCTCGCCGCTGTGGCCGACCTACGCGGCCAAGGCCGGCGGCTTCTTCTTCCTCACCACGGGCGTGACGGCGCTGCTCGGCGCGATCGTCCAGATCAACCCGATCTGGCAGTACGGCCAGTACTACGCGTACAAGGTCAGCTACGCGGTCCAGCCGGACTGGTACATGGGGTGGCTGGACGGCGCGCTGCGCG
This sequence comes from Acidimicrobiaceae bacterium, assembly GCA_027335685.1. GTDB lineage: Bacteria > Actinomycetota > Acidimicrobiia > Acidimicrobiales > Bog-793 > JAJZCK01. The sequence goes on from DAHWHN010000048.1 coordinate 13,511, forward strand.
TCATGCCGGCCTGGGAGATCAACCTGCCGGGCCACATGATCCCGAACGTGTTCTTCCCGGCCGTCCTGCTCCCGGGCCTCACGTTCAACCTGATCTACGCCTGGCCGTTCATCGAGGCGAAGCTCTCCGGCGACACGGCGGAGCACCACCTGCTCGACCGTCCCCGGGACAAGCCGCTCCGCACCGCTCTCGGCGCAGCCGTGTTCGCGTTCTACTTCGTGCTGTTCGGCGCGAGCGCGACGGACGTCCTCGCGAACTACCTGTCGATCACGCTGAACGTCGTGCTGTGGTCCTTCCGGATCCTCTGCATCGTCGTCCCGATCGTCGTGTTCCCCGTCGCCTACAAGATCTGCGTCGAGCTGCGGGACACCCCCGGCGCGGGGCAGCGCAAGCGGCACAACATCATCGTGCGCTCCGCCGACGGCGGCTACTCGACGATCGCGGCGGACGAGTACCCCGGCTACGTCAGGCCGGAGCTCGAGCCTGTCGCGCTCGACGAGGTCGACCTCGTCGCCGCGATGTCCGCCGACGCGGACCAGGGTCCCGAGGGCGTCTACCGGATCCCACGCGACTACAGCTAGGCGGTCGGGCGGTCGGGCGTCCGGCGGACGGCGGAGGGAGCGTAACAGCAGGCGCTGCGGTCCACCCGCTCGCCGTCGTCGGATGGTCGCCCCGTGTCGAGCGGCTGCTCGCCGCGACCGGCCACGGTGGTGTCGCGGCGAGGGTCGTCGGTGTCGACCGGGGGCAGTGCCGTCTCGCGACAGCCCAGGGTGCGCAGGCGGCGCCGCTGCACGGCGTCGCGGTCGGCGACTGGCTCGCGCTGGGGGGCGTCCGCGGCGACGAGGGAGGGGGACCTGCCACGGGAGCGGCTCCCTACGCGCTCGTGCCCCGCTGGTCGCAGCTCGGGCGGACCGGTCACGGCGGCGCGCTGCAGGTCCTGGCTGCCAACGTCGACATCGTCTGCGTCGTCGCGCCCGGCGACCGTCTCTCGCTGCCCCGGGTCGAGCGCGAGATCACGATCGCCTGGGCGAGTGGAGCCCGTCCGGTCGTCGTAGTGACCAAGCTCGACCGGACCCGGCCCGCCATCGCCGCGGAGCTGGTCCGGCGCCTCGAAGGGGTCACCTGCGTCCTGTCGAGCTCGCAGACCGGCGAGGGCCTCGACGAGCTGCGGTCTCTCCTCGTCGCGCCGGTGACGGCGGTGCTCCTCGGCCCGTCGGGTGCGGGCAAGTCGACGCTCGTCAACGCGCTCGTCGGCGAGGAGCGTCTCGCCACCGGTGCCGTGCGCGCCGACGGCCGCGGGCGGCACACGACGAGCGCCCGTCGGCTCGTCGCTCTGCCGAGCGGGGGCTGCCTCATCGACATGCCGGGCGTGCGGACCCTCGCAGCGGCGACGACCGCGGGTGCGGTCGCACGGACCTTTCCCGAGGTCGACGAGCTCGCGCAGCGGTGCAGGTTTGGCGATTGCGCGCACGAGTCGGAGCCGGGCTGCGCGGTGCGCGCCGCCTGCGACGCGGGCGCGCTCGACCCGGCGCGTCTCGCGAGCTTCCGCCGGCTGCGCGCCGAGCTCGTGCCCGAGCGCCGCGACCGGTGGCGGGGCCGTCCGGGCGAGCCGGCTCCGCAGTGACCCGCGGTGGGCGGTGGCGGCGCTCGGTGGGCTCTGCCGGCTCGTCCCCGGCTGCCCTGTCCCCGGCTGCCCCGCCCCGGGCTTTGCTCAGCGACCGCCTTCGATGCGCCGGCTCCGTTGCTGGACGCCCGGGACGCCGTAGGGGTAGTCGGCTGCCCCGGGATCGCTGGCCTCGTCGAGCGCGGCGATCTCCGACTCGTCGAGGTCGAGCTCCGCGGCCTTGAGGTTGTCTTCGAGCTGCTCGAGGGTGCGGCAGCCGAGGATGACGGACGTGACGCCCGGCCGGTCCCGTAGCCAGGCGAGGGCTACCTGGGCCAGCGAGACGCCGTGCGCGCCCGCGACTCGGCCGAGGACGTCGAGGACGTCCCAGGTCCGCTGCTGTCGTGAGCGCCGGTCGTAGGCCTCGACGCCCCGGTCGGGGTTCTCGCCGAGCCGGGTCGCTCCCGTCGGGCGCTCGTCCTTGTGGTACTTGCCGGTCAGCCAGCCGCCGCCGAGCGGCGACCAGGGCAGGAGGCCGAGCCCGTTCTCGAGGCACGCCGGGACGATCTCCCACTCGATCTCGCGCACGAGCAGGTTGTACTGCGGCTGCAAGGTGACCGGAGCGGCGAGGTGGTGCGCGGACGCGACGTCGACCGCCTTTTGGACCTGCCAGCCCGTGAAGTTCGACAGCCCGGCGTAGTGGATCTTGCCGGCGGAGATCGCGTCGTCGAGCGTCCGGAGCGTCTCGTCGATCGGCGTGAAGGGGTCGTGCGCGTGGACCTGGTAGAGGTCGATCGCCTCGACGCCGAGCCGGCGGAGCGACGCGTCGATCGCGCGGCTGAGGTGCCGGCGGGACAGGCCGAGGTCGTTCGGGCCGTTCCCGGTCGGGAAGCGCCCCTTCGTCGCGACCACCACCTGGTCGCGGACCTCGGCGGGCCGGGCGGCCAGCCAGCGGCCGATGATCGACTCCGACTCGGTGCCGGAGTAGACGTCGGCGGTGTCGACGAAGGTCCCGCCCGCGTCGACGAACCGGTCCAGCTGGGCGTGGCTGCCCGCCTCGTCCGTCTCGCTGCCGAAGGTCATCGTCCCGAGGCAGAGTGTCGAGACCGAGCAGCCGCTCGATCCGAGAGTCCTGAAGCGCATCGCACGCCCTTCCTTGGCTGTCGTCCCGCCGACCTAGCGGGACCGCGCCAACCTAGGCCGGATAGGGCGCGCGCCGCCATCGGGACCGGGAGCCGTGCAGGCGCCCGGTCCGCACCGCACCGGTGCCGATCACGACGGGCGTGCGTGCTCCTCCGGTCCGCCAGACGCGCCGGGGGCGCTGCGCCAGAGGGACCGGCACGGGATCTTGTCGAGGTCGCAGCGGTAGGCGTACTTGTGGGCGATCTCCGTGACCTCCTGGAGCAGGCCGTCCTCGAGCGTGATGGGGTCGAGGCCGAGGCCGAGGAGCTGGCGGTTCTCGACGTAGAGCTCGTTCTCGGCGTCTTCGTTGCGCGGGTTCGGGACGTGGTCGACGGGCGCGCCGGTGAGCTTCGACACGAGCGCGGCGAGGTCCCGGACCCTGTGCGTCTCGGTCATCTGGTTGAGGATGCGCACGCGCTGGCCGCGCTCGGGCGGCGTGGCGATCGCGAGCTCGATGCAGCGCACCGTGTCCTGGATGTTGATGAACGCCCGGGTCTGCCCGCCGGTGCCGTGCACCGTGAGCGGGTAGTCGACGGCGGCCTGCATGAGGAACCGGTTGAGGACGGTGCCGTAGTCGCCGTCGTAGTCGAACCGGTTGATGAGCCGCTCGTCCAGCTTGGTCTGCTCGGTCTGGGTGCCCCAGACGATCCCCTGGTGCAAGTCGGTGATCCGGAGCCGGTCGTTCTTCGCGTAGTAGGCGAACAGCAGCTGGTCCTGGGTCTTGGTCATGTGGTAGATCGAGCCGGGGTTGGGCGGGTAGAGGATCTCCTGCTCGATCGTCTCGCCCTCGTCGGTCTCGAGCTTCACGCGCAGGTAGCCCTCGGGGATCTTCATCCCGGCGGTGCCGTAGCCGTAGACGCCCATCGTCCCGAGGTGGACGATCGCGACGTCGAGCTGCGACTCGACCACGGCGGCGAGCAGGTTGTTCGTCGCGTTGAGGTTGTTCGAGACCGTGTAGCGCTTGTGCCACGAGCTCTTCATCGAGTATGGGGCCGCCCGCTGCTCGGCGAAGTGGACGACCACCTCGGGCTTCCAGTTCGTGATGAGCGAGTAGAGGCGGTGGTACTGCTCGGCGACGTTGAAGCGCTCGAACGCGATGTCCTTGCCCGACACCTGTTTCCAGGCGCGTAGCCGGGCGCCCATCGGCGCGATCGGCGTCAGGGAGGTGACCTCGAGCTCGTTGTCGATGTTGCGGCGGGAGAGGTTGTCGACGATGACGACCTCGTGGCCCTTGTCGGAGAGGTGGAGCGAGGTGGGCCACCCGCAGAATCCGTCACCGCCGAGGACCAGTACGCGCATGATCAGCTCCTTCACGCCAAGCTCGCGCCTGACGACCAGTGCGAGGACGGTCCTCACGGGACCCGGCCACGCACTCTATAAGGGCTCGGTCCTGTGTGTCCTCTCAGTCGCGCCGGTTGCGCGGCGAGGGACGATCTGCTAGCGACCCTGGGTCTTCGGCCTCCGGCGCGGCCGCAGGCGACGCCCCTCGAGGCGCCGGTTCGCCAGGGATCCCGCCGAGGCGGCGTCCGAGCCCCGAGGCGCGTGCGACGGGTCGCCCGATCGCTGCGGCGATGCTCGCCCGCTCGCCGACGACGATGACCCGCCGGCGTGCGCGGGTGATCCCGGTGTAGAGCAGCTCCCGGGTGAGGATGCGCGAGCTCGCGTCCGGCAGGACGACGGCGACGGTGTCGAACTGCGACCCCTGGGCTTTGTGGATCGTCATGGCGTAGCAGGTCTCGGCGTGCGGCAGCTGGTTCACGCCGAGCTCGGCTCGCCCGTCGGCGCGCTCGAACGCCGCGAGGAGCCGGCCCGTCCCGGCCGCGACGACCACGCCCGTGTCGCCGTTGAACAGGCGTAGGTCGTAGTCGTTGACGGTCACGAGCAGCGGCTGTCCTGCGTACCAACCTCCGGGGCGGACGGTGGCCGTCGTGGAGTCGGCGAGCCACCGCTCGAGCTGTGCCGTCCAGTTGCTCGCACCCGCCGGTCCCCGCCGGTGCGCGCAGAGCACCCGGAACGCGCCGAGCGCGCCGAGCGCCGCGGACGCCTCGCCGGCGAGCGCGGCACGCGTGACCTGCCCCCACGCGCCGACCGCCTCGTCGCGCAGCGCCGCGAGCAACGTGTCGGCCTGCGTGCCCACTGCGGCCGGGACCTGGATCCAGCTCAGCTCACCGCCACCGCCACCGCCACCGCCACCGCCACCGCCACTGTTGCCCTCCCCGCTCAGGAGCTCGAGCGCCCGGTCGGCATCGCCGTCCCGCACGGCTGTGGCGAGGTCGGCGATCGCACCTCCGAACCTGTGGTTGCGCCGCAGCACGACGACGCTCGGGCGCATGGGCGACCCGCCCGCAGGCTGCTCGTCACTCGTGGCGCCGAGCGTGCCGCCGCTCCTGCCGATGTCGTCGCCGAGCGTGCCGCCACTCCTGCCGATGTCGTCGCCGAGCGTCCCGCCGACGATGTCGCCGAGGACGACGCCGGCCTCGACCGAGGCGAGCTGGTGCGGGTCGCCGAGGAGGACGAGCCGCACGTCGGGGCGGAGCGCGGCGAGGAGGCGGTCCATGAGCGAGAGCGAGAGCATCGACGCCTCGTCGACGACGACCACGTCGTGGACGAGCGGGTGGGTCTCGTCGTGGCGAAAGCGCGTGCTCGAGTCCGCGCGACTGCCGAGCAGCCGGTGGATGGTCGACGCCGTCCACCGGCCCGACGCGCCGCCGGCGGCGAGGGCGAGGCGCTCCACCTCGGCGCGGACCGCCTCCTGCAGGCGCGCCGCCGCCTTTCCCGTCGGGGCCGCGAGCGCGACGAGCGGCGGTCGCCTGCCGGTCGCCCGCGCCTGGTCGTCGAGCAGCGCGAGCAGCCGCGCGACCGTCGTCGTCTTGCCCGTGCCCGGGCCGCCGGCGATCACCGTGAGGCGCCGTCGCGCCGCCGTCGCGGCGGCCAACCGCTGGCGGTTGCCGGCGCCGTCGTCGGGGAAGAGCAGGTCGAGCCCTACGTCGAGCGCGGCCTCCTCGACCGGGCCGGCCGCTTGCCCGGACCGGGCGAGTAGGGCGGCGGCGACACGGCACTCCTGCGCGTGGAGCCGGTCGAGGTAGGCGACGGTGCCGTCGAGCTGGAGCGGGCGACCCGGGCCGACAAGGGGGCTCGCCCGTAGGGCGTCGCACCACGCAGAGGGCTCGGGCCAGGCGAGGTCGACGATCGCGTCGCCCTCCTCGGTGGCAGCCGTGCCGGCGATCGTCGCGAGGTCGACGCAGACGTGGCCGAGCCGCGGAGCCCGTGCTGCGAGCGCTGCGGCGAGCAGGACCGCCTCGTCGGCGACGCCGCCGAGGGCTCCGAGCCTCGACGCGACGTGGACGTCCGCGGCGTCGAGCACCCCGGCCTGGTTGAAGACGCGGAGCAGCCCGGTGGCGTGCCGGGCGAGACGGGCGCCGTCGGCGTCGCCGTCGGCGTCGGCGTCGGCGTCCGTCGTGACCCGGCCCCCGACGCCGCGCCCGGTGGCGGTGGGCTCGCTCTTCACGCTCACGGCGCCGTCCCCTCGTCGAACAGGTCGCTCACGGCGCCGACGACGCCCGCCGGAGCCCGCCACGACCACACTCCGCACGGCTGGCCGGCGACAGCCGCCTCGGGACGCCCCGTCATCCCGCGCAGGAACAGGTAGTGGGCGCCGGCGAGGTGCGTGTCGGGGTCGTAGGCCGGCAGCCGCCAGCGCAGGTAGCGGTGGAGCGCGACGAGGTAGAAGAGCGCCTGCAGGGGGTAGTGGCAGCGCTGCATCTCCGCGTCGAGCGCGCTCGGGCGGTAGTCGTGGGCCGTGAGCGGCCCCTCGCCGGCCACGATCCGGTTGGTCTTGTAGTCGCACACGGCGAAGCGCGCGTCCGGCGTCCGCACGACGAGGTCGAGGCTGCCCGTGAGGTAGCCGCGCAGGGTCGCCTCGACGGCCGGGTCGTCGAGGCGCAGCGCGTAGGCGCCGACCGGGTCGCCTGGGGGCAGCACCCTTGCGAGCAGCGCGGCGAGCGCGTGCACGTCGAGCGTGCCGTGCGGCCGGTCGCCGCCGACGAGGGGGAGCTCGAAGTCGAGCTCGTCGAGGCGGTCCGCCCGGCTCAGCTCGACGAGCCGCAGGCCGCGGAGCCCCGGCCCGAGGGGGGTCGCGAGCGCGTCGGCCAGCCCCGTGACGAGGGCGTCGCGACGGCCGACCTCGACCTTGCGCCACGACAGCTCGGCGTCGAGCTCGGCGCGCAGGGCGCCGTGCAGGTCGGGGTCCGTGAAGTCGGTCCGTTCGAGGACCCGGTGGACGAGCGTGCCGAACGCCGCACCGCCGGGCGTGTCGGCCAGCACGAGGGGGATCGCCCGGAGAGCGGAGGGCGCACCGTCGTCGGCGGCGAGCCGGCTCCCCGCGAGCGCCTCGTCGCCGACCTGGGCCTCGCCGGCCTCCTCGCCGCCGTCGTGGCCGACCTCGTGGGCGCCGGCGGTGAGCGAGGTGTACGACACCCGCCTCCAGGCGACGTCCAGGCGGCGGTCGAGCCGGGCGAGCTCGAGCTCGACGCCGGAGGCGTCGCGCGGCTGGTAGCGGGCGGCCGACGGGGCAGCCGTCTCGAGCGCGACGCAGCCCGGCGCGGCCTCGGCGAGCCCGGCGAGGCGTTCGGCGACACGCTCGTCGTCGGGGTTGCGGACGCCGCTCCCGACGGTGCCGTCGGCCTGGCGGGCGAACAGCAGCCGCCCGAGTGGCGAGCGCCCGGCGTCTTTGGCTGGTGCCCACCAGCAGACGACCTGGTGACGCGCGCGGGTGAGCGCGACGTAGAGCAGGCGCAGGTCCTCGCCCTGGGACTCCGCGATCGCAAGCTGCAGGTGGGCGGAGTACCCCGGCCGCTTCGCCCCGCCGACGTCGAGCGTCCGCTGCCCGCCGGCGGCCGGGTCGTGGAAGACGGGGAACTCGTCTTTCGACGAGCTACCGATCCAGAGGAACGGGCAGTAGACGACGGGGAACTCGAGGCCCTTGCTCCGGTGGATCGTGAGCACCTGGACTGCCGCCGTGTCGGACTCGAGGCGCCGGCTGCGCTCGTCGGCGCTCGCGTCGCTGGTCGCGGGGCCGTCCGCTTCGGCGATGCGCTCGCGCATCCAGGTGACGAGGCCGGAGGACCCGAGGCCCTCGCGCGTCGCCGCGGCGTGGAGGAGCTCGCCGACGTGGTGGACGTCGGTGAGCAGCCGCTCGCCGTCGCGCCGGGCCAGAAGGCGGGCGGGTAGCTCGGTCGCACCCTCGATCGTCGCGAGCAGCGACGCGACGCCACGCGCGCGCAGGATGGCCGCCCAGGCGTGGAGCCGGTCGTGGAGCCGTTCGCGCTCGTCGTCCCCGGCGAGCGCGAGCTCCCCGGCCCCCCAGCCGACGAAGCACGTCAGCGCTGCCGCTGCGGCGCGCCCCCGGGAGGCCGGCTGCTCGAGCGCCTCGAGGAGCCGGAGCCACTCGCGGGCCTGGGTGGTCGCGAAGACGCTGCCCGGAGCGACAACGACCGCCGGGACGCCCCGGCTGCCGAGCGCGTCCTTGACGAGGCTCGCTTCGGCGTTGCGCCGGACGAGCACGGCGAGATGCCCCGGTCGGACGGGCTCGTCGCGGCGCGTGCCGTCGGCGGCCGTGACCTCGAGGACGGCTGCCGAGCCGAGCAGCTCCGCGACCTGGCACGCCAGGTCGTCGGCGACGTACCGGCGCGCCGCGTCGGTCTCCGCGTCGCCGAGGCGCGTCTGCTTCACCGCTCCGCGAGCCACCTGGCGCACACGCAAGGCCGTGCCGGCCGGCGCACCGGCGAGGCGGCTGCCTGCGTTGCGGCTCGCCGGGGTGACGTGGCGGTAGACGATGTCGCCGTCGCCGAGCCGGGTGTCGAGCAGCAGGGCGTCGAGCGCGCGCACGAGCGGCTCGTCGCTGCGCCAGTTGGTGTCGAGCGTCGCCCGGGTCGTCGCGGTGCGGGCCGCTGCGAGGTAGGCCTGGACGTCTGCGCCCCGGAACGCGTAGATGGCCTGCTTCGGGTCGCCGATGAGCACGAGCGTGGTCGCGCCCGTCCCGAAGGCCCGCTCGACGATCTCCCACTGGACCGGATCGGTGTCCTGGAACTCGTCGATCAGGACGACCTCGTAGCGCGCCCGGAGCCGGGCGAGCGCCGCGGCGCCGCGCCGCGCGTCGGCAAGGCTGTCCCGCAGGCGCAGCAGGACGTCGTCGTAGGTGAGCAGGCCCGCGGCGCGCTTGCGCCGCTCCGTCTCGCGTCGGACGGCCTCGGCCAGGCGCCTCCGGGTCGACGCGAGGTCCGTGCCGTCGCCGAGCTCGGGCGCGAGCAGGGCCGAGGGGTTGCGGGCGACGTGGCGGGCGATCTCGAGCGCCGCGCCCCGCGTGAGCTCCGGAGAGCCGTCGCGCGCGTAGCGGCGGACGAACAGGTCGTCGACCACCTCGGCGAGCAGATCGCCGACGTCCTCGACGATCTCGAGCAGGCGCGCCCCGCCGCCGGCGACGCCGAGCTCCGCGAGGACGCGGTGGCAGAAGCCGTGCGTGGTCTCGATCGTCGCGGCGTCGAACTGCGACACCGCCCGGGTGAGGCGGTCGTAGCTGGCCTCGACGGTCGCGCGGTCCTCGGCGGCGAGCAGCGCCACGAGGTCGTCGTCGACGGCGGTGCCCCGGCCCCGGGACAGCTCCCTCTCGAGCCCGTCGCGCGCGGCGACCATCCGCTCGCGCACCCGGGAGCGGAGCTCGCCCGTCGCCGCTCGGGTGAAGGTGATGACGAGGAGGCGATCGAGGGGGCACCCGCCGGCGACGAAGCGGGCCGCGAGGGTCGCGATGGCGTAGGTCTTGCCGGTTCCGGCGCTCGCCTCGAGAAGGGTCGTGCCCGACGGCAGCGGGCCGTCGAGGGCGAAGGGAACGGGCGACGCCCCCGGCACGGGAGCCGACCTCGCCTGTCCGGTCACCGGTCCTCCACGCGTTCGCAGGCGAGGAGGCCGTCCCAGAGCCGGCGGGCGAGACGGCCGACACGTGAGCCCTCGTCGGCGACCCAGCCGGTGCCGTGCTCGTCGGGCCGCGGCCGCTCGGCGAGGAGGGCCTCGAGCTCGACGACCCCGCCGTAGACCTCCTGGTGCCGGCGATCGGCGTCCTCGCCGGCGACGTGCCACCCGCTGCGCCACGCGTCCCGGGCGGCGCGCACCGGATCGCCGCCGAGGCGGGCCGCCTCGGCCCAGGCGAGGGAGGTCTTCGGGAACAGAGGGAGCGGCTCGCAGGTGCCCCGCCGGTAGAGGTCGGCGAGCACCTCGAGCCCGTCGCGGGCACGCGCCGCGCGCTCGGCAGGGCTCGCGCCGAGAGGGGCGATCGTCGCGATGCTGACCTGCGCCGTCGTGTCCGTGACGGAGCTGCGGAGCCGGCCGACGGTGCGAGCCGAGATCGCCCGCTCCGGGGCGCTCGCGCCGACGGCGAGCAGGTGCAGCCAGGCGACGAGCCGGTCCGCGGGGCCGAGGCGGCTGTAGCCGGTCCGGCAGAGCACGTCGCCGTGGAGGTCGCCGACCGCGCCGAGGATGCGCGTGCCCGAGGCGAGCACGACGTCGACCGGCTGGACGGCGCCCGGGCCGGCCACCTCGGAGGCGGCTGCGATGGCCTCGACGACCGCGACGACCGGCTCGAGCACCGCGTCGGCGAGGGCGCCCGGCGGCAGGGCTCCCCGGGCGCGCTCCGCGCCGACGGCGGCTGCGAGGTCCAGGCCGCCGGTTCGGGCGGCGAGCAGGCGGTCGCCGACGGCCCAGGTGGCGAGCGCGTCGAGCTCGATCGGCAGTGCGTCCTCGACCGGCGAGCCCGCGTCCGCGGCCACGACGCCGAGACGCGTGCGCAAGAACGCGCCGACCGGGTGGCGCAGGAAGGCCTCGAGGTCGGCGAGCTCGATCGTCGAGCAGTCGAGCGGCGCGAGGGGGGCGGGGAGGAAGCGCGGGGGATCGGCTCGCCGGCCGGAGAGCGCGCGGGCGCCACCGAAGCTCGTGGGGTCGAAGCCGAAGGGACGTCCGGCTCGCAAGGCGCCGACGGCGAAGTTGCGGGCGTCGAAGGGGTGCAAGGGGTGGTGGAGCAGCACGGACCGCGTGGCCGGGGAGCCGTCGCCCGCGACGGCCGTCCGGTCGATCGTGTCGAGCAGCTCGCCGACCGGCACCGCGGGAGGGCGCTCGGCGTTCGTCCGCTCGTCCTGGCCCGAGTAGGCGACGACGAGGTGCTCGGTGGCGGCGAGCAGGGCGTCGAGCAGGAGCTGGCGCTCCTCGCTCGCGGCGTCTCGCTCGCCGACCAAGGGCTCGGCGAGCAGGAGGTCGTCGCCGTCTCTCGCCGCCGAGCGCGGGAAGGCGCCGTCGTCGATACCGAGCAGGCAGACGACGCGGTGCGGCACCGCCCGCATCGGCACGAGCGTGCACAAGGTGATCTCTCCGGACCGGAAGTTCGCGCGCGTCGGCTGCCCCTGGAGGCGCTCGCCGAGCAGCTCGGCGACGTCGGCGCGCGAGAGCGGGACCGTGCTCGGCCCGCCCGGCCCGCTCGCCTCGTCGACGACGCCGGCGAGGAGGCGACCGAGCTGGCCCCGCTGCCAGCTGTCGGCGTCGCTCGTGTCGCCGAGCAAGTCGACGGCGTCGGCGAGCGCGCTGCACCAGGTCGCGATCGGCTGGGGACCGCACAGTGCGTCGAGTGCGTCGCGCAGCCGCTCGACGAGCTCGGCGAGGTGCCCGACGAGGGGAAGGTCGCCGGGAGAGACGTCGTCGAGAGGCAGGACGCCGCCGAAGCACCGGCCACCCTCCTCGGCCATCGCCGCGCCGAGCGCGAGGCGGTCGAGGCCTGCCGCCCAGGTGTTCGCCGCGACGGTGTCGAGCTTGTAGGGCCGGCGGTGGGCTGCGTCGAGGCCCCAGCGGACGCCGGAGGCCACGACCCACTGCTCGAGGCGCCGGAGCTCGTCCTCGCCGAGGCCGAACCGCCGGCGGACCGGGGCGCGGCCCGCGAGGTCGAGCACGTCGCTCGCGGTGACGCGCGCCGCCGCGAGCTGGAGCAGCCTCGTCGCGAGCTCGAGGAGCGGGTTCGACTGGCGCATCGACCGGTCGGCGACGCGCACGGGCACGGCGGGCAGAGACGCCGGGCGCCGGTCCGGGGTCTCCCCGCCGTCGGCAGCGCTCGCGAACGCCGCGTCGACGAGGGGCGCGAAAGCCTCGACGTCGGGGCAGAGCAGGATCACGTCGCGCGGCTCGAGGTCGGGCTGCGCGGCGAACAGCTGGAGCACGGCGTCCCGGACGACCTCGACCTGGCGCGCGCGCCCGTGGCAGGCATGGAGCTGGAGGCTCTCATCGGCGGGGTCGAGGACGTGACGCCGATCCCGCTCTCCGGGCAGCGGCGGTCCGGGCGGCGCGAGGTTGGCGCGGATGTCGTGCTGGATCCGCCCGAGCAAGGTGCGCGGCGTGCCGGCGAGGTCGCGGTGCTCGTCGGCGGCGGCGAGGCGCCCGAGGACGAGCTGCATCTCGCGGGCGTCGCGGCCCCAGGAGGCGAGGAGCGGGTGCGCGGCGAGGCGCTCGCCCGGGTCGAGGCGGCGCGGAAGGCCGCCGGGCGGTGTCGCGCGTCCGGCGAGGCTCGACCACAGCGCCGGCGACGGGTGCAGGAGGAACAGGTGGACGTCGCGTACCGCGGCGAGCGCAGACAGGGTCTCGAGATAGCGCGCAGGCAGGCGCGTCAGCCCGAACAGCGACACGCGTGCGGGCAGCGCGAGGTCCGTGCCGCCTCGTCGCAGGCGCTCGTCCTGCTCGCGGGCCTGCTCGGCGGGGCTCGGGACGCCGAGGCGGTCGCGCAGGCGCCGCCAGAGCTCGGCCTGCCAGCGCGCCGTCGACGAGATGCCGCCGTCGCCGCCGCGGGCCCAGTCGAGGAGGATCTCGGGGCGGTGGACGCCGTAG
>DAHWHN010000106.1 GCA_027335685.1 Acidimicrobiaceae bacterium
CGGCCCGCACGGGTCGCGCGGCGGGCCGCGTGGCCCCGGCGGCCGGCGGTCCGGCGCCCGCCCTCGACGACCCGAGCATGAACTGAGGCCGGCGCCGTTGCCGGCTCCGACGACCTGAACATGGCGACCTTGATACGACGCCGGAGCGGCCCCAGGCCGGCTCCCGACGCGATGACGCTGACCGAGCACCTCGGCGAGCTCCGCCGCAGGCTCATCATCTGCGTCGTCGGCTTCCTCATCGCGGCGATCGTCGCGTACGTGTTCTACCCGAACATCCTCAAGTTCTTCGAGCACCCGTACTGCGCGACCCTGCCGAAGGGCCACGCGTGCGCGCTCTACGTCACCGGGCCGCTCCAGGCCTTCGGGATCCGTCTCAACGTGACCGGCTACGGCGGGCTCGTGCTCGGCTCGCCGGTGATCCTCTACCAGCTCTGGCGCTTCGTCACCCCCGGGCTGAAGGCGAACGAGAAGCGCTACGCGGTGCCCTTCGTCGTCGCGACGATGTCGCTGTTCTGCTTCGGGGCCTTCGTCGCGTGGCTGACCTTCCCCCACGCGCTCGGCTTCCTCCACGCCGTCGGGGGCCCGGGCATCAAGGACATCTTCTCGCCGACGAGCTATCTCGGGCTGATCCTCGCCCTCATGGCGATCTTCGGGCTGACCTTCGAGTTCCCCGTCGTGCTCGTCGCGCTCGAGCTCGCGAACGTGCTGACTCCCGCGCGCCTGCGCAAGTGGCGCCGGCCGGCGATCGTCGTCATGGTCGTCGTCGCCGCCGTCGTCACGCCGAGCTCCGACCCGTTCTCGATGCTCGCCCTCGCGATCCCGATGCTCGTGTTCTACGAGGCGTCGATCCTGCTCGGCAGGTTGTTCGGCAAGTGAGCCGGCCCGGGCGCGCCGAGATCCGCGTCCGACCCGGGACGCAGCCGGCGCGCGACCCCGACCCGGCCGCTGCCCACCGCACGGCTGCGGCGCTCGATGCCGCAGCGCGCGCCGCCGTACCCGCGCGACCCGGTGCGCCCGGCCCCGCTGCGCCCGAGCCGGGCGCCGCCGAGCTGCGGGCTGCGTTCCTCGCCGGCCGGCCCTTCCCGCTCGACGCGTTCCAGTCCGAGGCGCTCGACCTGCTCGACGCGGGCCGCTCCGTGCTCGTCGCCGCCCCGACCGGATCGGGCAAGACCCTCGTCGCCGAGTACGCGATCGAGCGCGCGCTCGCGAAAGGGGGCCGCGCGTTCTACACGACGCCGCTGAAGGCGCTGTCGAACCAGAAGTACCACGACCTCGCGCGCGCCTACGGCGCGGAGCGCGTCGGGCTGTTGACGGGGGACGCGTCGCTGAACGGCGGTGCCGACGTCGTCGTCATGACGACCGAGGTCCTCCGCAACATGATCTACGCCGGCCCCGAGCACCTCGCAGCGCTGCGCTGCGTCGTGCTCGACGAGGTCCACTACCTCGAGGACCGCTACCGCGGCGCGGTCTGGGAGGAGATCATCTTGTCCGCGCCGCCCGCAGTCGTGCTCGTCTGCCTCTCGGCGACGGTCTCGAACGCGGAGGAGCTCGCGGGGTGGATCCACGGCGTGCGGGGGGCGACGGGCGCGGTCATCGAGGAGCGCCGGCCGATCGAGCTCCGCCACCTCTACGTCGTCGGCGACCGCTCATCCGAGCGGCTCCACGTCCTGCCGACCTTCGTCGACGGCCGGCCGAACCGCGAGGCCGCTGCGCTGGACGAGCGCTCGCACCGCGGTGAGCGCGGTCGCGGGCCGTCCCGGCGGCCCCCGCCGCACGCCGGCCGCCAGCGCCTCTACCGGCCGCGGCGGGTCGACGTCGTCGACCGGCTCGACGAGGACGACCTGCTGCCCGCGATCTTCTTCGTCTTCTCCCGGCACGGCTGCGACGAGGCGGCGCGCCAGTGCGTCGAGGGGGGCATCCGCCTCACCGGCCCGTCCGAGCGGGCGAGGATCCGAGCCGTCGTCGAGCGCCACGTCGCGCAGCTCTCCGACGCCGACCTCGCCGTGCTCGGCTACCCGCGCTTCGTCTCCGGGCTCGAGGCGGGCATCGCGGCGCACCACGCGGGGATGGTCCCGCCGTTTCGCGAGGCGGTCGAGGAGCTGTTCTCCGAGGCGCTCGTCAAGGTCGTGTTCGCGACCGAGACGCTCGCCCTCGGCATCAACATGCCGGCGCGCACCGTCGTCATCGAGAGCCTGTCGAAGTTCTCCGGCAACGGCCACGCGGACCTGACGCCGGGCGAGTACACCCAGCTCACCGGGCGCGCCGGGCGGCGCGGCATCGACGAGGTCGGCTACGCGGCCGCGCTGTGGTCGCCGTTCCACACCTTCGACGAGGTCGCGTCCCTCGCCTCCTCGCGCAGCCGGGCACTGCGCTCGTCGTTCCGGCCGACCTACAACATGAGCGTCAACCTCGTCCGCCGCTACACCCGCGACGACGCCTACCGCCTCGTCCGCTCGTCCTTCGCGCAGTATCTCAGCGACGTGCCCCTCACGCGCCAGCTCGACGCCGTCGTCGCGCTCCTCGGCGAGCGCGGCTACCTCGCGGGCTGGCGCGTGACCGAGCCGGGACTGCGCCTCGCCGGCCTCTACCACGACTGCGACCTGCTCGTCGCGGAGGCGCTCGGCGCGGGGCTCTTCGCGGGCCTCGACGGCCCGAGCCTGGCGGCGCTCGCGTCGTGCTTCACCTTCGAGGCGCGCCGGCCCGGGGGACCGTCGGGGATGCCGACGGCCAAGCTCGCCCGGCGTGTCGCGGAGCTCGAGGCCCTCGCGGGGGAGCTGCGTGCCGACGAGCGGGCCGCCGGCCTGCCGCGCACGCGGGAGATCGACCCGGGATTCGCCGAGCTCGCCTACCAGTGGGCCAAGGGCACGGACCTGCGCCACCTGCTGCGGCCACCACGCGTGCCCCGACCGGCCGGCGCCCGCCGTCACGGGCCGCGCGACGGCCGCGCGGCCCCCGGGGACCCGGAGCCCGTCATGACCGGGGGCGACTTCGTCCGCAACATCAAGCAGCTCGTCGACCTCTGCCGCCAGATCGGCACGGTTGACGGCGGGCGCGCGGGCGCGACGGCCCGCCAGGTCGCGGAGTCGCTCGTGCGCGGCGTCGTCGCGGCCTCCTCGGGCGTGTCCGCCCCGACCGAGCGGCCCGAGCCCGCGGCCGCGCCCCAGCTCGCGGGCGATCCACCGCTTGCCTAGCGCGGTCCCGTAGTCTCTGCGGGGCATGTGCGCCTACGCCGCGGAGAGCTTCACCGACGACGAGCGCGACGTCCTGCGCCGCTACGTCACGAACCTCGACGGGCCGGTCTTCGCCCTCGTCAACCTGCCCGAGGTCGTCAAGGGCGCGCTCTTCGCGCGCTACTCGCGCTCGGGCAAGAGCCTGCGGCGACTGTTCCTCGACGAGTTCGTCGGCGACCTCGACGTCCGCGGCGACGCCACGGTCGACGCGACGACGGGGCTCGCGCGCGCCGAGGCGCTGTACGCGCGGGTCTTCGGCGACTACGGCGACGACTCGGTCGCCCAGCTCGGCGGCGTCCACCTCGCGTGCGAGCAGGCGTCGAACCTGTTGACCAAGGTGCTCGAGCGCGGCCGGCTCATGTCCTACCTCGAGCAGTCGACGCGCTACATCCCCTACGACAGCCGGCTGCCGGGCGGCCACTACCGCTACTACCGCGACCCGGACGTGCTCGACTCGCCCCTCGGCGCGCGCTACGTCGGCGACATGGACCGGATGTTCGACACCTACGCGGTCCTGCTCCCGGCGCTCCAGGCGCACGTCGCGCGGGTCCATCCCCGCCCGGTCGGCGTCGCGGACCTCGCCTACCGCCAGTCGGTGCGCGCGACCGCCCTCGACGCGCTGCGCGGCCTGCTCCCGGCCGCCGCGCTCTCCAACGTCGGCGTCTACGGCTCCGGCCAGGGCTACGAGCAGCTCCTGCTCCGCATGCGCGCGCACCGCCTGCCCGAGGTCCGGGCCTACGCCGATCTGATGGTGGTCGAGCTGCGCAAGGTCATCCCGTCGTTCCTCACGCGCCTCGACCGGCCCGAGCGCGGCGGGGAGTGGGTCGCCTACCTCGACCAGCGCGACGCGTCGACGGCCGCGCTCGTTGCGCAGCTCTGGCGAGACGGCGCCGAGCCGGGAGCAGGCGCCGAGCCGGGAGCCGGCGCCGAGCCGGGACAGCCGTCGGTCGAGCTCGTCGACTTCGACCCGGCCGGGGAGGACAAGGTTCTCGCGGCGATCTGCTACGCCGCGAGCGACCGGCCTGAGGCCGAGATCGCCCGGCGCGTCGCGCGCCTGGGCGAGGCCGAGCGCGCCGCGCTCGTGGCCGCGTACGTCGGCAACCGGCGCAACCGCCGGCACCGGCCCGGCCGCGCGTTCGAGCGCACCGCCTACCGCTTCGACATCGTCTCGGACTACGGGGCGTTCCGCGACCTCCAGCGCCACCGGATGCTGACGGTCGAGTGGCAGCGGCTCGGCACCGCGCTCGGCGCGAGCGTTCCCGCCCTGGTCGCCGACGCCGGCCTCGCCGGCGAGTTCGCGGAGGTGCTCGAGCGCTCGCGCGCCCTCCACGACCTGCTCGCCCCGGACTTCCCCGACCAGGCCGGGTACGCCGTCTCGCTCGCGTACAACATCCGCTACAGCCTCCAGCTGAACGCCCGAGAGGCCATGCACGTCCTCGAGCTGCGCAGCGGGCCGCAGGGGCACCCGTCCTACCGCGCGGTCGTCCAGGAGATGCACCGCCAGATCGCGGAGCGCGCCGGTCACCGCCTCATCGCCGCGGCGATGTCGTTCGTCGACCACGACGGCGCGGACCTCGGCCGGCTCGCAGCCGAGCAGCGCAGCGCAGCCCGGCCTACCGGTGGTGGTGGTGGCGGCGCCGGCGGAGGCGGCGGGTGCGAGGGAGGCGGCGGGTGCGAGGGGGCCCACGGCCCGGGCGCGCCCGACGGCGCGGATCGACACGGATCGGCCATTGACGCGGGGGGCGCGCGTGCGCATGAATAGGGACACCTTCTCGGGCCGGTCCGCATTCGGAGCTTCCGTCAGTCGCTCCGGGTCGTCTCGTGGGGCAGCTGCGAACGGTGTGGCCCGGGGGGCCGAGTAGAGAACGTCCGTACCGGCGCGGCGATCCGCTGCGCACACCACGGTCGGATGGCGCCAAAGGCTCCCCGGACCCGTCGCAGCGCCCAGACCGGCGGAGCCCGTCGCGCGCCGCGCGCGGGACCGCTTGACCGCGAGGTCGCTTGCCGTATAGTGACCGCGCTCGCGTCCAGACGGCACCCGAGCGCGCTGCTCCCGGCCCCGGAAACCGGGTGGCGACCGACACGCACGACGACGAGGGACAGTATGCCAACGGAGATGGGTGACGAGGTCGACGCCGACGTCCTCGAGGACGACGAGCTCGAGGACCTGGGCGACGAGGACGCTCTCGAGGAGGACCTCGACGACGTCCTCGAGGCAGACGACGACCTCGACGACGCCGACGTCCTCGACGACGACAGCGACGAGGTCGACCCCGACGCGGTGCTCGCCGTCCCGGTCGGCGACGCGCCCCTCGTGGTCGGCGTCCTCGTCGACAGCGAGGAGGCCGCGGCCGAGGACGAGGACGAGGAGCTCGACGACGACGACGTCGAGGCGAGCCTCGACGTCATCTTGAAAGAGCGGCTCGTCGTCGAGGACGAGGAGGAGGACGAGGAGGAGGAGGTGCCCGACAACGACGACCGGGGCGACGGCACCTTGCGGGTCCTGCCGAAGCAGCCGGGCGAGTTCGTCTGCCAGTCGTGCTTTCTCGTCAAGAGCGAGACCCAGCTCGCGGACCCCGAGCGAATGCTCTGCCGGGACTGCGTGTAGCAAGATCGTCCCATGGCCGACGAGCGTCCCCTCTACGAGCAGATCCTCGACGTCGCAGTGTTCGCCCCGCTCGGCGCGGCGACGCTCGCGGGCGAGCAGCTCCCCGCGCTCGTCGCGAAGGGCCGGACCGTCGTCGAGAGCCGCGTGACGGTGGCGACGATGGTCGGGCGCCTCGCGGTCGCCCAGATGCGCAAGAAGGTCGAGGGCGTCGTCGGCCCGGCGGGCCCCGCAGGCCAGGCAGGCCCGGAGGCGCACGGCGCGGGCGCCGGTGCATCCGGCCGGGAGCCGACTCCTCGTGCACGCGACGGGTCGCAGGCGACCGGGCCTGCGCCCGGCGCGTCGGGCCCGCGCCCGCCTCGTGCCACGGCGGACGCCGGTGGCCTCGCCATCCCCGGCTACGACTCGCTCGCCGCGTCGCAGGTCGTCCGGCGCCTCGACAGCCTGACGGGCGAGGAGCTCGCCGCCGTCGAGGCCTACGAGACGGCGACCCGGGGCCGCCGCACGATCCTCGGCCGTATCGCCCAGCTCGAGGGCCGCGCCGATTAGCACGCCGGTCGACGGGTCACGTCGCGAGCTCGTGCACGCTCCGGCGACGGGGCCGCACGCGCCGGCCTGCGACGACGGGGCCGAGCAGGTCCGCCCCGCGCAAGCGGACGACCTCGGACGCCTCGCCGAGCTCGCCGCCGAGGCGCTCGACGCTCTCGGGGCGGCCCGGGGCGGCGCACGCCTGCTGCGCGAGGGACGCCTCGCCCAACTCGCTGCCAGCATCCGCCAACGCGGTGAGCGATCGCCCGGAGCGGACCTCACCGGGCAGCTCGGCGCCCTCGCCGCGTCTCGCGACTGCCTCCTGCTCGGCGGCTGGTACGCGGGAGCCCTCGTCGGCGTCGCCCTCGCCGAGCGGGTCGAGGCCCGAGACGGTGTGCCCGGGGCGACGAGCTCTGCGGCGATCGAGATGCTCTACGTCGAGCCGGCGGCACGCGGCGTCGGCGTCGGGGGCGCGCTCCTCGCCGGCGTGCTCGGCTGGTGCGCCGCGGCGGGCTGCGCGGACCTCGACGTGGTGGCGCTGCCCGGTGACCGGTCGACGAAGTCGCTCCTCGAGCAGCACGGGTTCCGGGCGCGCGCGATCGTGATGCACGCGGCC
>DAHWHN010000123.1 GCA_027335685.1 Acidimicrobiaceae bacterium
CGGGCTCGACAGCACGACGTAGGCCGGCGACGGCGGCGCGCCGTTGTTCGTGACGACCCCGGACGCGCCGTCGCCCGTCACGCCGTTGCTCGGCGCGCTCGAGCCGTCGTAGGAGAAGACGAGCCCGTAATCGCTGTCGGCATAGGACACAGCCAGAGTGTGGATGCCTCCCGAGGGATTGCCACCCGTCGTTGACGCGCCCATCGTCGAGGCATCCAGCGTCACCGAGGTCGCACCGCCGAAGTTGTCCGCCGACGGCAGGTACGTGAAGGCGACGTAGGTCGCAGGCCCGCTGCAGGAGGTGAGGTAGGACTCCGGCGGTGTCGTGGTCGTCGGGCCGGACGCCGCGGCCGCCGGCCGCGAGGTGAGCACCTCGAGAACAGGCGCAGCCCAGACGACCGCCGCGCCCGCGGCGAGCCCGCCTTTCAGCACTTGCCGCCGCGTCGCACGCGCGCCTAAAGTGGCGATCACCTCACCCGGTGTCGACAAGTCGTCCATGAATCTCCCCTTTGTGCCGCAACACGTGGCACAAAGAGTAGTCGGTCGCGGAAATGCTTGTCGGCTGGTCGCCGCGCTGCGACCCTCTGTCAGACCTTGAAGATCGCCTTCGGCCGGTCGTAGGCGAAGCCCCGGCCGAGCTCCGTCGCCTCCTCGATCTCCAGCCGGTGCTCGCAGACGAGGCGCGCGAGGTAGCCGGCGGCAGCCCGGCGCGCGACGTCGTGGCGCGCACCGATCCCGCAGAGCGAGCGCGTGTCGTCGACGAAGCCGGCCATGTTCGCGATCCCGGCCGTCTCGCCGAGCGCGTCGAACGCACGGCCCATCGCGTCCGGGGCGTCGAGAAACCACCACGGCGCACCCGCGCGCAGGGCAGGAAAGTAGCTCACGAGCGGGCCGATCTCGCGCGAGTACACGGTCTCGTCGACGGTGTAGAGCACGAGCGTGAGCGCGGCGGAGTCGCCGTAGCGGGAGAGCAGCGGACGCAGCGTCGTCGTGTACTCGGTCGCGACGGAGAAGTCCTGGCCGACGTCGCTGCCGTAGCGGGCGTGGGTCGCCGGGTCGTAGTCCCGCACGACGCCGACGTGGAGCTGCATGACGAGTCCGTCGTCGCAGGCCATCCGCGCCATCTCGTCGAGCATGTGGCCGCGAAAGGCCTCCTGCTCGGCAGGCGTCGCGGTACCGGCGAGCAGGCGGGAGAAGACCGCCTCGACGGCGGACGCTCCGAGCCGCTCGGTCGAGCGCACCGGCACGCCGTGGTCCGTCGCCGTCGCGCCGCGTGCCGCGAACGCCTCCCGCCGCGACTCGAGAGCCGCGACATAGCCCGCGTAGCCCGACGTGTCGATCCCGGCCACCTCGCCAAGGCGCGCGACCTTGGCCGCGAAGCTTGCCGGCGCGGGGTCGACGACCTCGTCGGGCCGGAAGGTCGGCAGGATCCTGCCCGTCCAGCTCGGATCGGCGGCGAGGGCGTCGTGCACCGCGAGGTCGTCGAGGGGCGAGTCAGTCGTCGTGAGCACCTCGAGGCCGAAGCGCCGGTAGAGGGCACGCGGCCGGAGCGCGTCGGTGGCGAGTGCCCGTGCGACGGTGTCGTAGGTCGAGTCCGCGGTCGCCCGGGACGGGACCTCGCGCACGCCGAACAGCTCGTGCAGCTCGTGCTCGAGCCAGAGCCGCGACGGCGTGCCGGCGAGAGCTCCCCAGTGCCGACACAGGTGATGCCAGATCGCCCGCCCGTCCGGCCTGCCGCCCACCCCGTTGTCGACCTGGTCGTCGACGCGAGCCACGCCGAGGTCCGACAGCGCGACGCCCTGGGAGTGCAGGAGGCGGACGACGTAGTGGTCGGACGTCACGAGCAGGTGCGACGGGTCGGCGAAGGGCGCGTCGTCGAGGAACAGCCGGGCGTCGAGGTGACCGTGCGGGGAGACGAGCGGCAGCGCCGACATCGCCGCGAGGATCTCGCGCGCGACGCTGCGCTCCTCGGCTCCCGTCGGCAGGAGCCGGTCGGGGTGCAGGCGCAGCGGGCGCGCCCCGCCGGTTCCGGCCGCGCTCACGCGAGCCCCGCTGCCTCGGCCGCGGCACGCACGACGGCGAGGGCGCCCGGCGCCTCCTCGTCGATGTCGGTCCAGCGGCACTCGATCGAGCACCGCCCTGCGTAGCCGATGGCGGCCAGCTCGGCGAACAGCGCCTCGAGCCGCCCGCCGTCCTCGGGGCGCGGCGGCACGCGACCGGACCCGCAGACGTGCACGTGGCGCACGAGCGGCGCGAAGCGGCGGGCGACCGACGGGTCTTCGTCCTGCTCCTCGAGGTGGTAGCCGTCGACGACGAGCGCGAGGTTCGCCGCGCCGACCTGCTCGGCGAGCTCGCCGGCCTCGGCGAGGGTGTTGACGAGGTTCGTCTCCGCCGACCGCAGGTGCTCGAGGCAGACGAGGATCTCCGCACCGCCGGCGCGTGCGTGCTCGGCGAAGCGGGCGGCGAGCTGAAGCGCCGCGGCGAACTGGCCGCGCGCCTCGCCGTGGTCGAAGCCGTCGGGGACGTTGCGCGCCGTCCCGCTGCCGAACACGACGCGCTCGATCCCGAGCTCGTGCACGCGCCAGAACGCCTCTCGCAGGTAGTCCGCGAGCCGCGCCTCGTCGCGCGCCGGACCGACGACGGCGAGATCGCCGGGAAGCAGGACGTTCGCGCTCCGCGGCGCGAGCCCGCCACGCACCCACTCGTCGAGGCCCGCGACGAACTGCTCGTGCCCTTCGACCATGACCGCGCCGGCCACCGACGGCTCGTAGTAGTCGCACCCCGCCGACACGAGCCGTTCGGCCCGCTCCGCCGACGGAGGGCTCGTGCATACGCCCAGCTCCATCATCTCTCCCCTGGTCCTGTCGTGATCTCGTTGGTCGTGAACTCCGTCAGCGAGTGGAGCTTGTCGTGGTAGCGCGGCGCCGACTCGAGCAGACCGCGGCTCGAGTAGAACGCGCTCTCGGTCCCGAGCGGGAGGCGTGCGGCTGATCCGGTGACGGCGGACGCGTAGATGGCGCTGATCAGCTCGAGCGTCTTGCGACCCTCGACGCCGTCGACGAGCGGCCGGCTCCCGCCTTCGAGTGCGCGCAGCACGTCGTCGATCTGCCCGGTGTGGCCTTCGTGCTCGAGGGCCGGCACGGACTCGGCGAACCGCCCGATCTCTGACTCGACGTCGTGATCACGGTCGGGAAAGCCGTTCGCACGCGGCCGCGAGGCGTAGACCCGCCACGGCACGGACACCCGGGCGCGCTCTCCCTGGAAGACCATCTGCTGCTCCTCGCCGTGGTGGACGACCGAGCTCGTCGCCTGGCCGAGGCTGCCGTCGCCGAAGCGCATGAGGGCGATCGAGATGTCCTCGACCTCGGAGGACGCGTGCGCGAGGTTCGCCATGACCGCCTGCACCTCGACGGGCAGCCCCATCGTCCACTGGAGGGCGTCGAGGTGGTGGACCGCGTGGTTGAGCGTCGGACCGCCCCCTTCGCTCTGCCAGGTACCCCGCCACCACAAGTCGTAGTAGCTCGGTCCCCGCCACCAGTAGGACTCGACCTGCGCGTGAAGGATCCGACCGGCGAGACCGGCGTCGAGCGTCCGCTTGAGGCGCATCATCGGGGTGCGGAAGCGGTTCTGTGCGACCACCGAGAGCAGCTGGGCACTCTGCTTCTCGGCGGCGAGCATGGCGTCGCACTCCTCGAGGCTCGTCGCCATCGGCTTCTCGACGAGCACCGCCGAGCCGGCATGGAGCGCGTCGATCGTGATCGGCGCGTGCGTCGCGGGTGGCGTGCACACCGAGACGAGGCCGGGGGGGCCACCTGCGAGCCCTGCGGCGCGCGCGCGGTCGCCGAGCACGTCGTGGACGTCGTCGGCCACCACCGCGTCGAGCCCGAAGCGCTCGACGAGCCGCTGCGCCTTCTCCGGGTAGATGTCGACGACCGCGACGATGCGGCACCGCTGCGGAAAGCGCAGGTACGCCTCGACGTGGCTCGGAGCGATCGCTCCGGCACCCACCACGGCCACGTCGATCACGACGCCTCCCCTCTCCCGCGGCCGCTCGACCCGAGATCAGACACCGGTCAGCGACCCCGCGGAGAGCCCGTTGACGAGGTAGCGCTGGAACGCGAGGTACAAGAACACGACCGGTGCGGAGCTCACGACGGCGGCCGACATCAGCTCGCCGTAGACGGGGAGCGCGGCCGCCGAGTTGTTCGCGAAGCGCTGGACGACGATCGCGAGCGTCTGGGTGCTCGCGTTCGTGAAGACGCTCGCGAACAGCACGTCGTTCCAACCGACGAGGAACGCGAAGACGAACGCGACGACGAGCGCCGGGACCGTGATCGGCAGCACGATCCGCCGCAGGGCGCCAAAGCGCGTGCAGCCGTCGACGAGCGCGGCCTCCTCGAGGTCGCGCGGGATCGTCCGGAGGTACGCGACGAGCAGCCACGTCGACAGCGGCACGCCGAAGGTCATGTAGGTGATGATGATCGCCCAGTACGAGCCGATGACCTGGGTCGAGATGGTCGTCTGGATCCAGGAGAGCACGGCGAACAGCGGCAGGACGAGCGTCGTGCCCGGGACCGTCTGGACGCCGATCAGGACGGTCATGAACGGACCGCGTCCGCGGAACGTGAAGCGCGTCAGCGGGTACGCGGCGAGCAGGCCGAACGCCACGGACAACAGAGCCGAGGCGCCCGCGATGACAAGGGTGTGGAACAGCCCCGCTGCGAGCGGGGCCGCAGACCACATCGAGGTGTAGTTCGACCAGGTCAGCTTCGCGAGGTCGATCGTGCCGAGCGCGACCGCCTGGTTGGGCGTTAACGACAGGACGATCATGTAGAGGACCGGCACGACCGAGACGACGACGAGCACGGCCGCGACCGCTCGCACGAGCCAGCGCGGCAGGAGCTGCTCGGCCGAGCCCGCGGAGCCGCCCGCCTGCCGCCGCCGGCGGCCGGCGCTTCTCCCACCGGAGCCCGCCACGGTCGCGCTCACGCCCATCTCAGCCTCCCTCGCTGATGCGGGTCGCCCGGATGTAGATGTAGGCCGGGACGATCAGGATCACCATGGTCACGACCGCGATCGCGCTCGCGACGCCGAAGTTGAACGACGAGAAGGCGTTGAAGTACGCGTTGATCGGCAGCACCTCGACCGACGGCGGCGGCGGCGAGGAGAACATGACGAACGCGAGCGTGAAGTTGCCGAAGTGGAACAGCGTCGACAGCAGCATGCCGAGCTTCAGCACGCCGCCGAGCTCGGGGAGCACGATGTGGCGCAGCCGCTGGGGAAGCGTCGCGCCGTCGAGCGCGGCCGCCTCGTAGTGCTCCTTCGGGATCGCCTGCAGGCCGGCCAGCACGAGCAGGTAGATGAAGGGCCACGTGGCCCAGATCTCCGTGAGCTGCATCGCCCAGAACGCGTGCGGCCCGATCAGCCAGTAGAAGTTGCGGTTCGCGATGTGCAGGTCGCCGAGGAGCTGGTCGATGAACCCGGTGCCGTTCGCGAACGCGATGCGCGCGACGAGCGCGGTCACGAAGGTCGGGATGACGTAGGGCACGAGGTAGACCGCCCGGACGACGCCGCTGCCGCGAAAGCGCCGGTGGACCGAGAACGCGGCGAGGATGCCGATCGGGGTGATCACGACCGTCGTGAGGATCGAGAACACGAAGCTGATCTCGATCGAGCGGACGAGGCTGACGCCGAGGATGTTGGGCTGGGTGAAGGCGTTGACGAAGTTCTTGAAGCCGGTGAAGGGCGCGCCGAGCCACTCGCGAAGCGTCGAGACGTCGAGGTTCAACAA
Source organism: Acidimicrobiaceae bacterium (assembly GCA_027335685.1). Lineage (GTDB taxonomy): Bacteria > Actinomycetota > Acidimicrobiia > Acidimicrobiales > Bog-793 > JAJZCK01. The sequence continues at coordinate 5,792 of DAHWHN010000123.1, forward strand.
GCTGAGCACGACGGTGATGATCACGGGGATGATCACGATGACCGTGATCGCGACCCCGGTCGGGACGAGCATCCACAGCGGCCGGTTGCGCTGGGCGTGGACGAAGCGCGTGAGCAACGATCCCCGCTCGTAGGTGGCCGCCCGGCGCGCAGCGCCCGCCCGTCCACCCCTGCCGCCCGGTGACGCGCCCGGCTCCGACGGCGCGGGCACGTCTGTCTTCATCGCCACAGGGTGCCTCCTGCTGTCATGCGCACCTCACCTGTTCGGGTATGCACCCACGCCACATGCGCAGGTCGCTGCGTGCAGCTAGGTGCACCGCCTCGACCACGCCCTGATCGCCCGGCGCCGGGCCGGGCGGCGCCGCGCCGGCGCGACGGCGGGTCCGGGGCCGGCGCGCCGGCCCCGGACTGCCGCGTGGGGGTGGAGCCTAGGCCTGGGCCTGCGCTGCGGCCTGGGCCGACGCGAGCTGCGAGGCGGCGTAGGACTCGTCCCACTTGCCGCTCGTCGCGATGTTGCTCGCGATGTTGTGGATCGCCGTGAGCATCCCCGTCTCGACGTAGGACCACACGGGAGCGATCGAGGTCGGGTAGGCGCTCGACTCCGCACCGATGAAGGGCTTGCTCGCCGGCGAGTACGCCTCGACCGCCTTCACCCCGGCCTGGTTCACCGGCATCCACCCGAGCAGCTTGAACTGCTCGAGCTGGACCTGCGGGCTGACGCTCACCTTCTCGAAGGCCAGCGCGAGCGCACGCTTCGACGCCGCGTACTTCGGGATCGCCCAGTAGTTACCCGTCGTCTCGGTCTCCACCGGCCTGCCGCCCTTCGGCAGCGAGGTCAAGCCGTAGGGGATGTCGGGCAACAACGCGTACCCGAGGTGCCCCTGGACCGGGGTGCCGACCGCAGCCGCGGTGTAGCCGTAGGAGGCGATGATCGCCATGCCGATCTTGCCCGAGGTGAACGCCGAGCCCATGTCGGCGCCGTTCCAGGTGAGCGACTGCGGCGGGACGACGTGGTACTTGTAGTCGAGCGAGAAGTAGAACTGCAACGCCGCGAGGTCCTGCGGGTTGTCGATGTTGATCTTCTTGCCGTTGGGGCTGATCCAGTGGAGCCCGCTCAGCGCGTGCGAGTAGAACCACATGTTCTTCCACGGGTCGTAGGGGTCCTGCGGGTCGAAGCCTGCGCCGTAGACGCCGGGGACGGCCTTTTGGATCTTCTGCGCGTCCGTCACGAACTGGCTCCAGGTGTGCGGGGGTGCCGTGATCCCCGCCTTCTTGAAGTACTCCGTGTTGTACGCGAGGACGAACGGGTTCGTCTCGTTCGGCACGCCGATGTCATCGGTCGGGCTCTTGCCGGAGTCGAACAGGTCGGCGGGGATGAACGAGCTGCGCCCACCGATCGCGTTCCAGTCCGCGGTGGACATCGCCGGGAAGTCCCCTGTCGCCTGCAGCGTCCCGACGAAGGACGTGCCGTAGGAGATGACGTCGGGCCCGCTGCCCGAGACCGTCGAGGTCTCGATCGTCGTCACCTCCTGCGAGGGCGAGGTGTAGTAGTCGAGCTGCAGCGTGGCACCCGTCTGCTGGTGGAAGACCTTCGCGAGGTAGCTGTAGTACGCCTCGGTCTCCTTGACGTCGGCTCCCGTCGGCGCGCCGTCGAGGACCGTGAGCGTTTGGCCCGCGAACGACTGGCCCGCGGCCCGCGCGCGGTGCACGGTCGACGCGCTCGAGGTCGCGGCGCCGCCGTACGCGGCGATCAGGCTCGCGGCGCAGGCCGCGGCGAGCGCCGTCCGCACCCGTGGCGGCCTCACCTTGCGGTGAAGGTTCGTCATCTACCTACCTCCTGGTCTGCTCGTCGGTCGCGCACGGGACGTGCCGACCGGGTTGACGTTGTGGATTTGTCGGTGCTGGATGTCTCGGTGGTGGATGTCTCGGTGGTGGACCCGGATGCTGCGGGCCGCCCGGCGGTGGTTGCGACGGACCTGGACGCCGTGGCCAGAGGGCCCGGGACAGACCCGGGCTCGCCGGAACCAGCCCGGTACCCGTCCACCCGAGCCGGCCCGCTGCCCGGTCCCGGCGACCACGCCGACCCGCTGCCGGTCCGCGTCACGTCCGGGACCGACTGGCCGGTGACGGTCAGACCGGCGCGTCGACGCGCAGCTCGCGACGTGCCGGGGCGACACCCGAACCCGGCTGACAGCCGTCCCACGGGCTCGTCGACCCGTGCGGTCCCACTGCACGCCGAGCCGGTTGGCGCTGCGACGCAGGGACCAACGGCTTGCCCTGCGACCGGCACCCCCCGCTTCGTGCCGGCGACCCGGTGCTTCACCCGGACCCCGGCATCTCCCTGCTGCTGGGCGCCCCCCTGGTCGCCCGATCTCGTTGTTTGCAGAAATTGTTTGCACTCGCCGTTGGTGTGCCGACGGTAACAGAGCGCTTGCCGCATGACAAGTGCATCTCGTGGGCTTTTCCATGAAACTTTGCCATCCTGCAGGGTGGCGTGCGGCAACCTCTCGCCGGTGCCGGGGCGCCGCGGCCGTCGTCTCGCGGGCGCGTCCCACCCGCCACCCGTGCTGGGGTCCACCGTCGGCCCGCTCGCCAGGTTCTTCGCCGCGTTAACGTTTGGCCACGGGAGACGTCGGCCCGTCCCCAGCCCCGGTGGCGGCGAGTGCCGAGGCGATCGCGGACAGGTCGTCTGTGTCGAGCTCCACGGACGCGGCGCCGATCCAACCGTCGATCTGCTCCGGCCGGCGCGAGCCGACGATCGCGCCGGAGACGCCGGCGAACGACAACGTCCAGGCGATCGCGACCGCGCCGACAGTCGTCTCGTGCTTGGTCGCCACGGGGCGGAGCGCATCGACGAGGGCGAGGTTCGCCTCGAGCTGCGGCGACTGGAACTGCGCATCGCGCCGGCGCCAGTCGTCCGCGGGGAGCCCGGCGACGCGCTCGGTGCTGAAGGCGCCGGTCAGCAGACCGGCCTGCATCGGGCTGTAGACGATGACGCCGGTCCCGTGCGCCGCGCACCAGGGGATCACGTCGCCGGCCGCCCCACGCTTGATGAGGGAGAACGGCGGCTGGAGCGAGCCGACGTGGCCGACGCGCTCGGCCCGCTCGAGCAGGTCGACGCCGTGGTTGGACAGCCCGATCGCGCGGACCTTGCCCTCGGCCTGCAGCTCGAGCATCGTCGCCCAGTACTGCTCGACCGACGTGTCCGCAGGCGGCCAGTGCATCTGGTACAGGTCGATCCGGTCCACCTCGAGCCGGCGCAGGCTCGCCTCGACCTCGGCGCGGATCGACGCGGCGAGCCCTGTCCGGATGTTCGGCTCCATCGGGTTCGTCGGATTGGGAAGCAGGCCGCACTTGGTGAACACGAACGGCCGGTCCCTCTCGGGGATGTCGCGCAGCGCCCGGGCGACGACCTCCTCGGAGTGGCCGAAGCCGTAGATCGCGGCGGTGTCCACCCAGTTCACCCCGAGCTCGACCGCGCGCCGGATCGTCGCGACGGAGTCGTCGTCGTCCTGAGGCCCCCAGGCATAGACCCAACCGCCACCGCCGATCGCCCAGCTCCCGAAGCCGAGACGAGTGATGTCCATCCCCGTCGACCCGAGCGGCGTCCTTGTCAGCTCTCCCATCGCCCTCCCCCTTGCCGGAGCCACCGGACGTCCCTCGCGGTGCGCGGTCGCTCGCTGTTCGACTCGTGCTCGACTGTTCCCGACGTTTGTTCGCTCGTTGTTCGTCCGATGCCTCGTCGCCGAGCCTCACCTGGCGCCGTCGGCCGACCGATCCGGCCCACCGCAGCGTCGAGACCCAGCGGGTCCTGCACCCGGCGCGCCGCGTGCCGAGCATGCGCTATTGACCTGGCGGGACGGGCGGAGCTAAGGATAGACGACGCCACACGCGGTGCGCGCATCTCGCAAGCCTGGTCGAGGCGCGCGCCAACCTGCGTCCGCCAGGGTCCACCATGTCGCACCACGCGTCACACCACGAGGGGGAGAGTACGTGACACTCGTTCGCAGCAGAGTTTGCACATTGGCTCACGCGGTCGGTCGGGTGGCTGGCGACGGGGTCGAGAGCGCGGCGCCCACGGCCACCGGCACGGCCGACCGTGGCGCTCGCAGGGGAGCACGGCCGTGAAGCTCGCCTTCTCCACCCTGGCCTTTCCCGGTCGCAAGCTCGTCGACGTCGCGGCAGCCGGCAGCGCGATGGGCTACGCGGGGATCGAGCTCCGCCTCGTCGACGGCGAGCTCATCGACCCGCAGATGGACGCGTCCGCGCGGCAGCGGGTACGCGACGCCGTCGCCCGGGCGGGCCTGCCCGTCGTCGCGGTCGACAGCTCGATCCGCCTGACCGACGACAACCCCGGGGGCGAGATCGAGCGGTTCCTCGAGCTCGCGAACGCCTGGGAGTCGCCTGTGCTCCGGGTCTTCGGCGGCGCCCTCGACGAGAGCCCCGGACGGCGGGCCGAGCAGATCCGCGCCGCCGCAGCGGTCCTCGAGACCGCGGTGCCGGCCGCCGAGCGGCTCGGCGTCGCGATCGGCGTCGAGACGCACGACTCGTTCTCCGCCTCGGTGACGGTCGCCGAGCTGCTCGCGCTCGTCCCCTCGCCGTCGGTGGGGGCCGTCTGGGACAGCCACCACCCCCACCGCATGGGCGAGACGCCGCGCCAGATCGCGTCGAACTTCGGCGACCGGATCCTGCTCGCGCAGGTCAAGGACGCGCGCCGCAGCGCCGAGCAGGACAGTGGCTGGCAGCTCGTGCTGCTCGGGGAGGGGGAGGTCGACGTGCGCTCGATGCTCGCCGAGCTCCTCGCCCGCCACTACGGCGGCTGGGTCTCGGTCGAGTGGGAGAAGCGCTGGCACCCCGAGATCGAGGAGCCGGAGATCGCGCTCCCCCAGCACATCGCGACATTGCAGAGGTACCTGGACGAGATCAACCCCGGCGAGGACGCACCGGGGGCGGGCACGACGACGAGCGAGGAGCGGTGATGACGAGCACCCAGGACACCAGCGGGGCGGTAACGGGACGGGTCTTCGGCTTCGGGGTCGTCGGGTGCGGCGTGATCGCCCCGCACCATGCCCGCGCGATCGGCCGGCTCCCGAACGCGCGCCTCGTCGCCGCCACCGACGTCGTCCGGGAGAAGGCCCAGGCCTACGCCGAGGCGAACTCCTGCGAGGTGGCCGACGACCTCGACGCGCTCTGCGCCCGAGACGACGTCGACGTCGTCTCGGTGTGCGTCCCGAGCGGGCTCCACGCCGAGGTCGGCATCCGGGCGGCCGCTGCCGGCAAGCACCTCGTCGTCGAGAAGCCGATCGACGTCACCCTCGCGGCTGCCGACGCGCTCATCGCCGCCGTCGACGCCGCCCGCGTCACGATGACGGTCATCTCCCAGCACCGCTTCGACGCGGGCTTCGTCGCGCTCCGCAAGCTCCTCGACGAGGAGAAGCTCGGCCGGCTCGTCCTCGGTGACGCGAAGGTCAAGTGGTACCGCAGCCAGGCCTACTACGACAGCGGCGAGTGGCGCGGCACGCGCGCCCTCGACGGTGGCGGGGCGCTCATGAACCAGGGTGTCCACTACACGGACATGCTGCGCTGGACCATGGGCCCCGTGCGCGAGGTGACTGCGATCTGCGTCAACCAGATGCACGAGATCGAGGTCGAGGACGTCGCGCTCGCCCTTTTGCGCTTCGAGTCCGGCGCCGTCGGCTCGCTCGAGGCGAGCACCGCAGTCTTCCCCGGCATGCCCGAGCGGCTGGAGCTGAGCGGGACGGGCGGCACCGCCGTCATCGAGAACGGCGAGCTCATCGTCACCGAGCTCATGAGCGAGCGGGGGGACATCGGCGCCTACGGGGCCAAGGCTGCGACGAGCGGGGGGACCGGCGGCTCGGCCTCCGCCGAGCCCACCGCGATCGGCACCGACGCGCACGCGAGCCAGATCGCGGACCTGCTC
>DAHWHN010000148.1 GCA_027335685.1 Acidimicrobiaceae bacterium
TCCCCCGGCTCGAGTAGGGCTCGACCAGATCGGCGATGAGCGCCCACTCCTCGTCGCTCATATCGCCATGAGTCGTCCGCCATCCCTTTGGTGTTGTGGCCTTTCGCGATATACCACCATGTAACATGGCGATAGTTACACGAGTGCAAGTCACGACCGGCGCAAATATCAGCGACAGCCTCTCGCCGACCTGCTCGTGCACTGCCCGACGCCGGACCCGGCCGAGGTCGCCGCCGCGCTCGTCCACCTCGAGGCGGCGCTCGGCACGGACCCGCGGAGCCGGTCATGGTCCGGCGTTGTGCGCTCGCGCGGGCGCTCGACCTCGTGCACCGCTCGGGCGTGCACGACGAGCTCGAGGCGCTGCTGCGCCCAAGCGGCAAGGGCGGCCGTCCTCGCCAGCTGGGCGTCGACGTCTTCCTCGCCGGGCTGCTGTGCACGGTGGCGGACAAGAAGACGCTCGCGCTGAGTCTGCTGCACGAGCTGTTGACCCGCGACCTGGCGCGCTCCTACCAAGTCGCCCTCGGGATCCGCAAGGGCACCCGGGACATCACCATCCGCCAGGTGCGCTACCTCCTCGAGGCCATCGAGTCAAAGCTCGCCTTCACCGAGGACCGAGCACCCGAGCTGTCCGCAGCCGACCGGGAGGAGCGCAAGGCGGCGCTGCAGGCCGTCTTCGACCACCTGTTGGCGGCGACGATGCCGACGCACCTCGCCCCGACCGGTGCCTGCGCGCTCGACGACAGCGGCATCGACTCCGCAGCCCGGGGCAAGCGCCGCCCGAAGGCACCGTGCGCTGCGGCGCCAGCCGGCGCGTCGGGCTCGTCCGGGCGGCGGAGCCCTCCGAGGTCGAGCTGAACGGCCGCGAGGTTGCCGACGAGGTGCTCGCAAAGGTGACCGAGGAGACCGGGTACTCCTTCGACGTCGACGCCCGCTGGGGCTATCGGACGCGCACCGGGACAACCGGACGAACAAGCTCGTCGGCTACAAGCTCGTCTCCCTCACCCGCCTCGCACCCCAGGACTCCAAGGTCGACCTGCCACTGCTCGTCGAGCGCATCAGCCTCGTTCCGGCCAATGCCAGCACGGTCGCACCCGCCCTCGGGCTCATTGACGGCCTGCTCGCCGCCGGCAACCCGGTGACCGAGCTCGCCGATGGCCGGGGCTTCTCCTACGCGCTCCCCGAGCACTGGGCCGACGAGCTGCGCAGCCGTGGCATCGAGCAGATCTGCGACCTGCACCAGAACGACCGCGGCGCCCATGACCTCGAGGGCGTCACGATGATCGACGGCTGGGCGCACTGCCCGATGACGCCGCGCCACCTCGAGGTCATCCCCCGGCCCGACCAGCTGTCGGTGCCGAAGCTCAAGAAGAACGGCACACCCTCCGAGCGCGCCGAGCACGCGGAGAAGTTTCGCGAGCTCGAAGAGTTCCGGGCCGCCATCGCCGAGCGCAAGACCTGGGCGTTCCGCCGCACGCGGGGCGCGGACGCGAACGGGACCGAGCGCTTCGAGTGCCCGGCCCAGGCCGGACAGCTCGTCTGCGCCAACTGCCCCGTCTCGCAGTTCCTGCCGCCTGGCACGCCGAAGGTCGAGAACCCGCCCGAGCCGACCACCGCCCCGAAGGCCTGCCGTCAGCGCACGATCGGCATCCCCGGCGACGTGATGCCGAAGATCCGCCAGCGCCACTACTGGGGAAGCGACGCCTGGATCGCGGCGTCTGTTCGCCGCAGCCGCGTCGAGGGCGCGTTCGGGACGCCCAAGAGCTCCAAGACCGAGAACGTCCGCCGGCGCTGGACCCATGTCGTCGGCCTCGTGAAGACCGGCCTCATGGTCGTCGTCGCCCAGGCAGCGGCGAACCTGCGCTGCCTGCGGGCCTGGGCGGCGCGCACCGGGGACCGCACCGACTCCCTCACGCACCTCGACCCCGAGGACTACGGCTTCGAGGAGATCGACCCGGCCGCCGCCCCTCCGGCGGGCACCGGGCCACCGGCAGCCGCCTGAGCGCTCGCACCACCGCATCGCACCAGCCCGCCCGCCGGCGGGCTCCTCGTGTTGGTGGCGTGCGTGCGGATCCGCAGCCGGAGCCGCGTGCTCTCCATCTGCGCTGCCGTCAGGAGCCAGGCGAGCCACCATCGCGCGCCGTCGCCGTCACGATCCCCGGCCGGAAGGCCGCGGGTGCCTCCGGCCGGGAGAATCGTCACGTCGAGGTCCCCGGTTTCGTCAGGACCCCGTGGCGGAGGGGGTGGGATTCGAACCCACGGTCCCTTGCAAGACACACGATTTCCAATCGTGCCGATTCGGCCGCTCTCGCACCCCTCCAGAGGAACGAGAGGCTATCGTGTCCCGGCGCGTCGCCGTCGAGCGCAGCGGCCGGGTTCTGCGCAATGGGACCTCGTGAACCGAGTCACGGCCGGAAGGCAGCAGCTCTCAGCGATCCGTCCTGTGTGCCGCAGGTGACCTGGCCGCTGCGCCCGCCGGCGACGCGCTGTCGTCCCCCTGCTCGCAGGTGCCGGCACGCAGGTACCGGCACGGGTCCTAGCATCGGCACGTGACCGTCCCTCCTGCGGGCTCCGACCCCCTGACCCGGGCGTCCGAGCGTCCCTTCCAGTCCCTCTACCGCCGCTACCGCCCGCAGCGCTTCTCGGAGGTGCGCGGCCAGGACCACGTCACCCGCGCCCTGCGCAACGCAGTCCGAGACGAGCGGATCGCGCACGCGTACCTCTTCAGTGGACCTCGCGGCACCGGGAAGACCTCGACGGCGCGCATCCTCGCGAAGGCGCTCAACTGCACCGCCACCGACGGCGGCGAGCCCTGCGGCGCCTGCGCGTCGTGCGAGTCGATCGTCGCCGGGACGTCGTTCGACGTCCACGAGCTCGACGCCGCGTCGAACAACGGCGTCGAGGCGATGCGCGACCTGGTCGGGCGCGCCGCGCTCGCGACGCCGGGCCGGTGGAAGGTCTACATCGTCGACGAGGTCCACATGCTCTCGACCGCCGCGTCGAACGCGCTGCTGAAGACCCTCGAGGAGCCGCCGGAGCACGTCGTGTTCGTCCTCGCGACGACCGATCCACAGAAGGTCCTCCCGACGATCCGCAGCCGGACCCAGCACTTCGAGTTCCACCTGCTCGGCGACGACGTCCTCGAGAGCCTGCTCGAAGACGTCGTCGCGGACGCCGGCCTCGACCTTCCCGACGGGGGCATCGGCGTCGCCCTCCGCCGAGGGCGCGGCTCGGCCCGCGACGCCCTGTCGATGCTCGACCAGGTGGCAGCCTCGGGCAGCGCGGACGACGACTCCGGCGACCTCGCCGACGTCGTGTCCGCGGTCGCGGCGCGCGACACCGGCGCAGCGCTGGCAGCCCTCGGCGTTGCCCTCCAGCGCGGGCGCGACCCCCAGCAGGTGGCCGTCGAGCTCGTCGAGCGGCTCCGCTCGGGCTTCCTCGCCCTCGTCGCGCCCGGCGTCGAGGGGGTCCCGACGGCCGGCACCGCCATCTCCGAGCAGGCCCGGGCGCTCGGGACGGCACGCGCCGTGCGTGCCATGGAGCTCATCGGGGCCGCCGTCGTCGCCATGCGCGACGCGCCCGAGCCACGGATCACCCTCGAGGTCGCCATCGTGCGCTGCGCGCACCCCGACGCCGACGAGACCGTCGAGTCGCTGCTCGACCGCGTCGAGCGGCTCGAGCGCCGCATCGACCAGCTCGAGCACGGCGCCGCGGCTCCACCGGGAGCCGGAGCCGCCGGCCACGAGGTGTCGACGGCACCCCCGGCAGGCGGTCGTGCCACCCCCCCGCTCCCACGCCCGGCCGCACCCGCCGCACCCGTCGCACCCGTCGCACCCGTCGTCGAGACCGAGCTCGACGCCCCGCGTGCCCCGGCGGGTCGGCGACCGGTGATCGGCGCCTACCGCCGGCCGGCGGGCCCCCCCGACGGCGAGCCGGGGCCCTCGGGCGAGCCTGCAGGCAGCACGGAGGGCACGTCGGATGTCGAGACGGCGCTCGACTTCGGGGGGAACACGGCTCGGCCGGCAGCTAGCCCGTCGGCGGCACGCGGCCCGTCGGGCCCGGCCGCGCCCGTCGCGCCCCTGGCGGTAGCAGATGACCTCCCCGGCCGCGACGAGCTCGTCACGGCATGGGGCGACACCGTGCTCGTCGGCCTCCGCCCGAAGGTCCGTGCCTACTTCCAGGCCGGCCACTTCGTCGGCCGGGACGGGACGGACGCGATCTTCGCCCTACCAAACGACGTCCACGTGACCCAGGCGGAGCCGCTGCGCGCGGAGGTCGCCGACGCCCTCGCACGCCACTTCGGGCGCCCGATCGGCCTCCGGCTCGTGACGGACGGGACCTGGACGCCCACGGGCGCTGCGGGCACCGCCACGACCGGTGGCACCGGCACCATGCCGGCACCGCCGGCACGACCGCCGAGCCGATCCGCCGTCGACGAGGAGGACGAGGACCTCGAGGAGCTGCTCGCCGCGCGCGACGCACGCGGCGCGGACGACACAGGCGCGGACGACACAGGCGCGAGCGGGATAGCGTGGGAGGAGGAGCGTTTGCTCCAGGCGTTCCCCGGGGCAGAGGAGGTCTGACGGCGGTGACCTCGTTCCCCGACGGAGACGAGTACGGCGACGTGTTCGCCCGGATGCGCCAGCTCCAGGAGAGCGTCGCCGACGCCGAGGCCGTGGCGCGCTCGCGCCCAGTCGAAGGGTCGGCTGCCGGAGGCCTCGTCCGGGTCCGGGCATCCGGCGACTTCTCCTTCGACGCCGTGTCGATCGACCCGTCCGTCGTCGACCCGGCGGACGCGGCGCTGCTCGAGGATCTCGTGCTCGCCGCCGTCCGCGACGCCGCCGCGCAGCTGACGCGGGTCCGCTCGGAGGCGCTCGGTGGCGTCCTGCAGAGTGCCCTCGGCGAGCTGCTCGGCGGAGCCGAGCTCGGTGGGATCTTCGGCGAGCCGGACGACGAGCCGGACGACGAGCCCACCGCGTAGCAGGAGAGCCTCGACTGGCGCTGTTCGAAGGTCCCATCCAAGACCTCGTCGACGAGCTGGGACGCCTGCCCGGCATCGGGCCGAAGTCCGCGCAGAGGATCGCCTTCCACCTGCTCAAGGTCGCAAAAGAGGACGCGAACCGGCTGGCGCGGGCAATCGTCGAGGTCAAGGAGCGCACCGTGCTCTGCTCGGTGTGCTTCAACATCGGCGTCGGCGAGCGGTGCGCGATCTGCGCGGACGACCGGCGGGAGAGCTCCGTCGTCTGCGTGGTGGAGGATCCACGCGACATCGTCGCCGTCGAGGGGACCCGGGAGTTCCGCGGTCGCTACCACGTGCTCGGCGGCGCGCTCAGCCCGATCGACGGGATCGGACCCGAGCAGATCCGCGTGCGCGAGCTGCTCGCCCGCCTCGGCCCCGAGCACGTGAGCGAGGTCATCTTGTGCACGAACCCCAACCTCGAGGGCGAGGCGACGGCGATGTACCTCGCGCGGCTGCTCAAGCCGCTCGGCCTGCACGTCACGCGCATCGCGAGCGGCCTGCCGGTCGGGGGCGACCTCGAGTACGCCGACGAGCTGACGCTCGGGCGCGCGCTGGAGGGCCGCCGCGAGGTCGACGCCTGAGCGCGCGGGACCGGTCGCGCCACTAGCCTCGGGCCGATGCCGCCAACCCCGACGACGGACGACTCGATGGCGTCGAGGCTCGCGACGCTGCAGGAGCGCAAGGAGCAGGCGCGCAACCCGGCGACGGCCAAAGCGGTCGAAGCCCAGCGCGCGAAGGGCAAGCTCACGGCGCGTGAACGGATCGACTACCTCCTCGACCCCGGCTCGTTCCAGGAGCTCGACGCGCTCGTCCGCCACCGCAGCCACGGCGTCGGGCTCGACGACAACCGCCCGTACACCGACGGGGTCGTGACGGGCTTCGGCACGATCGACGGCCGCCGGGTGTGCGTCTACAGCCAGGACTTCACCGTCTTCGGCGGTTCGCTCGGCGAGGCCCACGCCGAGAAGGTCCACAAGGTCCAGGACCTCGCAGCGCGCACCGGCGTCCCGGTCATCGGGTTGAACGACGGCGGTGGTGCCCGGATCCAGGAGGGCGTCGTCGCGCTCCACGGCTTCGGCGGCATCTTCGTCCGCAATGCCCGCGCGTCCGGCGTCGTGCCCCAGGTGAGCGTCGTGCTCGGTCCGTCAGCCGGAGGCGCCGTCTACTCCCCCGCCCTCACGGACTTCGTCTTCATGGTCCAGCACACGAGCCACATGTTCATCACCGGGCCCGACGTCGTCCGCACCGTCACGGGCGAGGACGTCACGCCCGAGCAGCTCGGCGGGGCCATGACCCACGCGACGCGCTCGGGCGTCGCGGCGTTCGTCGCGGCCGACGAGCACTCCTGCCTCGACGAAGTCCGCTACCTGCTCTCGTTCCTCCCGTCCAACAACCTCGAGGAGCCGCCCAGCGTCGCGTGCACCGACGATCCCGATCGCCTCGTCCCGGAGCTGCGCGACATCGTCCCGGCGCGGCCCAACCAGCCCTACGACATGACTGCGGTCGTCCGGGCAGTCGTGGACGACGGCGAGTACCTCGAGTACTTCCCCCACTGGGCGTCGAACATCACCTGCGGCTTCGCCCACCTCGGTGGCCGGGTCGTCGGCGTCGTCGGCAACCAGCCCCAGATGCTCGCCGGCGTCCTCGACATCGCGTCCTCGGAGAAGGGTGCGCGCTTTGTCCGCACCTGCGACGCGTTCAACATCCCGCTCGTCACCCTCGTCGACGTGCCCGGGTTCATGCCGGGCACCGACCAGGAGTACGGGGGGATCATCCGCCACGGTGCGAAGCTCCTCTACGCCTACTGCGAGGCGACGGTCCCGAGGATCCAGGTCATCGTCCGCAAGGCCTACGGCGGTGCCTACCTCGTCATGGACTCGAAGTCGATCGGCACGGACCTCTCCCTCGCCTGGCCGTCGGCGGAGCTCGCCGTCATGGGCCCGGAGGGGGCGGTCGAGATCGTCCACCGCCGAGAGCTCGCCGCCGCCGAGGATCCCGAGACACGGCGAGCAGAGCTCGTGAGCGCCTACGCGGAGCGCTTCACCAACCCCTACGTCGCGGCCGAGCGCGGGTACGTCGACGACGTCATCGATCCGGCCGAGACCCGCAGGGTCCTCACCCGCAGCCTCGAGATGCTCGCCTCGAAGCGGGAGGACCTGCCGAAGCGCAAGCACGGCAACATCCCGCTGTGAGGCCGCGAGCCCGCGGGCGTCACACCGGCGCTGTGGCCGTCGAGCGACCTGCGGGCGCCGCGGCAGGCCTCGCCGACCCCCTCGTGGCCGACCCCCTCGTGGCCGACCCCCTCACGCCCGACGGCGACGCGCTCGCCGCGATCCTCGCTGCCGTCGAGCGCTGCGTCGAGGTGCCCGGAGGCGGCACGTCCCCGCCACGTGCAGGCCGGCCGGGATGGACGACGAGCGCGAGCTACCCCTGGCGCTTCGCCGGACGGTGGTGGTCGGGGCCGGCTCCGCTGCGCCGGGAGCGACCGGGGACCTAGGCGCCAGACCGCGCGCGGACGCCAAGGGCCGCAACGCGCCGGCCGCTGCTCGGGGACGACCCGGCGAACACGTGTTCCCGGCCCACGATGCACGACCTAGGATCGCCCGCGTGGTGCTCGCGCCCGGTCCCGATGAGGCTCTCGCCTCCTTCCACCCCGCCGTGGCCGAGTGGTTCCGGCGGCGCTTCCCCGGTGGCCCGACCGAGGCGCAGGCCCGCGGCTGGCAGTCGATCGCAGGCGGCGACGACACGCTGATCGCCGCGCCGACAGGGTCCGGCAAGACCCTCGCCGCCTTCCTCGTCGCCGTCGACCGCTGCCTGCGACCCCTCCCGGCTCACGGTCCGGAGGCCGGCGACGCGCCGAGGCCGGGAACCTCCGTCGTCTACGTCTCGCCGCTGCGCGCCCTGACGGTCGACATCCGGGAGAACCTCGAGCGACCGCTCGCAGAGATCACCGAGATCGCGCACGAGCTGGGCGAGCCGGTCCGCGAGGTGACCGTCGCCGTGCGCAACGGCGACACGCCGGCGTCCGCGCGCGCCGCGATGCTCCGGGAGCGCCCGGACATCGTCGTCACGACACCGGAGTCGCTCTACCTCCTCCTCACGGCGCGACGAGGGCGCGAGCTGCTCGCCGGTGTCGACACCGTCATCGTCGACGAGATCCACGCCCTCGCGCGGGACAAGCGCGGGGCGCACCTCGCCCTCAGCCTCGAACGGCTCGACCGGTGCACGTCGGCGCACCGGGGAGACGACGACCCGGCGGACGAACCACCAGCAGCCGAACCAGCGGACGACGGCCGGGCCGCGCTGCACGGCCGTGCAGATGGCGAGGCGTCCCGCGCACCCGTCCGCCGCCCGACGCGGATCGGGCTGTCCGCCACCCAGCGCCCGATCGAGACGATCGCCCGGCTGCTCGTCGGCGCAGCACCGGGCAGGACGGGCGCCGACGGCTCGCCACGCTGCAACGTCGTCGACGTCGGCCACGAACGACCCCTCGACGTCGCGATCTCCCGGACGAGCGACGAGCTCGGCGCCGTCACGAGCACGGCGCAGCTCGACGCGGTGGTCGAGCACCTCGCCGGCGTCGTCGGCGCCCACACGACGACGCTCGTGTTCGTCAACACCCGCCGGATGGCGGAGCGGATCGCGCACCTCCTCGCCGCGCACCTCGGCGACGACGCGGTCTGCGCCCACCACGGCAGCCTCTCGACGGCACGCCGGCTGAGCGTCGAGGCGCGCCTTCGCGCAGGGGAGCTCCGGTGCGTCGTCGCGACGGCGTCGCTCGAGCTCGGCATCGACGTCGGCCCGATCGACCTCGTCTGCCAGCTCGGCTCGCCGCGGAGCATCGCGACCTTCCTCCAGCGCGTCGGGCGCGCCGACCACACCGTGCGCGGCGTGCCGACGGGACGGATCTACCCGCTCACCCGGGACGAGCTCGTCGAGTGCGTCGCCCTGCTCGCCGCCGTGCGCGAGGGAACTCTCGACGCGGTCGTGCCGCCGGTCGCTCCGCTCGACATCCTCGCGCAGCAGGTCGTCGCCGAGTGCGCCGCGAGCGGCGAGGACGGCATCGACGAGCGCGACGTCGCGTCCTTCGTCCGCAACGCCGCCCCCTACCGGGACCTCGCCGACGCGGACCTCGAGGACGTGCTCGCCCTCGTGAGCGACGGCGTCGCGACCGGCCGCGGGCGGCGCGGAGCGCACCTGCACCGCGACGCGGTGAACGGCGTCCTGCGCGCCCGTCGGGGAGCCCGGCTGACGGCGTCGACCTCGGGCGGGGCGATCCCCGAGCTTGCCGACTACCGCGTCGTGCTCGAGCCCGAGGACGTCCTCGTCGGGACGGTCAACGAGGACTGGGCCGTCGAGGCGATGGTCGGCGACGTGTTCCTGCTCGGCAGCACCGCCTGGCGCATCCGTCGCGTCGAGCAGGGCACGGTCCGCGTCGTCGACGCCGCCGGCGCGAACCCGACCCTGCCGTTCTGGCTCGGAGAGGCCCCGGCGCGCACCGACGAGCTGGCCGACGCCGTGTCCGCGCTGCGGCGCCTCGTCGACGTCGAGCTCGGACGAGGTGGCACCGATGCCGCCGTCCAGGCGGTCGTCGACCACGCCGGCACCGACGCCGGCACCGCGTCCGAGGTCGTCGCCTACCTCGGCGCGGCCCGTGCCCAGCTGGGCATCCTCCCGACGAAGTCCGACGTCGTGCTCGAGCGGTTCTTCGACGACACCGGCGGGATGCAGCTCGTCGTCCACGCGCCCTACGGCGCGCGGGTCAACCGCGGCCTCGGTCTCGCGCTGCGCAAGCGGTTCTGCACGACGTTCGACTTCGAGCTGCAAGCCGCGGCGAGCGACGACGCCGTCGTCATCTCGCTCGGACCGCAGCACTCCTTCCCGCTCGAGGAGGTGACGCGCTTCCTCGGACCGGCGACCGTGCGTGACGTCCTCGTCCAGGCGGTGCTGCCGACGCCGATCTTCGGCTCGCGCTGGCGCTGGAACCTCACGCGCTCGCTCGTCTCGCCGCGCTTTCGCGGCTCGCGCCACCTCCCGCCCGCGATCCAGCGGATGGAGGCCGACGACCTCATGGCGGCGATCTTCCCCGCCCTCGCCGCCTGCCAGGAGAACGTCTCGGGACCGATCGCCGTGCCCGACCACCCGATCGTCCGCCAGACGCTCGACGACTGCTTCACCGAGGCGATCGACCTCGCCGGCCTGGTCGCCCTCGTCGGGGCGATCCGGTCGGGCGCCGTCCGCTGCCACTGCCTCGACACGACCGAGCCGTCGGTGCTCACGCACGAGATCTTGAACGGCCGACCGTACACGTTCCTCGACGACGCTCCCCTCGAGGAGCGCCGGACGCGCTCTGTCGGCCTGCGCCGCGGCGTCCCGGTCGATCCGGGCGATCTGACCGCCGTCGACGCCGCGATCGTCGACGAGGTCCGGCGCGAGCTCGCGCCGGCACCGCGCAACCCCGAGGAGCTCCACGACCTGCTGCTCACGCTCGTCGTCACGCGACCCGAGCCGCAGTGGTCCGCGTCGTTCTCGTCGCTGCGCGCCGCGGGTCGCGCCGTCGAGGCGCTCCGGCCGACCGGGGCGCCGGGCAGGCCGGGCGAGTCCGGGGAGTCCGGGGAGGCGCTCGCCTGGGCTGCGACCGAGCGCCGGCGCGAGCTCGAGCTGCTCGTTCCCGACGCGACGATCGCGCCCGACCACGAGCTCCCCGATCGGGTCGCCTGCTCGCCCGCACCGGACGCACCCCGCGCGCTCGGCGACGCGGTGCTCGGGCACCTCGAGCACACAGGTCCGACGCGCGCCGACGAGATCGTCGCGCAGATCCCCGGCTCGACGCTCCCGACCGTGCTCTCGGCGCTCGCGCGCTGCGAGGCGACGGGCGCCGTCGTGCAGGTGCTCGACGGGCAGTGGTGCGCGCGCCGGGTCGCGGCGCGCATCAGCGCACGGAGCCGATCCCGGGAGCGGTCGAGCCACCCTCCCGCGAGCGTGCAGGACCTGCTCCGGTTCCTGCTCGAGTGGCAGCACGTCGCGCCCGGCACCCGCCTCGTCGGCACCGGCGGGCTCGCCGAGGTGATCGCCCAGCTCCAGGGGATCGAGGCCCCGGTCGCCGCGTGGGAAGAGTCGATCCTGCCCGCGCGCGTCGCCGGCTACCAGGCCCAGCTGCTCGACGAGCTCTCCGCGCACGGCGAGTGCGCATGGGGACGGCTCGGCGTCAAGGTGCCCGACGGTCCCGAGCCCCGGGAGCGCCGCGGGGGAGCCGTCCCGTCACGGGCGACTCCGGTCACCGTCGCCCGGCGGGAGGACCTCGCGTGGCTCCTCGCAGCCGCGCGCGGCGACCTGAGGCCGGCGCGACCGGGGCCCGGCGCCGCGCTCGAGGTCCTCGAGGTCCTCGAGCGGCGTGGCGCGCTGTTCGTCGCCGACATCGTCGAGCAGACGCGCCGGCTGCCCGACGAGGTCGCCGAGGCGCTCTGGGACGGCGTGTCGCTCGGCTGGCTCACCTCCGACGGCTTCCGGGCGGTGCGTGCGCTGCTGTCCGGCCGTTACCGTTCCGTCGCCACGCGGCCGGCGCCACGTGCACGCGTCGGCGCGCGCGTCGGCGCGCCCGCCCGCGTCGCCGGACCGCGCGCGCGCGTCCACCCGGCGCTCGCGGGAGGCAGGTGGTCCGTCCTCGAGGCCGCGGTGCCACAGGACTTCGCGCCCGACGAGCTCGCCGAGTCGGTCGCCCTCCAGCTGCTCGCGCGCTGGGGCGTCGTCGCCCGCGACCTCGCCGCGCGCGAGACCCTCGCGATCTCCTGGCGCGAGGTCCTCTGGGCCCTGCGCCGGCTCGAAGCCCGCGGCGTCGTACGGGGCGGCCGCTTCGTGGCCGGCGTCGCCGGGGAGCAGTACGGGCTCCCGGAGGCGATCGACCGACTGCGATCCGTCGCCCGGCGATCGCCCGACGGATCGCAGGTCGCCCTCGCCGCTGCCGATCCGCTGAACCTCACCGGGATCGTGCTCCCCGGCCCACGCGTCCCCGCCGTGCGCGGGCGCGACATCGTGCTGCGCGACGGTGTCGCCGAGGTGGCGGCGCCGGGTCAGGCGAAGATCGGGTCCCGCGTCCTCGAGCGCTTCAGCTCGAAGAACCCGTCGGTCCCGGCGACGGCCAGCACGCCGTCGTAGAGGCGTCCGGCCGCCTCGCCCGTCGGTGCCGGCGAGATCACCGGCCCGAAGAACGCGACGCCCGAGACGCTGATCACGGGCGTGCCGACCTCGTCACCGACCTGGTCCATGCCGGCGTGGTGCGACCGCTTCAGCTCGTCGTCGACGTCGGTCGAGCCCATCGCGTCGACGAGGGACGCGGGCAGCCCGGCCTCGGCGAGCGCCTCGGCGATCGTCGCCGCGTCCTTCGGCTTCTGCTCGAGATGAAAGCGCGTGCCGAGCGCTGTGTAGAGCGGGAGGAGGACGTCGTTGCCGTGCTCGAGCTCCGCGGCGATGCACACGCGCACGGGACCCCAGGCCGTCTCGAGGATGTCACGGTAGGTGTCGGGCAGGTCGGGCTTGCCGGCGTTGAGGTACGACAGGGACATCACGTGCCAGCGCGTCCGGACCGGCCGCACCGCCTCGACCTCGAGCATCCACCGGGACGCGAGCCACGCCCACGGGCAGATCGGGTCGAACCAGAAGTCGACCACCGTGCGCTCGCCCGGTGCGCCCGGTGCGCCCGGCGTGGTCGTCAGGTCGTTCGCCATGGGTCCTCCTCGTCCTCGCGCCCCGCTCCCCGCCGGCGGTCGCCGCGGGCCTCGGGAGCCGACACCAACCTAGGCCGAGGTCGCGGCGCTCCCGGCCGGGAGCGGTGGTCGGTGCGTGCGCGGTGCAGGCGCCGTGCGGGACGGGCCTCGGAGTGGCGGGGTCGGCCGGCGCCGTGCAACCGTCGGCGACACGTCGGCGATATATCGCGATATGCTTCCGAGTGCAGGCGGGAGTTGCCCGCCCACCGAGAGGAGCACACATGCACGCGATGCACGAGCAGGACGAGTTCACAGGCCGACCCGGTTGCGGGCCGGGATGCTGCGGCGACGCGGACACCACCTGGCAAGGGCGTGGCGGCGGCCGTCGCCGCGGCCCCGCGGCCTTCGGCGGCTTCGGCCCGCCGTGGGCAGGCGGGATGGGGCCGTCGGGACCGCGCGCCATGGGCCGAGGTCGCGGAGGCCCGGGAGGGCGGGCACGCCGCGGTGACGTCCGTGCCGCGGTGCTCGCGCTCCTCGCCGAGCGGCCGATGCACGGCTACGAGATCATCCAGGAGCTCGCCGAGCGGACCGGCGGGATATGGCGGCCGAGCCCGGGGTCGGTCTACCCGACCCTGCAGCTGCTCGAGGACGAGGGCCACGTCCGCGCGGAGGAGGACGCCGGCAAGCGGCGCTTCTCCCTCACCGACAGCGGTGCGGCCGCAGCCGCGGAGCAGTCCGGCCGCAAGACGCCGTGGGACGAGGTGCGCGAGGGCGTCGAGCCCGGCGCGCTCCGGCTCCGGGAGGCGACCGGCCAGCTCCTCGGCGCCGTCATGCAGATCGGCAGGGCTGGCAGCGCCGCGCAGCAGCAGGCGGCCGAGGAGGTCCTCGCCGAGGCCCGGCGGCGCCTCTACGCGCTGCTCGCCGAAGCCTGAGTGGCGCGTCTCCGTCGGCGGGCTCAGCCGCGCCGTGTGCCGGCGTTCTCGATCTCGACCGGGTCGAGGACGCCGGCGGGGCGGAAGCCGAGCACCTGGGCGTAGAAGGAGAGCTCGGCCTCGGCGGTGCGCATGATGCTCTCGGCGCGCCGGAAGCCGTGCTGCTCGCCCGGGTAGGTGACGTAGGCGACGGGAACGCCCGCTGTGCGCAGGGCGGCGACGATGCTCTCCGCCTGGCTCGGGGGGACGACCGCGTCCTCGAGACCCTGGAAGACGATGAGCGGCATGTGGAGGCGCTCCGCGTGGAACAGCGGCGAGCGCTCCTCGTAGACGGCTCGCGCGTCCGGCCACGGACCGACCAGGCCGTCGAGGTAGTGCGACTCGAACTTGTGCGTGTCGCGCGCGAGCGCCGCGAGGTCGGCGACGCCGTAGTAGCTCGCTCCCGCCACGAACACCTCGCCGAAGGTCGCCGCGCACAGCACCGTGAAGCCGCCCGCGCTCCCCCCGTGGACGAGGAGCCGGTCCGGGTCCACCTCGCCCGCCTCGACGAGCGCCCGCGCGACGAGCTCGCAGTCCGCGAGGTCGACGACGCCCCACGCACCGGCGAGCCTCTGGCGGTAGGCGCGCCCGTAGCCGGAGCTGCCGCCGTAGTCGACGCTCGCGACCGCGAACCCGCGGCTCGTCCAGTACTGGACCGAGTAGTCGAGGGCCGGCGACGACGACGCGGTCGGGCCGCCGTGGACGGACACGATGAGCGGCGGGCGCTCGCCGGCCGGCGCGACGAAGTCCTCGTTGGCCGGGGGGTAGACGAGCGCGTGCACGCTCTCGCCGGAGGCGGAGGCGAACGCGACGTGGCGCGGACGCGCAATGCAGCCCGGCGAGATCGCGACCTCGCGGCTCGCCCGCACGACCTCGACGCGCCCCGAGGGCAGGGCGATCTCGACGAGCGTGGCGGGCACCTCCGCCGACGCGGCGAGCACGACGACGCCGGCGTCGGTCGCGCGCACCGAGGAGAGCACCGTGTACGGCGTCTCGAGCGGGACGAGCTCGCCTCCATGGGTTCCGATCACGCCGATCATGGACGTGCCGTCGACGCTCCAGGTCGCGACGATCTCGCCCGTCACGAGCGGCGCGTAGCTCGAGGAGCCGAACACCCAGTCCGGCCCGGCGTGCTCCGCGGCCGCGGGCGCGAGCGGCCGGCCACCGGGCACCCCGTCGTCCGCGTAGAGGTTCCACCAGCCGCTCCGGTCGGAAGCGAAGTGCAGCACGCCAGCAGGCGAGTAGCGCGGCTGGGTCACGGACTCGCCGGGCCCCCCGGCGACGAGACGCGCGGCCCGCGCCGTGGCGTCCCGCCCGAGCTCGGCCTCCCAGAGCTGGGTTGCGTCCCACGGCATGTGCGGGTGGTCCCATGTGCACCAGGCAAGGCGCCGACCGTCGGGCGAGAGCGCCGGGGTGCCGACGAAGTCGTGCCCGCCAGCGACGACGCGGACGGCCCCGTCGCCGCCGGCTGGGACCGCGACGAGCTCGTTGACGACCGTGCCCTCGCTGTGCCGCTCGCGCACGCAGATCACCCACGAGCCGTCCGGGCTGAGCAGAGGCGCCGCGTAGCGCAGCCCCGACGGCTCGGCCGGCTCGGGCGTGAGCGGCCGTGGCGCGCGGCCCGGCTCGAGCCGGTAGAGTCGCTGGTCGGCGTCGTTGGCGAAGACGACCACACCGTCGCGCGCCGCGACGCACAGGCCGCCGTACTCGTGGACACGCGTCCGGGCAGAGAATCCCGCGGGCAGGACGTCTGCGACCGACCCGTCGGCCGAGCGGCGCACGACCACCTGGCGCCCACCCTCGCTCGGCCGGCCCTCGCTCCAGTAGAGGTCGCGACCGTCGACGACCGGGTCGCTCAGGCGCACGGCCTTGTCGACGAGGAGCTCGGTCGTGACGGGCGAGCGCCACGTCCCGTAGGGTGCGACGGTCGGGGCCATGGCGGGGAGGCTACCCGCCGGCTGCCTCCGCGCCCGCAGCGACCTCGTCGCCGTAGACGGCGGCCCGGTTCTTGCCTGCGGGCTTGGCCGCGTCGAGCGCGTCGTCCGCCCTGGCGAGCAGCTCGGCACCGGTGATCGGCGAGGAACCCGGACCCTCGGCCTGCCAGCTCGCCGCTCCGACCGAGACGCTCGTCGTCCAGCCGGGAGCCTGACGCACCACGACCGCACGCACGGCCTCGACCAGCCGGCCACGCACGTCGCGGGCACCGCCGGGTCCTGTCCCGGGGAGCACGGCGGCGAACTCCTCACCGCCGTAGCGGGCGAGCGTGTCCCCTGCGCCGGATACAGGCCGCGAGGGCGCGCGACCGCGCCGAGCGCGTCGTCGCCGAGGTGGCCGTCGGTGTCGTCGAGCTACTAGACGTCGTCGATGTCGATCGTGACCGCGGCAAGCGGCCTGCGGTCCCGGTCGAGGACCGTGCCACGCAAGCTGAGTGGCGGACGGCTCCGGGTGGCACGACCGCGGTGCTGTCGCGGGCTCGACGCGCACGCCCCGGGGTCGGACCGCGCCGAGAGCGGCCGGCCGCTGCCCTCCACGGGCGAGCACGCACGCTCCAGCTCCGACACACCTCGTCCAGCAGGACTTTCGCGGTGGGCGAGGGGGGACTTGAACCCCCACATCCTTTCGGACACAGGAACCTGAATCCTGCGCGTCTGCCAATTCCGCCACTCGCCCAGTGGAGTGAACAGGTTAGCCCACGGCGAGCCGGTCATCGTCTGTGCAGGTAGAGTACGGGGGCCATGGGACTCCAGCAGTTCGAGCAGCGCCTCGAGCGACTGGTCGAGGGCGCGTTCGCCAAGGCCTTCCGTGGCGAGCTCCAGCCTGTTGAGCTGGGCCGTCGACTGACGCGTGAGATGGACCTCCAGCGCGCCGTGTCGGTGCGGGGGCTCGTCGCGCCCAACGCGTTCACCGTCCTCGTCTCCGAGGAGGACTACCAGCGCTTCGGCGGGTTCGTCGACGTCTTGTCCTGCGAGCTCGCCGACGCGGCGAAAGAGCATGCCCGGGCCGAGGGCTACACGTTCCTCGGTCCCGTCGAGGTCACGGTTGGCTGGAACGAGGAGCTGTCCCGCAGCACGTTCCTCATCTCGAGCGAGGTCGTCGAAGGCGACGAGCAGCCGGGCGGGTGGATCGTCCTGCCCGACGGGCACCGCGTGCCGGTCGGCGACGAGCCGATCGTGATCGGCCGGCTCCCCGAGTGCGCGATCCCCCTCGCGGACGCCAACGTCTCGCGGCGCCACGCGGAGCTGCGTCGCGACGGCACGGGTGTCGTCATCGAGGACCTGGGCTCGACGAACGGCACGCGCGTCAACGGCGTCGTCGTCCGGAGCCGACGGCTCGCCGACGGCGACCTCGTCACCGTCGGCATCACGACCTTTCGCTTCGAAGCCAGCTAGCCTTTCCACGCTGCGTCATGTCCCACGGCCTCCTCCAGATCCTGCGCTACTTCCTCCTCGCCTTGGTCTGGCTGTTCTTCCTCTACGCGGCGCGCATGGTGCTCGTCGAGGTCCGGCGCGGGCGCAACGAGCGCTCGGCGACCGACCCCCCGCGAGAGCCCCAGAGACCACGGCCGTCGGCACCCGCGGAGCGGGGCGGTCCTCTGCGGCTCCGCATCCTCGAACCTGCGGAGCGTCGGGGGGCGGCGTTCGACCTCGGCAACGAGACGACCCTCGGCCGTTCGCCGGGCTGCGCCGTGACCCTCGACGGCGACACGTTCGCCTCGTCGGTCCACGCGCGCGTCTTCCGGCGGGACGGCGAGACCTGGCTCGAGGACCTGGGCTCGACGAACGGGACCTTCCTCAACGGCAAGCGCGTCGCCGCTCCGGTCCCGATCCGCCGCGGCGACCGGGTGAAGGTGGGCAGCACGCTGCTCGAGGTCGGACGGTGAGCCGATTTCCCGGCCGGCAGGCCCCGTGACGGCCTTCCGGGCCGCCTCGGCGACCGACACCGGCAAGGTGCGATCCTCCAACCAGGACCGGTGCCTTGCGACCAGCGCGCTCGTGGCGGTCGCCGACGGCATGGGCGGGCATGTCGGCGGCGAGATCGCCGCGCGCACCGCCATCGACGCCCTGCAGCGGTCGTTCGCAGCAAGCCGATCGGCGTCCGGCCTCGCGAGCGCGACCATCCAGGCGAACCGGGCCGTGTTCGACCAGAGCGAGAGGGACGGCTCCCTGCGCGGGATGGGCACCACGCTCACGGCTGCGGCGATCGTCGGCACCGGCCGCCGCGAGCGGGTCGCCGTGGCGAACGTGGGGGACTCCCGTGCCTACCTCCTGCGGGACGGCGAGCTCGTCCAGCTCACCGACGACCACAGCCTCGTCGAGGAGATGGTCCGCAACGGCGAGCTGACGCCGGCCGAGGCGGCGACCCACCCCCACCGGCACGTGCTCACGCGCGCGCTCGGGGTGTC
>DAHWHN010000004.1 GCA_027335685.1 Acidimicrobiaceae bacterium
GTCGGGGAGGCGGGATTCGAACCCGCGGCCTCCTGCTCCCAAAGCAGGCGCGCTAACCAAGCTGCGCTACTCCCCGTCGTCGCGTCGACGAGACCGCGATGCTAGGCCGCGCGCGGGGGCCTCGCCCCTACTCGGTGCGACCGAGGCGCGTACCGGCGCGCTGCTCGCGCTCGCGGCGCTCGCCGCGGTCGTGTGGGCGACCGCCGATCCCGCCGGCTACGTGGGCGTCGTCCACCTGGGCGCCGTCCACGGAGCCGGTCCGCTCCGCCTGCCCCGTGACGTCGAGGCCTGGATCGACGACGCGGCGATGGCGTCGTTCTTCCTCGTCGTCGGCTTGGAGATCTCGAGGGAGCGGGCCTTCGGCGAGCTGTCGGACCGGAGCGCCGCCCTGCTTCCCGTCGCCGGCGCGGCCGGAGGGATGGGCGGGGCTGCTCTGGTCTACCTCGCTGTCGCCCACGGTGGCGGCCTGGCGCGCGGGGCCGGGGTGCCGACCGCGACGGACATCGCCTTCGCGGTCGGCGCCCTCGCCATCCTCGGCCGGCGCGTCCCGGCGGGTTTGCGGCTGTTCGTGCTCGTGCTCGCCGTCGCCGACGACCTCGGCTCGCTCGCCGTGCTCGTCCTCGGCTACTCGAGCCGCGTCGACGGCCTCCGGCTGGGTGCCGCGTCGGCCTGCGTCGTGCTGCTCGTGCTCCTTCGCCGCCTCGGCGTGCGTGCGGCGGGCGCCTACCTGCTCGTCGGGCTCGCGTGTTGGGCGGCGCTCGTCTCCTCCGGTGTCGAGCCGGCCCTCGCGGGCGTCGCGACGGGGCTCGCGCTCCCCCCCGGCGGGGGGGAGCCAGGTCTGCTCGAGCTGCGCGTGGGCGTCGTCGCCGACCTGTGCGTGCTGCCGCTCTTCGCCCTCGCGAACGCCGGGGTCGACCTCGCCTCGGGGTTCTTGTCCGCTCCGGGCGCCGAGCGTGTCCTCGTGGCGACGACGACGGCGCGGGTCGTCGGCAAGAGCGCCGGCGTCGCCCTGGCCACCCTGGTCGTCGCCCGGCTCGCGGGGGGACGCCTGCCGGACGGGGTCGGCGTCGTCGAGCTGGTCGGCGGCGGTCTCATCTGCGGCGTCGGCTTCACGGTGCCCTTGCTGGTCGCCGACAGGGCGTTCGCCTCGTCCCCTGCGCTGCTCGCAGGAGCTCGGGCCGGGCTGCTCCTCGGCTCGGTGGTCGCTTTCCTCGCCGGTGCGCTCGTGCTGTGGCTCGCGTCGAGGGGGCGCGCCAAGCCCCGGTAGACTCCGCTACTCGTATGCGCACCTCCGCCGAGCCCCTCGAGGGCAACCAGGTCAAGCTCACCGTCGAGGTCGACGAGGAGGAGATACGCCGAGCGGAGGACGACACCTTTCGCCGGCTCACCCGAGAGGCCCGAGTCCCGGGCTTTCGTCCCGGCAAGGCGCCTCGCCGCCTTCTCGAGGCGCGGCTCGGGCCGAAGGTGATCCGGGAGGAGGTGCTGCGGGACATGCTCCCGCGCCTGTACGCGGACGCCGTGCTCGAGACCTCCCTCGACGTCATCGCACCCCCAGAGATCGACGTGACGGCCGGCGAGGAGTCCGGGCCGGTGGCATTCGACGCCGTGGTCGCCGTGCGGCCGAAGGTCTCGATCCTCGGCTACCAGGGACTCGAGGTCACCCTGCCGGCGCTCGACCCGAGCGACGCCGACGTCGACGCGCAGGTCGACCGGCTGCGGGAGCAGTTCGCCGAGCTGAAGGTCGTCGATCGCCCGGCCGCCGACGGCGACCTTGTCACGATCGACATCCACGGCAGCCGGGACGGCGCGGTCGCCGAGGGGCTGACGGCTGACGACCTCGTCTACGAGGTGGGGACCGGTGGCATCGTCGAGGAGGCCGACGCGAGGCTGCGGGGCGCGAGCGCAGGTGGCAGCTTCGAGATCGACGCCGAGGACGCACCCGGCGGTCCCGCGCACCTCGAGATCACCGTCAAGCAGGTCCGCGAGAAGATCCTGCCGGTCGTCGACGACGCGTTCGCGTCGGACGCCTCGGAGTTCGACACGATCGCCGAGCTGCGCGACGACCTCCGCACGCGCCTCGCGACGATGCGCCGGCTCCAGGCACGCTTCGTGCTCCGCGAGAGAGCCGTCGAGGCTCTCGCCGCGCTCGTCACCGAGGAGCCCCCGGCGGTCCTCGTCACAGCCGAGACCGAGCGCCTGGTCGGCGACTTCGTCCATCGCCTGTCCCACCAGCAGGCCACGGTGGACGAGTACCTCGAGGCGACCGGCCAGAGCGGCGAGGAGGTGCTCGGGGAGCTCGAGGCTCAGGCGGTGCTGCAGGTCAAGGCCGACCTGGCTCTGCGGGCCCTCGCCGAGGCCGAGGGCCTCGACGTGGACGAGTCGGACGTCGACGACGAGATCGTCCGCATCGCCGAGCAGGAGAAGCAGTCACCCGCCCGGGTCCGCGAGGTGCTCGAGCGGGAAGGCCGGATGGCTGGGCTACGCTCGCAGTTGAGATCGGCGAAGGCGCTGACGTGGCTCGTCGAGAACGTCGCCGTCGTCGACGACGAGGGGAGACCCATGGACAGGTCGGCGTTGCTGGAGGACCCAGTCGAGCCCTCCGACGAGGCGGTCGGGGACGGCGTGCCCGAGGAGGTCGAAGCGTGAGCGCATCCGGGTACCTCGTGCCGATGGTCGTCGAGACCTCCAGCCGCGGGGAGCGCTCCTACGACCTGTACTCGCGGCTGCTGCGGGAGCGCATCATCTTCATCGGCACGCCGATCGACGACACGGTGGCGAACCTCGTCTGCGCGCAGATGCTCTTCCTCGAGTCCGAGGACGGCGAGAAGGACATCAACCTCTACATCAACTCGCCGGGTGGCGACATCACCGCGCTGTTCGCGATCTACGACACGATGAAGTTCATCCGGGCGGAGAAGTCGACGTTCTGCTTCGGCCAGGCCGCGTCAGCCGCCGCAGTGCTGCTTGCCGCCGGGACGCGCGGCAAGCGCTTCGCGTTGCCACATGCTCGGATCATGCTCCACCAGCCCTACGGCGGGGCGGCGGGCCAGGCGACCGACATCGAGCTGCAGGCCAAGGAGATCCTCCGCATGCGCGACATGCTCAACGAGATGCTCGCGGAGGACACCGGGCAGTCGATCGAGCGCATCCAGCGCGACACCGATCGCGATTTCATCATGAGCGCCGCGGAAGCTCGTGAGTACGGGGTCATCGACGAGGTCATCATGACGCGGGAGCTTCCCGACGCCATGTCCGCCATAGGCGCAGCCTGACCGGGGGAGGGGACGTGGCCAAGTTCGGCGACGGGGGCGAGCTCGTGAAGTGCAGCTTCTGCGGCAAGTCGCAGAAGCAGGTGAAGAAGCTCATCGCCGGTCCAGGGGTCTACATCTGCGACGAGTGCATCGAGCTCTGCAACGACATCATCGAAGAAGAGCTCTCCGAGACCTCCGAGGTGCGCTTCGAGGACCTCCCCAAGCCGCGGGAGATCTTCGAGTTCCTGAACGACTACGTCGTCGGCCAGGACCAGGCGAAGAAGATCCTCTCGGTCGCGGTCTACAACCACTACAAGCGGGTGCAGGCGGGCTCTGCCGGCGAGGCCGGTATCGAGCTCGCGAAGTCGAACATCTTGCTCCTCGGCCCGACCGGCTGCGGCAAGACCCTGCTCGCCCAGACGCTCGCCCGCATGCTCAACGTGCCGTTCGCGATCGCGGACGCCACCGCGCTCACCGAGGCCGGCTACGTCGGTGAAGACGTCGAGAACATCCTGCTCAAGCTCATCCAGGCTGCCGACTACGACGTGAAGAAGGCAGAGACGGGCATCATCTACATCGACGAGATCGACAAGATCGCCCGCAAGAGCGAGAACCCCTCGATCACCCGCGACGTCTCGGGCGAAGGGGTCCAGCAGGCGCTGCTGAAGATCCTCGAGGGCACGACGGCCTCGGTGCCCCCCCAAGGTGGGCGCAAGCACCCCCACCAGGAGTTCATCCAGATCGACACGACGAACGTCTTGTTCATCTGCGGCGGGGCGTTTGCCGGGCTCGACAAGATCGTCGACGCGCGTGTCGGTCGGTCGGGCATCGGCTTCCGGGCGGACGTGCGGCGCTCCAGGCGGCACGAGGAGAGCCAGCTGCTCCTCGAGGTGCTGCCGGAGGACCTGTTGAAGTTCGGTCTCATCCCGGAGTTCGTCGGTCGCCTGCCCGTCATCGGCGCGGTCTCGAACCTCGACCGCGAGGCCCTCGTCCAGATCCTCGTCGAGCCGAAGAACGCTCTCGTGAAGCAGTACCAGCGCACCTTCGAGCTCGACCACGTCGAGCTCGAGATCACGCCGGACGCCCTCGAGGCGATCGCGGACCAGGCACTGCTGCGGGGCACGGGCGCCCGCGGGCTGCGGGCGATCCTCGAGGAGGTGCTGCTCGACGTGATGTACGACCTGCCGAGCAGGAGCGACGTCGGTCGCTGCGTGATCGACAAGGGAGTCGTCCTCGAGCGGGTCGCTCCGAGCCTGCTGCCGCGCGGCGCCGGCGAGAAGTCCGACCGGCCGCGCCGTGCCGCCTCCTGACCGCAGCCCGCGCAGGTCGGTCGGCAACGGCCGCGGCGGTGACCCACCGGTCTCGCTCGGCGACGCGCTCGCCTGGCTGGACCGGCACGTCAACCTCGAGGCCATCGAGCGCGGCGTGGCGGGCCGCGCCGCCGCGCCGACGCTCGAGCGGATCGCCGCCTTGTGCTCGGCCATGGGCGATCCCGAGCGTGCCTACCCGGTGGTCCACGTCACGGGGACGAACGGCAAGGGCTCGACGACGCGGATCTGCTCGACGCTGCTCGGCGCGCAGGGGCTGTCGGTCGGCACCTACACGAGCCCACACCTCGAGCGGCTGAACGAGCGGATGGCACGCGACGGCGAGCCCATCAGCGACGCCGAGCTCGAAGAGGAGCTCGCCGCGCTCGCCGCGCTCGAGAGCTTCCTCGTCGAGCGCGACAGCTGGGCCGTGCCGCCGACGTGGTTCGAGCTCGTGACGGCGACGGCGTACCGCTGGTTCGCCGACAACGCGGTGGAGGCGGCCGTCGTCGAGGTCGGTCTCGGGGGTCGCTACGACGCGACGAACGTCGCGGACGGTGCCGTTGCGGTCGTGACGAACGTGGAGCTCGACCACATGGCCATCCTCGGCTCGACCCGTGTCGAGATCGCCGGCGAGAAGGCGGGGATCGTCAAGCCGGGCTCGGTCCTCGTGCTCGGCGAGCGCGACCCCGAGGTCGCCCAGGTGTTCCTCGACGAGGCCCGGGCCGTCGGTGCCCGCGAGGTCTGGCGCCGCGGCGAGGACTTCGAGTGCGTCGCCAACCGCCCGGCGCACGGTGGACGACTGCTCGACCTGCGCACGCCGGGTGGGGCCTATGACGAGGTCTTCCTCCCGCTGTTCGGCCCCCACCAGGGCGACAACGCGGCTGCGGCCCTCGCCGCCGCCGAGGCGCTGCTCGGCACGGCGCTCGCGGCCGACGTCGTCGAGGACGCATGCGCTGCCGTGACGGTGCCCGGGCGGTTGGAGGTCGTCGGCCGGCGCCCTCTCGTCCTGCTCGACGGCGCGCACAACCCTGCGGGCGCCGCGTCGCTCGCAACCGCTCTCGGCGACGACTTCGCCGCGGTCTCCCGCGTCGTCGTCGTCGCCGGCTGCCTGCGCGGTCGCGATCCGGCCGAGCTGCTCGGGGCCCTCGGTCGGGAGCGCATCGCGCTCGTCGTCGCGTGCGCGCCGACGTCGCCGCGCGCGCTCGCCGCAGCCGACGTCGCCGACGCGGCGCGCGCCCTCGGGCTCGCCTGCGACGTCGCCGGCTCGGTCACCGATGCCCTGCGACGGGCGCTCGACGACGTCGGGCCCGACGACCTCGTGCTCGTGACCGGTTCGCTCTACGTCGTCGGCGAAGCGCGGACCGCCGCGCGCCGGCTAGGGTGCAGCCGGTCATGAACAGGACTCTGGTCATCTGCAAGCCGGACGCGGTCGAGCGTGGTCTCGCGGGCGTCCTCGTCGCCCGGCTCGAGGCCAAGGGACTGCGCCTCGCCGCTGCCGAGCTGCGGGTGATCGAGCCGGACCTTGCCGAGCAGCACTACGCGGAGCACCGTGGCAGGGACTACTTCGACAGCCTCGTGAAGTTCATCTCGCGCTCGCCGTCGCTCGTCATGGTCGTCGAAGGGCCCGAGGACACCTGGAAGATCGTGCGCACCTTGATGGGTCCGACGAACCCGGCGGAGGCGCCGCCGGGGACCATCCGCGGCGACCTCGCGACCGCGACCGGGGAGAACCTCATCCACGGCTCGGACAGCGCCGACTCCGCGAGGCGCGAGATCGGGCTGTTCTTCCCGCACCTCGGCTGACGGGTCGGACCGCCGCCCGGAGCGGTCCGGGCAGCGCGCCTTGCCGAGGGAGGCGCCTTGTTGGCCACGCGGCGATCTCCTAACCTTGCACGGTCGGACTGCACGCGACACTGGAGCTGAAGCCATGAGCGACAAAATGTTCGGATTCGGCGGTCGCGACATGGCGGTCGACCTCGGTACTGCGAACACGTTGGTGTACGTGCGCGGCAAGGGGATCGTCTTGAACGAGCCCTCGGTCGTCGCAATCAACGTGAAAGACGGCCACCCTCTCGCCGTCGGTGCCGAGGCCAAGCGGATGATCGGACGCACGCCGAGCAACATCCAGGCGATCCGTCCCTTGAAAGACGGCGTCATCGCGGACTTCGAGATCTGCGAGATGATGCTCCGGTACTTCATCCGCCGGGTCCACCCGCGCCGATTCTCCAAGCCCCGCATGGTGATCTGCGTGCCGTCCGGGATCACGGGCGTCGAGAAGCGGGCGGTCCAGGAGGCGGCGGAGTACGCGGGCGCCCGCAAGGCCTACATCATCGAGGAGCCGATGGCCGCCGCGATCGGCGCCGGGCTCCCCGTGCACGAGCCGACTGGCAACATGGTCGTCGACATCGGTGGCGGCACGACGGAGGTCGCCGTCATCTCCCTCGGCGGCATCGTGACGAGCCAGTCGATCCGCATCGGCGGGGACGAGCTCGACGAGGCGATCATCTCGTTCGTGAAGAAGGAGTACAGCCTCGCGCTCGGCGACCGCACGGCGGAGGAGATCAAGATGGCCCTCGGCTCCGCGTGCGAGCTCGAAGAGGAGCTCCACGCGGAGATCCGGGGCCGGGACCTCGTGAGCGGGCTGCCGAAGACGATCGTCACCTCGACCATGGACATCCGCAAAGCGATCGAGGAGCCGCTCGCTGCGATCATCGACGCCGTCAAGGTGACCCTCGACAAGACGCCACCCGAGCTCTCCGCCGACATCATGACCCAGGGGATTGTCCTCACCGGAGGAGGGGCGCTCCTCCACGGGCTCGACGTCAGGCTCCAGGCGGAGACGAGCATGCCGATCGTCGTCGCTCCCGACCCGCTCAACTGCGTGGCGCTCGGCAGCGGCATGTGCCTCGAGGAGTTCGAGGCGCTGAGCCAGGTCCTGGTCTCGTCGACGAGCCGTTGAGCGGGTAGGGCAGCACCGGTGGCGTCGACGACGCGCCGGGCGAGCCAGCGCGTCACGCTGTTGATGCTCGTGCTCGCGTCGGTCACCATCTTGACCCTCGACTACCACGGCGAGGTGAGCAGGGGGATCTCGCGCGTGCGCCGTGACGTCCTCGACGCGCTCGCGCCGGTCCAGCGTGGCATCGCGGCCGGGCTCCACCCGATCGGCGACGTCGCGGCCGGAGCGTTCCACTACGGCGCGCTCGTCACCCAGAACGCCCGCCTGCGCTCCGAGCTCGGTGCGATGCAGGCCCAGCTCGCGGAGAACCACTTCGCCGTCAGCCGAGCCGAGAGCGTCCTCGCGCTCGAGGGGATCCCGTTCGTCCAGAACATCGTCACGACGCCGGCGCAGGTGATCTCGTCGCCGACGTCGAACTTCGCCGACACGATGGAGATCGGACGCGGCACCTCTGCGGGCGTCGCTCCGCACATGCCCGTCGTCTCCGGTCGGGGCCTCGCCGGTGTCGTGCTCGACGCGGGGTCGTCGACGGCCGAGATCCGCCTCGTGACGGACCCGCAGTCGAGCATCGGGGTGACGTTCGGCACGGGCACGCGCGCGTCGAGCGCGATCGCCGTCGGGCAGGGTTTCGGCCAACCGCTCGTCGTCGACCAGATCGCAGGCCGCCCCCCGCACGTCGGCGAGACGATCTACACGAGCGGGACCGACGGGGGCGCCTACCCGGCCGGCATCCCCGTCGCCGTCGTCGCGTCGGTGAGGACCGGTGCCGGCGGCCTCACGACCACCGCGACGGCGACCCCCCTGGTCGACCTCTCGGCCCTCGAGTACGTCGCCGTGCTCGAGTGGCTCCCGCAGCCGTGACGCCGCGCGCCTGGAGCCGGCTCGCCGTCGTGGCCGTCGTCGCCCTCGTCGTGCAGGTCGGCGTGCTCGACCAGGTCATCGTGCTCGGCGCGCACGCAGACGTCATGGTCGTGCTCGTCGGCGCGGCGGGCGCGATCGCCGGGCCGTCGCGTGGCGCGACGATCGGGTTCGTGCTCGGCCTGGTCGCCGATCTCGTCGTGCCGACGACGTACGGCCTCTCGTCTCTCACCTTCGTCCTCGTGGGCTTCGCGGCGGGCCTCGTCCGCTCGCTGCCCGGCGACCGCGACGGCCGCAGCGTCCAGCTCGCCACCTGCATCGCCGCCGCCGCCGTCGGCACGTTCGTCTACGCGCTCCTCGGTGCCCTGCTCGGCCAGTCGATCGCGCTCGACCGGCAGGTCGTCGTCGTCGCCCTCGTGGTGACGCTCGGGAGCGTCGTCCTCGGGGTGCCGTCCGTGCAGGCGCTGCGCTGGGCGCTGTCGGGCGCCGACCGCACGGAGGCTGCCCATCCCGTGCCGAGCGGCGGGAGCGCGACGCGTTGAGGCGCCGTCGTCGCCGTCGCCCGCCCTCTCGGCGCACGCTCCGCGCACAGCGCGCCCGGCTGGCGTGGCGCAGCCCGGCCGACCGGCGCCGGGCCCGGACGGGCCAGGTGGCGTCGCGCACGACCGGCGCGGGCGGTGGCGGTGGCGCACACCTCGGCGTCCGGCTGTCGGTCCTCGGTGTCGTCGTCGTCGGGCTGTTCGCGACCGTCCTGCTCCGGCTATGGTCGATCCAGGTCATCGGCGCGACGGCCGCGCGCTCGCAGGCCCTCCAGACGGTGACGGACACCGTCGCCATCGAGCCACCGCGGGGCAGCATCGTCATGCGCGGCGGCCAGGTCCTCGCCGAAGACCGCGCGAGCAACGACGTCCTGCTCGCCTGCCCGACGTCCGACCGCGCGAGCTGCCCGGCCGAGGACAGCGCAGTGATCGCCCGGCTCGCGCCGCTTCTCGGCACGAGCGTCGCCCAGATCGACTCGGCCGTCGAGAGCAACCAGATCGCGGCGTTCGCGCCGGCACCGGTCGCGGTCGGCGTCCCCTACTCGGTCG
This sequence comes from Acidimicrobiaceae bacterium, assembly GCA_027335685.1. Classification (GTDB taxonomy): domain Bacteria; phylum Actinomycetota; class Acidimicrobiia; order Acidimicrobiales; family Bog-793; genus JAJZCK01. The sequence continues at coordinate 9,464 of DAHWHN010000004.1, forward strand.
TCGCGTACCTCGCGGAGCACGCGGGGGAGTTCCCCGGCGTGACCGTCTCGCGCACCTACCAGCGCACCTACCCCGAGGGCTCGCTCGCCGCGCAGGTCGTGGGCTACGTCGGCAGCATCACCTCGAGCGAGTACGCCGAGGTCGACAAGCCCCGCTACGCGTCGTACGGCTACACCCCGCAGGACCCCGAGTACGGCCAGAGCGGCCTCGAGAGCCAGTACGAGCTGCAGCTCCACGGCAAGCCCGGGGTGTCGCGGGTCGAGGTGAGCAACCTCGGCCAGGACGTCGGCACGCTCTCGACGACCCCGCCGACGCCTGGCGACACGCTCGTGCTCAACATGAGCGCGGGCCTCGAGCGGGCGGTGACGAACGCGCTCGCCTCCCAGGTGCAGGGCCTGCGGAGCGGGACGCTGCCCGGAGGGCCGCAGCCGGCGCCGTGGGCCGGAGCCGTCGTGCTCGACCCGCGCAACGGCCACGTGCTCGCCATGGCGTCCTACCCGTCCTACAACGACAACCTGTGGGTGCCAGGTATCTCGCAGAAGGCCTACGACCGCCTGGTGAACCAGGTCGGCGAGCCGCTCGAGAACTGGGCGATCGACGGCACCCAGCCGCCAGGGTCGACCTTCAAGATCGCGACGGCGACGGCTGCGCTCCAGGACGGCCTCATCACGCCCAGCACGGTGATCGTCGACACCGGGACGTTCACGATCGGCAACAAGACCCTCCACGACGCCGGCGGGGAGGTGCTCGGACCGCTCACGATCGTCCCGGCAATCGCCGAGTCGAGCGACATCTTCTTCTACACGATGGGCGCGTGGTTCTGGCAGGACCAGGCGAAATACGGGCTCATGCCGATCCAGCACTACGCCGCCCTCTACGGGCTCGGCCAGCCCAGCGGGATCGACCTGCCCAACGCCGCGATCGGCCAGGTCGACAGCCCCGCGCTGCGCAAGCTTCTCCACGAGGAGTACCCCTCGAGCTACCCGAACGACACCTACTACGCGGGCGACAACGTCGAGATGGCGTTCGGACAGGGCGAGACGCTCGTCACGCCGCTCGAGATCGCGAACGCCTTCGGGACCTTCGCGAACGGCGGCACCCGCTACGCGCCGGAGATGGCGGCTGCGCTCGTCAGCCCGAACGGGGCGATCCATCGGATCGCGCCGAAGGTGGTCGACCGGATCAGCTACTCCCCGGCGAACTACCAGGCGATCCTCCAGGGCTTCGAAGGAGCCGTCCAGGACCCGCTCGGCACGGCCTACGCGCAGTTCCAGGGCTTCCCGTTCTCGAAGTGGCTCGTCGCGGGCAAGACGGGCACGGCGACGATCACGCACACGTCGGCTCCGACCTCGTGGTTCGTCGCGTTCGGTGGCCCGAAAGGGCAGCCGCCGAAGTACGTCGTCTGCGTCGAGGTCAAGTCGGCCGGCTACGGCGACCAGGGGTCCGCGCCGGCCGTCCGCAAGATCTTCGACTACCTCTACGCGCACGGCGTCGGGCCCGTCCACCTCGCCGGCGCACCGCCGGTCGCGGCGGGCTGACACCACCCTCCGTCATGGGAACGCAACGTTGCGTCGCAGGTCGGAGGGTGCGGGTACACTCGCCCGCAGGATGATCACGATCTGGCACCGGGGCGAGGCGCGCCGAGCGAGGCACTGCCGTCGCCGTGGACTCGTCCCCGCCTCCTCGGCTGCTGCCGGCTCACCTGCCGGCGCGCGCGACCTCGTCCCCACCACGCCGGCGACCACGGCGGCCCTGGCGCCGTCTGCCCGGTCCGGTGCTCCCCACACGCCGTACGGCACTGCCGTGCGCCACCGGGCACTTCCCCGGGCTGCGGCGCACCGCGGGCCTCACGCGCGCCGTGCCGGCGCGCGACCGAGAAGGGAACCCTTCGATGTCCGACCCCACGACCGACCAGGTCGCACCTGGTCAGAGCCAGTCGAACGGCAAGGCTGGACGAGCGCGCGTCGCTGCGGCCGAGCTCGGTGAACGCCCCGAGGTCGTAGCAGAGCGGCCGAAGATCGGGGACTCGCGCCCGGCACCCCTACCGGCCCGTCCGCCGGCTGCGCGACGCCCGCAGGGGGCAGCGTCCGCCGAGTCGGGCGACACGCGCCAGGCTGGCGCGACAGGTGAGGCGGCACCGGCCCGCCGCCGCCGCCGGGGCGGGCGAGGCCGCGGGGGAGCAGGGCGCAGCGCTGCCGGCG
>DAHWHN010000030.1 GCA_027335685.1 Acidimicrobiaceae bacterium
CAGGCGGCGGGGCGGGCGGCGCAGCGCGCGATCGACGAGCGCGGCCACGTCTCGCTCCTCGTGGGCGGGACGGGTCTCTACCACCGAGCGCTGGTCGACGACCTCGACCTGCCGGGACGCTACCCCGCGCTCGCCGCCCGCCTCGACGCCGTGGCCGCCGAGCTCGGCGCGGCTGCGCTCCACCGGCGCCTCGCCGAGCTCGACCCCCTCGCTGCGTCGCGGATCGAGCCGGGCAACCGTCGGCGCATCGTGCGCGCGCTCGAGGTCACGCTCGGGTCCGGGCGGCCCTTCAGCGCGTCGGGCCCCGGCCTCGGCGAGTACCGTCCGGCCGGCACCGTCCTTCTCGGGCTCGCCCTCGAGCGCAGCGAGCTCGACCGCCGGATCGCGGCACGCCTCGACGCCCAGATGCGCGGGGGCTTGCTCGACGAGGTGGCGAGGCTCGCCGGAGCCCCGGGCGGCCTAGGCCGCACGGCTCGCCAGGCTCTCGGCTACCGCGAGCTCCTCGCCCACCTCGAGGGGCGCTCGAGCCTCGACGAGGCGATCGCCGAGACGCTCCGGCGCACGCGTGCCTTCGCGCGCCGCCAGGAGCGGTGGTTCCGCCGGGACCCGCGGGTGACGTGGTGGCGAGCCGACGAGCCCGGCCTCGCCGAGCGTCTCGCCGAGCTGCTCGAGCCAAGCGCGCAGACGGGAGCGGGACCGGCGGCACCGGCACCGCGCGAGACTTGACCGGTGCAGCTCGAACTCGTCAAGTACCACGGACTCGGGAACGACTTCCTCGTGCTCGCGGTCCGCGACGCGGGCGCTCGCGCGGCGGGGCACCCGGCCGGGGCCTGCGGCGCAAAGGCGCCGATCGCCGACGGGCCGCTGGCTCGGGCGCTGTGCGACCGCCACCACGGTATCGGAGCCGACGGGCTCCTGGTCGTCCGCGCCCTCGGGCCCGGCCGCGTCGCGATGGAGCTGTTCAACTCCGACGGCGGCGTCGCCGAGACCAGTGGCAACGGCCTGCGCTGCGCTGCGCTCGCGGCGCTCGAGGAGCACCTCGTCGACGGCCCCGAGATGGACGTCGAGACCCTGGCCGGCACGGTGCGCGCCGTCGTGGCGCCCGGACCCGATCCGGGAGGTGCTGACGTCCGGGTCGAGATGGGGATCGTGGAGGTGGGGCCGGAGCTTGGCCTCGACGAGCTGCCCGAGCCCGACCCGTCGAGGTTGTCGGCCCTGTCCGGCGGCACCGGGGCAGGCTCGTGGGGCTCCGTGCTCGCCTCCCTGGCGGGGCGCCGGGCCCGGCGCGTCGCGGTCGGCAACCCCCATCTCGTGCTCTACGCCGACCCGGGTGCGCGCTCGGCGCCCGCCCTGTCCGGCAACGGTGTCGCGGCGCGCATCGACGAGGTCGGCCCAGCCCTCGAGGCCGCCGTCGAGGGAGGCGTCAACGTCGAGCTCGTCGAGGTGCGGGCACAGGACGCGTCGCTCGGGCTCGAGGTCTGGGAGCGGGGCGTCGGCGTGACGCTCGCCTGCGGCAGCGGGAGCTGCGCGGCGGCGGCGGCGGCGCGAGCGGCGGGTCTCGTGGGCGACGTCGTCGAGGTCGCGAACCCCGGTGGCACCCTCGTCGTCGAGCTGTCCGGAGATCCCGCCGCGGCGTCGGCCGTCCTGGCGGGTCCCGCTCGGCGTGTCGGCCGAATCCTGCTCGACCGCGACGAGCTACTCCGGGCGGCGCCGGGCCCGTCGCCCGAGTCGCCGTCGGGCTCGCCGTCGCCACACCCGCAGGGTCGCCCGTGACGCTCATCGAGCGGAGCTTTCGCGAGCGGATCGTGCTCGTCGGAGTCGTGACCTGGCCTAATCGCCCCGACGACGTCGAAGCGAGCCTCGACGAGCTGAGCCTGCTCGTCGACACCGCGGGTGCCGACGAGGCGGCCCGCGTCGTCCAGGCGCGCGACGTCCCCGACCCGGCGACGTTCATCGGCAGCGGCAAGGCGGCCGAGCTCCACCGGCTCTGCGAGCAGGTCGATGCCGACACCGTCGTGTTCGACGACGAGCTCACGCCAGCCCAGCAACGCAACCTCGAGAAGCTCATCGGCCGGACGGCGATCGACCGCACGGCCGTCATCCTCGACATCTTCGCCCAGAACGCTCGAACCGACGAGGGCAAGGCCCAGGTCGAGCTGGCGTTGCTGCGTTACCGGCTCCCCCGGCTGCGCGGCCGCGGCTCCGCGCTCTCCCAGCAGGCAGGTGGGATCGGGACGAGGGGCCCGGGCGAGACCCAGCTCGAGGTGGACAGGCGGCGCATCATGCGCCGGATCTCCCGGCTCGACGCCGAGCTGCGCCAGCTCGAGGCGACACGCCGCACCCAGCTGCGCGCCCGGCGCCGTGGCGCCGCCCGCACCGTCTCGCTCGTCGGCTACACGAACGCAGGGAAGTCGACCCTTCTCAACACCTTGACGGACGCAGACGTCCTCGTCGAGAACAGGCTGTTCGCGACGTTGGACCCGCGCACGCGCCGCCTCGAGCTGCCCGGTGGCGAGGTCGTGCTCTGCTCGGACACGGTCGGCTTCGTCCGCAAGCTCCCGCACCAGCTCGTCGAGTCCTTCCGCTCGACCCTCGAGGTCGTCTCGGGGACGGACCTGCTCGTCCACGTCGTCGACGCGAGCGCCGCGGACCCCGAGGCACAGATGGACGCCGTCCGGTCGGTGCTCGCGGAGATCGGGGCGAGCGAGGTCCCCGAGCTCGTCGCCTTCAACAAGGCCGACCTCGCGCCGTCCGCGGCACGCCGGCTGGTCGCCAGCCACCCGGGATCGGTCGCGCTCTGCGCACGCACCGGCGAGGGCGGTGCCGGGCTTCTCGCTGCGATCGGTGCAGCCCTGCGGGCGAGCGACCGGACGGTCGAGCTCCTCGTGCCCGTCGAGCGCGGCGACGTCCTCGCCGCCTTGCACCGCGCCGGCGAGATCGTGGAGCAGAAGGAGGCCGGCGAGGTGCTCGCGCTGCGCGTGCGGCTCGACGACGCGAGCCGGCACCGCTTCGCGGAGTTCGCCGCGCCGGCGTGGCGCGACCGTCAGGAGGTGACGTGAGCACGACGACCGTTGCGAGCGGGCAGGGTTTCGTCCCGCCGACGTATCCCTTCGACCGCCTGAGGCCACTCGAGGCACTGGCGTCGGCTCTGCCGGGCGGCCTCGTCGACCTGTCGGTCGGGACGCCGTGCGACCCGCCCCCGCCGGCCGTCGTCGTCGCGCTCGGCTCCTCGGACGCGGAGCGCGGGTACCCTGCGGGTGCCGGGAGCCCGCGGCTCATCGACGCGGCACGCGGCTGGATCGAGCGGCGGTTCGGGATCGGCCTGGCCCGGGACGCGCTCGCAGCGTGCGTCGGGACCAAGGAGCTGGTCGCGGGCGTCCCGCACTGGCTGAGGCTGCGCCGGCCCGAGCGCGACACGGTCCTGTACCCGGCGGTGTCCTACCCGACGTACGCGATGGGTGCGGTGCTCGCCGGCTGCCGCGCGATCCCCGTGCCGGCGCGGCCCGACGGCACGATGGCGCTCGAGGAGGTCGCCGCGTCCGATGCCGACCGGGCGCTCTGCCTCTGGGTCAACAGCCCGGCCAACCCGACGGGCCGCTTGGACGACCTCGGCGCCGCCGCGAGCTTCGGGCGCGCGCACGGCATTCCCGTGCTGTCCGACGAGTGTTATGCGGAGTTCACCTGGAGCGGACCGCCCCGGACGATCCTCGAGCACGGCGTCGACGGCGTCCTCGCCGTCCACTCGATATCGAAGCGGTCGAACTGCGCCGGGCTGCGTGTCGGGTTCTACGCCGGCGACCCGGACATCGTCGGGTACCTGCGGGAGCTTCGGCGCCACGCGGGGCTGATGGTCGCAGGTCCCGCCCAGCTCGCAGGCGCCGTCGCGCTCGAGGACGACGAGCACGTCGAGCGGCAGCGCAGCCGGTACGTCGAGCGGATCGAGGCTGCGGCGGCGATGCTCGAGGGCATCGGCGTCACCGTCGAGCGGCCGGGCGGCGGCTTCTACCTCTGGGTGGAGGCGCCCGAGGGCGCCCCGGCGGGCCGTGCGGGGGCGGAGCCCGGCGAGGCTCCTGAATGGCGCTTCGCCCGGTTCCTCGCTGAGAGCGCGGGTGTGCTCGTCTCGCCCGGCGAGTTCTACGGCTCGGCTGGCTGCGGGTTCGTCCGCATCGCGCTCGTCCAGCCGACCGAGCGCATCGACCTCGCCGCGGCCCGGCTCGCGGGCGCCGAGCTGCCCGGCACGCCGGCGCGTTAGCCTCGCGATTTCGTCCGGATCGGAGGGCCATGGTCGCGCTCGAGGTGTCCATCGCAGAGCTGTGGGAGCGCCGGGCGGAGCTGCAGGCGGGAGACGACCAGGCATCGGCGGCCGTCGACGAGGCAATCGGGCTCCTCGACTCCGGCGAGGCACGCGTCGCCGAGGTGGACCCGGCGACGGGCGAGGTCGTCGTGCACGAGTGGCTGAAGCAGGCGATCCTGTTGCTGTTCAGGCTGCGCTCGATCGCGACGACGACCGCCGGCCCCTTCGAGTACGCCGACAAGCTCCCGCTGAAGAGCGGCTTCGAGGCGCTCGGCGTGCGCGTCGTCCCGGGAGGCTCGGCGCGGTGGGGCTCCTACATCGGGCCCGGCGCGATCCTCATGCCGAGCTACGTCAACATCGGTGCCCGCGTGGGTGCCGACACCATGGTCGACACGTGGGCGACGGTCGGCTCGTGCGCGCAGATCGGCGAGCGCGTCCACCTCTCCGGCGGCGTCGGGATCGGCGGCGTGCTCGAGCCGCCGAACGCCGTACCGGTGGTCATCGAGGACGACGTGCTGGTCGGGAGCCGCTCGATGGTCACCCAAGGTGCGCGCGTCGGCGCCGGGTCGGTGCTCGGCGAGGGGACGATCCTCAATCCGTCGATCCCGGTCGTCGACGCGTCGACGGGGGAGGAGATCTCCCGTGGCGTCGTGCCGCCCTGGTGCGTCGCCGTCGGCGCCCATCGCCGGCGGGAGCTCCCCGGGGGGGAGTTCTTCCTCCCCTGCGTGCTCGTCCTGCGCCACCTGTCCCCGGGCGAGCGGCACGACAAGGCCACGATCAACGAGGTGCTGCGCGAGCACGGCGTCGGCGTATGAGCGTCGCCGGCCACGGGGTCCGGCCGAGCTGATGGCGGACCTGCTCGAGTTGACGGCCGAGCTGGTCGACGTGGCCTCGGTGAGCCACGAGGAGCGAGCCCTCGCGGACTTCGTCGAGCAGCGGCTCCGGGCGAGCCCGCGCCCGCTCGAGGTCACCCGCGTCGCCGACAACGTCGTGGCCCGCACGCTGCTCGGGCGGGACAGGCGACTCGTCGTCGCCGGCCACCTCGACACGGTCCCGCCGTCGGGCAACGCCGTCGCGCGCATCGACGGGGACGTCCTGTACGGCTTGGGCAGCGCCGACATGAAGGGAGGTCTCGCCGTCATGCTCGAGCTCGCACGCGCGGCGACGCCGCCGGCCGTCGACCTCACGTTCGTCTTCTACGCGTGTGAGGAGGTGGCGCGTCGCCACTCCGGGTTGCAGGTCCTCGCGCGCGCAGCCGCCGAGCTGCTCGACGGCGACGCCGCGGTGCTCTGCGAGCCGACCGGCGCGCGAGTCGAGGCCGGCTGCCAGGGCGTGCTCCGGGTCGGGGTCGTCCTCGGGGGATCGCGCGCGCACACCGCCCGCCCCTGGGTCGGGCGCAACGCCATCCACCGGCTGGGACCGCTGCTCGAGCGTGTCGCGAGGCTCCCCGAGCGCCGACCCGTGATCGACGGGTGCGAGTACCGCGAGACCCTCCAGGCAGTCGCCGTCTCCGGGGGGGTAGCCGGTAACGTCGTGCCCGACTCGGCCCGCGTCACGCTCAGCCACCGCTTCGCCCCCGACCGCGACGCCGCGGCTGCCTTCGCCGCTCTCGAGCAGGACCTGGCTCCCTGCCTCGGCGAGCCGGGCGACGAGCTGGTCTGCGAGGAGAGCGCACCAGCTGCCCCGCCGATGCTCGGCGACCCCCTGCTCGCAGCCCTCGTCGAGGCAACGGGCACGGCGCCGACAGCGAAGCTGGCCTGGACCGACGTGGCCTTCTTCGCCGAGCGCGGCATTCCCGCCGCGAACTTCGGACCGGGCGATCCCCTCGTCGCGCACACGCCCGGGGAGCACGTCGGGCGCCGGGACCTCGAAGCGGTGCATGCCGCGTTGGCGGGGTTGGTCAGCTGATCCGCGAGCCGGGGCGGCTCGGCAGGTCGACCGCCCGCGGCGCGCGGGCGAGCGCGCTCTCGTGTGCCCTCGGCGCGGGGCTGCTCGCCGGCGGTACGGCGCACGCCGAGGGCGCGCGTCATGTCAGCCGGGCCGCGCCGGACGGGGCGGCGGCGAGCTGCCGGGCGACGATCGGTCTGATGGCACCGATCACCGGATCGCTCGACGGTCTCGGCACCCAGCAGGCCGACTGGGCCCGGCTTGCCGTCGCGGACTTCGACCGCCGGCACCGCGTGGCGATCAGGCTGGACGTGGGCGACACGAGGCTCGAGCCCGGTCAGTCGGCCGTCCTCGCACGCCGTTTCGTCGCGGAGAGCTCGGTCGTCGCGGTCGTCGGGCCGTCGTCGGCCGCGGACGTCGCGCCGGTCGGCCCGCTGTTCGCTCGGGCGACGATGGCCTTCGTCTCGCCGTCGGCGAGCTCCGACGCGCTGTTCACGGGCATCTACCCGACGTTTTTCGCCACGGTGGCCAAGCACGGCGAAGAGGGAGTCTTCGCCGCCCGCTTCATCGCCGGTCCGCTGCGCGCACGCCACGTCGCCGTCGTCGACGACGGCTCGCCCTACAGCATCGACCTCACCCGCACGGCGACGAGGACGCTCGTCGCTCTCGGAGTCGGGGTCACCTCGCTGTCGGTGACCCAGTCGGAGGTGGACTACAGGTCGCTCGTCGCGCACCTGCCGGCCGACGTCACGGTCGCCTACGTGCCGTGGGAGGTGGCCGGCGAGGTGCAGATCCTCGCGTCCGAGCTGGCCGCGGCCCACCGCAGGGTCATCATCGTCGGCGGGGACGACGAGGAGGTGCCACTCGAGTTCCACGCGCGCGGCGCCTACGTCCCGGCTTTCGGTCCGCTGTTGAGCGAGAGCGGACCTGCTGGTGCCGTCGTCCGGCGCTTCGTCTCGACCTATCACCAGCCCGTGACGACCGCCGGGCCACCGGCCTACGTCGCGACGACCGTCGTGCTCGACGCCATCGAGTCGGCGTGCGCGTCGGGCCTCCCGAGCAGGGCGGCCGTGCTCGCGGCGGTGCGCGCGACCCACCTCAGGACGTCCCTCGTCGGCCGGCCCGTCGTCTTCAACCGCTACGGGCTCCAGCTCGGAGCGACGCTCTACATGCTCCGGATCGGGCGCGCGGGCTACGTCGAGGTGCCGACCAGCGGGATCCGACCGTGACGCCGCACGACCGCGAGGTCCGCCGGACGGTCACAGCCGGCGGAGCACGGTGACGACCTTGCCGTAGATGACGACGTCCTGCTCGGGGAGCTCGATATCCGCGAAGGCGGGGTTCGACGCGACGAGCACGACCTGCCGGCCGCGCCGGCGGAAGGTCTTGACGGTCGCCTCGCCTCCGGGGATGCCGGCGACGACCATGTCGCCCTGCTCGGCGGTCGGCTGGCGCCGCACGACGACGTAGTCGCCGTCGAGCACGCCCGCCCCGATCATCGACTCGCCCCGGACGCGCAGCATGAACAGCTGTCCGGTACCGGTGAAGTCCTCGGGCAGCGGGAGCATCTCCTCGACGCTCTCCTCGGCGAGCACCCCGGTGCCGGCAGCGACGTCGCCGAGAAGGGGAACGTGCGCGACCGGTCGGAGCGGTATCGCCGCGCCGGACGCGGGCTCGAAGCTCACGACGATCGCACGCGGCTTGCTCGGGTCGCGCCGGAGGTATCCCTGGCGCTGGAGCACCTGCAGGTGGGTGTGGACGGTCGAGGAGGATGTGAGGCCGACCGCCTCCCCGATCTCGCGGACCGACGGCGGGTAGCCCCGCGAGCGGACCTGCTCGGCGATGAACTCGAGGATCAGTCGCCGCTTGCCGGTGAGGACCGAATCGACCACGTCAGCTACCTCCTGGGCCGGCACGCTAGCCCCCTGTCACACCCCGGTGCAAACATCAGTTCGTGGAACATGTGTTCGTGGCGCTGCTTGACGGGGAACAGATGTTCGTGCGACTGTGGAGCTCGCAGGCGAACATGTGTACGCCACATCGCGGTGCGGTCGGCTGGCGCAGGGTGCGTAGCAGCAGCGCCGTCGCGAGGAGGTCGGGATGGCAGTGGTCGGGTATCCGGTGACCGGTCCGACGGCCGCGCCACGACGAGGAGCGCATGTGGCTGCCGGGCGTCGAGACCACCTCCGTCTCGTCACGGAGGCGGAGCTGTCCTACGCGCCCGGTGGCGCGCGGCACGCCCGGTGCGCACCGCGGGCCCGGCACGCGTCGCGTGCACACGGCGTCCTCTCGTTTCTCGCCACGGTCGGCGTGCTCGCGGGCCTCTGGGCCGGTGCGTCCGCGCTCCGTGCGGCCGGGTCGGCGCCGATCGTCCCGCCGCCGGGCTCCTGGAAGGTGGCCGGCGGCTACGAGCTGGTCGTGCGACCAGGTCAGACGGTCTGGTCGATCGCGAGCGCCATGGAGCCCGGCGCGGACCCTCGAGCACTTGTCGACGAGATCGACGCCGGGCTTCCCGGCGGCGTGCTGGTCGCCGGCACCGTGTTGCGCGTGCCGTGAGGCTGGTGCACGAGCCGTGGCGCCTTGGGACGTCACGGGCTCTCTGGGCACGCCGTCGTGATCCGGTCGCTGCGGCGGAGCACTAGCGTCGCAGTGTGCGCTGTCCGCGCTGTACCCACCTCGACGACCGTGTCGTCGATTCGCGCGAGGTCGAGCGGGGCAGCGCGATCCGTCGCCGCAGGGAGTGCCTGGACTGCGGCTTCCGCTTCACGACCTTCGAACGCCTCGGCGACGCGGTTCCCCTGGTCGAGAAGCGCTCCGGCCAACGCGAGCCGTTCGACCGGGAGAAGGTCGCCGCTGGGGTGCGTGCTGCGTGCAAAAATCGGCCTGTCCCAGAGGACCGGCTGGTCGCGCTGGTCGACGCCGTCGAGGAGCAGGTGCGCCAGTCCGGTCCCGAGATCACGAGCCAGGAGCTCGGCATCGCCGTCCTCGAGCAGCTACGGGAGATCGACGAGGTCGCGTACCTCCGGTTCGCGAGCGTCTACAAGGGATTCGTCGACGCGGGCGACTTCGCCCGGGAGGCCGGATTGCTCACGAAGCAGACGGCCCCGAAGGCCCGTCCGCCGCTCCACGATCTGGGGAGGCGACCGGACGGCGCGCGCGGCGCGCGCGGCGCGACGTAGGGAGCGGGCCGTGGCTCCCGGTGGCGCGCGACCAGAGGTCGTCCGACACGTCCCGCGTCGGGCGCTCGCCGTCTACGCGCACCCCGACGACTGTGAGGTCTCCTGCGGGGGAGCACTCGCGTCGTGGGCGAGCGCCGGCTGCAGGGTCGAGCTGCTCGTCTGCACGCGCGGGGACAAGGGCTCGACCGAGGGTGTCGACGACGTCGCGCGGCTCGTCGAGCGCCGCGACGGCGAGGTTGCGGACGCGGCAGCGCGGCTCGGGATCGGCGCGGTCCACCGGCTCGGCTTCGACGACGGATCGCTCGAGAACGACCTCGTCCTGCGCGAAGCGATCGTGCGGGTCGTGCGCGCCGTGCGGCCGGACGTCGTCGTCTGCCCGGACCCGACGGCTGTGTTCTTCGGCGAGCACTACGTGAACCACCACGACCACCGTGCGCTCGGCTGGGCCGCTCTCGACGCGGTCGCGCCGGCGGCGTCCTCCCCGCTCTACTTTCCGGACGCGGGTGCAGCCTGGTCGGTGAGCACGCTGTATCTGTCGGGCTCGCTCGACGCGAACGTCGTCGTCGACGTCTCCGCGTCGATCGCGCAGAAGGCCGACGCCGTGCTGTGCCACGGGAGCCAGCTCGGCGGCGAAGGCGAGTGGTTCGGCGTGGCAGTTCGCGAACGTGCCGAAGAGCTCGGCCGCGAGGCCGGGCTCGCGTTCGCCGAGACCTTCCGGCGCGTCCAGCTCGGCCCTGCGCGGTCGTGAGAGCCTTCGCGGGCGTGCCGGGACCAGGCGGCGTCGCCGAGAGCCGGGATCGACCCGGTTGCACCAGGTCGCTCTGCGCTCCGGTGCTGGCTGGGGGCAGCGCCTGCTCCGGTGCGTCGGGACTCGAGATCGTCCATCTCGACATGGACTGCTTCTTCGCCGCCGTCGAGGTGCTCGACGACCCGCGCCTTGCCGATCGGCCGGTCGTCGTCGGCGGGACGGGTGCTCGCGGCGTCGTCGCCTCGGCGTCCTACCTCGCGCGCGTCGCCGGCGTCCGCTCGGCGATGCCGACGGCAACCGCCCGCCGGCTCTGCCCCGACGCCGCCTTCCTGCCGGGTCGCTTCGACCGGTACCGGAGCGTGAGCGCCGCCCTGCGGTCGATCCTCACCGACGTGACCCCTCTCGTCGAGCCCGTCGCGCTCGACGAGGCCTACCTCGACGTCTCGGGTGCGCACCGCAGGTCCGGACCGAGCTGCGAGATCGCGGCTGGCCTCCGACTGCGCGTCCGCCGAGAGCTCGGGCTCGACTGCGCAGTCGGCGTGGGCCGGACCAAGCTCGTCGCGAAGCTCGCGTCGAAGGCAGCCAAGCCCGTCGTCGGGCCGGCCGGAGTCGAGCCGGGTCCCGGCGTGGTCGTCGTCCCCGCGGCCGACGAGCTCGCGTTCGTGTCCCGGCACCCGGTGCGCGCCCTTCCCGGCGTCGGCCCGAAGACGGCCGAGCGGCTCGGCCGCTACGGGATCTCGGCCGTCGGCGACCTCGCCGCCGTCAGTGACGAGAGCCTCGAGCGCCTACTCGGCGCGTCCCTCGGGCGCCAGGTGCATCGCCTCGCACGAGGCGACGACACGCGGCCCGTCGTCGCCGTGCGTGCCGCTCGGTCGATCGGCCACGAGGAGACGTTCGACCGCGACATCCGCGACCTGTCTGCACTCGAACGCCACGTCCGAGCGGCCGCCGAGCGCGTCGCGAGCCGTTGCACCGACGGCGCAGTGGTGGCCAGGACGGTCACCGTGAAGGTGCGCCTCGCCGACTTCTCGACCGTGACACGCTCGCGGACGCTCTCGTCGCCGACGGCGAGCGCGGCGGTCGTCGCGGGGGTCGCCACCGCGCTCCTCCGCGAGCTCGCGCCGCGAGCGGGCGTCCGGCTCGTCGGCGTCCAGGTCTCGGGTCTCGCCGACGGATCACGCCCGAGGGTCGAGCAGCTCGAGCTCTTCGCTGAGCCGCCCTGCCGCTCGGCCGCGCCGCCGGGCGCGCATGGCCCGGGCACGAGCACGCGAGTCGCGGTCGCCGCGGTCGCCGACGCGATACGCCGCCGCTACGGGCCGCGTGCGATCGCCGCAGCCGCCGACGCGGTCGCGCCGGCGCCGACCCGACCGCCGCTCCCCGGGGCCGTGCCGGTGACGTGCCCGCCTGAGGCGTGCGGGCCGGCTGCGTGCGTTGTCGGTCCGCCGGCACTGCGCGAGAATGGGGCCGTGGGCCCAAGAGGGCAGCGGTCCGGTCAAGCCGCGCCGCTCGAGGACGTGACGCTGTATTCGCCTGGCCCAGGCGGCGTGTAGTGGAGAGGGGGAGCGGGTGCCGCTTTCCGAGGAAGAGCAACGGATCCTCCAGGAGATGGAGCAGAGGCTCTACGAGAACGACCGTGCCTTCGTCGACCGCGTCCGCTCGGAGGGTCCCCGCTCCGCCGCCAGCCGCTCGATGCGCTGGTCCGTCGTCGTCTTCCTCTCCGGCTTCGCGGTTCTCCTGCTCGCCTTCAGGAGCTCCTTGCTCGTCGGGACCTTCGGCTTCCTCGTCATGTTGCTCGGTGTCCTGACCTTCGAGCGCAGCGCCCGGCAGGCCATCGGCGGCCGCGCGCAGCAAGGCGGCTCGCCGCAGCCCCGACACAAGGCGCGCCCGGGAGAGCTGGTGCTGATCGGGCGGCGGATCCGGTCCCGCATGCGGCGCGAGCGCTGAGCAACTGCGCGGTGGGCGCACGCCGGTGCCTGGCGTGGGCTCGGGTCGCCGTCGCCGTCGCGGTGTCACCGCGGTGCTGGTTCGAAGCCACGAGGACGGTGGCCGTGCTCGCCGGGGCGCGCAGGACGCACAGGCTGGCGCTGCGTCCCGACCGTGCGTGGCTCGCCTTTCGCCTGGAGACCGCCTACGGCGACGCCGACGCTGTGCCGTCCCCGGGGGAGGTCCTCGAGCTGCTGGCCTGGCAGGCTCGCGCGCGTCGCTTTGCCGCGAGCTCGAGTGGTCGCGCGCGCTAGCCTCCTGGCGATGAGGGTGCCCGGAGCCACCGGAGCGGTGCGGAGCTGACGTGACCGGGCGGGCTCTCGTGCTGAACGCGACGTACGAGCCGCTCTGCGTCGTGTCGTCACGGCGTGCGCTCGTGCTCGTCCTCGGCGACAAGGCGGAGCTCGTCCACGGCACGGGACGGCAGTACCGCTCCGAGCGTGCCTGCTTTCCGGAGCCGTCGGTCGTCCGGCTGTCGCAGTACGTGCGGATCCCGCGCCAGACCAAGGTCGCGATCTCGCGCCGGTCCGTGTTCGCGCGCGACGGTCACCGCTGCCAGTACTGCGGGTCCCCGGCGGAGAACATCGACCACGTCGTCCCGCGCAGCCGCGGTGGCGCCCACAGCTGGGACAACGTCGTGGCGTGCTGCCGGCGGTGCAACGCCGCCAAGGAGGACTACCTGCCCGACGAAGCGGGCTTCGTCCTGCGCGAGCAGCCGAGGGCGCCGCGCTCTCGGGTCTGGCTCCTCGCCGCGAGCGGCGAGGTGTGCGAGGAGTGGGCGCCCTACGTCGCTCCCGTGCTCGGCGCCGCCGGCCGCCGCGATCCCGCTGCCTGACGATCCGGTCGAGGTCGCCGCGGTGCCCGGCACCGACCCGGCCTGGACCGTCGTCGAGCGCTGCGCAGCTGCAGGCGAGCTCGTCACGTCGCTCCCCGACGCCGGGGGGGCGCGCCTTGCCTGCCTGTGCGTGCCGGTCGCTCCCGCTCTCGTCCTCGGCAGCGCGCAGCAGACCAGCGCCGCGGATGCCGCGGCGCTCGACCGGCGTGGCGTCGACGTCGTGCACCGGCGCAGCGGAGGGGGAGCGGTCCTCGTCGCTCCAGCCGACCAGGTCTGGCTCGACGTCTTCCTGCCGTCCCGGGACCCGCTCGTGGTCGCGGACGTGGGTCGGTCGGCCTGGTGGTTCGGCGAGCTCTGGCGGAGCGCCCTGACGAGTTGCGGTCTCCCGCCGGGTGATCTCGAGGTCCACCGCGCCGGGCTCGAGCCGGGTCCGTGGTCCCGGATCGCCTGCTTCGCGGGGCTCGGACCGGGCGAGGTCACCTACCGCGGCCGCAAGCTCGTCGGGATCTCGCAGCGACGGACCCGGGCCGGAGCCTGGCTCCACTCGATGGCGCCCAGCAGGTTCGACTCGGCGCTCCTCGTCGAGCTGCTCGGTCTCGACCAGGCAGGGCGTGACACCCTGCGTCGCGTGCTCGATCGCTGCGTGGCGACCCTGCCGGTCGCGCCGGAGCGGGTCACGAGCGCACTGCGCGTCGCCCTCGCACGGCGTGACGCGGGCCGGTAGCGTCGCTCGGCAATGCCGACCCGCCCGACCCGCCCGACCCGCCCGACCGCTCGACTGGAGCCGAGAAAGCCGGACGCGACCCGGATGCTCGCCCGATGACGAGCGCACCGGCCGCGGGTGACTGGGACGAGCTCGACAGCGCCTACGCCCGCTTCCTCGACGACAACCCGGTCCCACCGGGCGGCTCGCTGCTCGCCCAGACGATCCTCACCGGTGCGGCGCGCCGGAGCCTGCTGCCGCTGCTCGAGGTGGCGCCGGGAGCAAGCGTCCTCGACCTCGGGACGGGCTACGCCCCGGTGCTCCTCGAGCTCGCGCGCCGACGCGCCGTGCGCGGGTTGGGCATCGACACCGACGCCGAGGTCCTCGCGGCGGCCGAGGCGATCACGGGCTCGCTCGCCTCGTGGCTCCACGAGGGATCCTCGCTCCGCTTCCGTCTCGGCGAGGCAGGTTCTCTCGACCTCGAGGACGCGACGTTCGACCTCGTGTGCGCGCGCCTTCTCTTCCAGCATCTCGCAGATCCCGCTGCGGCCGTCCGCGAGTGCCGGCGTGTCCTGCGCCCCGGCGGGCGCGCCGTCGTGTTCGACGTCGACGACGGCTTCAGCGTGACCTACCCGGAGCCGTCTCCTGAGCTCGGTCGGCTCGAGGCGGCATTCGACCGCTCCCAGTCCCTGCGAGGCGGGGATCGCGAGATCGGGCGCAAGCTCACGACCTACTTCGCAGATGCAGGGTTCGCAATCGAATCGGTCCAGCTGCTCGCGCAGGCTCAGCACGTCGCGGCCGTCCAGGGTGGCGCGTCGAGGGCGGTCAACGTCGCCCGTCTGCGTGCGGCGCGTGCGGGGATCGTGGACGCGGGGCTGATGGCCGTAGCCGAGTTCGACCGGTGCCTCGCAGCCTACGAGGCGGAGCCTGCCGTCCCGCGCTTTCGAGCCGAGAGCCAGGTCGTCGTCGTCGCGATCCGCACCTGAGCGGCACCTCGACGCCTGTCGAGGAAAGCGCCACTGTTTGTCGGAGGTGCCGGACGTGCCGGAGGTGCCGGAGGTGCCGGAGGTGCCGGCGTCGGGCCTGCCTCGGCCGCCTGCGGGCCGTGCCGGCCCGGATGCGCGCTCGTGCGGTGGCCGGGCCTGCGTCCGGGGAGGACGCGTGTGTGCGCGCCCCGGCTCGGCGCCCCGGCCACGTGCAGCCGCGGGCCCTGGCGCGGTCGCAGCGGGGCTGGTCCTGCAGGCGGTCGCTGCCCACGGCCACGCACGGTGGCGCGCACGCGAGGAACTGTGGTTGACGGTGGAGGGGACGACACATACAGTGGTGCGAAGTGGAGGGTAGGGGAGGACGGGTGCGCCGCGAACCGTCTGTCCGGGCCATGGAGAGGGTCGTCCGCGTTGCCGGTCGGAACGAGGTTCATCGGGAGCTACGAGCACGCCCTCGATGCCAAGGGTCGCGTCATCCTCCCGGCCAAGCTCCGGTCGCACTTTGTCGACGGAGCGTTCCTGTCGCCCCACCTCGACGATTGCGTCGCCCTGTGGACCCAGGAGGCCTTCGACGAGGAGGCCGCGGCGCGACTTGCCTCCTCCGAGGTCGACGCCCGGGCGCGCAACGACGTTCGGACATGGGCGTCGCAGGTGAGCGAGGTGGCTGTCGACAACCAGGGCCGGATGCCGATCCCTCCCGGGCTCCGGGCCCACGCCCGCATCGAGCAGGACGTCCTGATCGTCGGGATGATCAACCGGATCGAGCTCTGGAGCCCGCGCGTCTGGGCTGCCCGATGACCGGCCACCTTCGTGCGACGTGGCGGTCGGCCGGTGTCGAGTGACCCGCGCGTCGCGCGTGCCGGACTGCCGGCATGCCGTCCCGCTCGCCTCCGGTCCATCCTCAGCCCTCCGGCGATCGACAGGGACGGTTGTGTTTTCTCCCTCTCCGCCGACCGCCGGCCCTCGGTCGAGGCGCCCGCCTCGCCGGTCGCCGGAGGGCTGAAGATGGACCGGGATTTCGAGCACGTTCCGGTCATGCTCGAGGAGGTTCTCGAGCTGTTCGCGGACCTCGAGGACGGCGTGCTGCTCGACGCGACCGTCGGCGGGGCGGGCCACGCGGACGCGCTCCTCGAGGCACATCCGAGCTGGGATCTCGTCGCGATCGACCGGGACGCCGATGCCGTCGAGGCGGCGACGGCGCGTCTCGCGCCGTTCGGAGTGCGCGCCCGGGTCTATCGCGCCCGCTTCGACGAGCTTGCCGCAGTCCTCGCTGCGAGCACGGCGGCGGCGCGGCCGGTCGTCGCGGTGCTGTTCGACCTCGGGGTGAGCTCGCACCAGCTGGACAGTCCAGAGCGCGGCTTCTCCTACCGTGCCGACGGCCCGCTCGACATGCGCATGGACCGCACCGACCAGCTCCGGGCCGCGGACGTCGTGAACGGCGCATCCGAGGCCGAGCTCGCCGAGCTGTTCCGCGACAACGGCGAGGAGCGCTTCGCCGGGCGGATCGCCCGGGCGATCGTCGCCTCGCGGCCCGTCGACTCGACCGCGCGCCTCGCCGAGATCGTCGCGTCGGCCGTCCCTGCGGCAGCCCGGCGTCGTGGGCACCCGGCCCGCCGCGTCTTCCAGGCCCTTCGCGTGCGGGTCAACGGCGAGCTCGACGTGCTCGGCCCTGCGATCGACGACGCCGTGGGCCTGCTCGCGCCGGCAGGGCGCCTCGTCGTGCTCGCCTACCACTCCGGTGAGGACCGCATCGTCAAGCACAGGCTCGTCGCGGCGTCCACCGGCGGGTGCACCTGCCCGCCGCCTCTGCCCTGTGCCTGCGGTGCCCGGCCGACCGTCCGCCTGCTCAATCGAGGCGCCCGCCTGGCCCGGCCGGAGGAGGTCGCCGCCAACCCGCGCGCCGAGAGCGTCCGGTTGCGCGCGGTGGAGCGGCTGGTCGTCGACGAGGCGACGAGAACGGACGGGGGACGATGACGTCGCAGGCACAAGGGCGGGAGCGCACCGACGTCCCGGCGGCGTCGGCCCGCACGAGCCGGGCTCCAGGTGGCGGTGAGCGGGCCGACCGGGTGGGCCGGGAGCGCGTGCCGCTCCGGGTGCTCGGTGCCCGGGATCTCGCGCGCCGCGCACGAGCGCGTGCCGCGACCCGCACGGTCGTGACGTCGGCCGCGATCATCGTCGTGGCCCTGCTCGTGGCTGCCGGTGCGCAGGCGTACGTGGCCGAGCAGCAGCTGCGGATCGACAGCACCGAGCAGCAGCTGACCAGTGCCGTCGCGCTGAGCCAGAGCCTCCAGCTGAGCCGGGCGGAGCTCAGCTCGCCGGGGCGCGTGCTCGCGGTCGCCGAGCACGCCCTGAAGATGGTGAGCCCTGCCACGGTCCACGACCTCCGCCCGGTCCGTCCGGGCCCGTCCGTGGCGGCGCTCGCCCACGACGTCGCCGTTCCCGCTCCGGTCTCCGTGCCGGTCGCGCGCCGCGCGGGTGCGGCGCGGCCGTGACGCCACCGCCACGCCGGCCGCCGAACGCGGGCGGTGGAGCGCGCCGGCGCGCGCCGGGGGCGCGCCCGGGGGCACGGGCAGCGCGCTCCGGCACGCGTCGGGCCCACGTGAGGCGCCTGCGGCTGCTCGCGCTCGGCATCGGCGTCGTCCTCGTCGCCCTCGTCGCGCGCCTCGGCGTCGTGGAGGTCCTCGACGGCCCGAGCTACGCCGCGTACGCCTCGAGCGAGGTGGACAGAGTGGTCGACCTCCCTGCCCTGCGCGGCGCGATCTACGACCGGTCCGGCCGGTTGGTCGCCGTGTCGCTGCCCCGGGCAGCCGTCGTCGCCGACGACTTCCTCATCCCCGATCCTGGGGCGGTCGCGCACGAGCTCGCCCCGCTGCTGCACGAGCCGAGCGGACGTCTCGACACGCTGTTGTCGCAGCGCAACGGCTACGTCGTGCTCGACCGGTACGCGACGCCGGCGGTGGAGGCGCGGGTCGGCGCGCTCGCTCTCAACGGGATCACCTTCTTGCCGGACGAGGTCCGCACCGACCTCGACCCGACGCTGTTCCAGCCCGTGCTCGGCGGCACGTACGCGGCGGGTGGGGGCGACGCGGGGATCGAGTACCTCGACAACTCGGTGCTCGCAGGGCGGTCCGGCAGCGAGGTGCTGCCGGAGTCCGCGGCCGGCCAGCCTCTGCCTGCACCGGCTGTCGACGTGCGACGTCCCCACGACGGCTCGTCGGTCGTCCTCACCCTCGACGAGCCGCTCCAGGCGGTCGCGACTGCCGACGTCACGGCCGAGATGCGCGCGACCGGGGCGCACAGTGGCATCGCGGTCGTCGAGGACGTCCACACGGGCGCGCTGCTCGCGGACGTCGACCTCGTCCGGACGGCGAAGGGGGCGATCGCTCCCGCACCCTCGAACCTCGCCGTGACGGCCGTCTACCAGCCGGGGTCGGTCATGAAGATCGCAACGTTCTCCTTCGCGCTCCAGGACCACCTGATCACGCCCAACACCGTCTTTACCGTGCCGTTCGAGCTCGACATCGGTGGCTACTGGTTCCAAGACGCCGAGTTCCACCCCACGATGCCGATGCCGGCCTCGCAGATCCTCGCCCAGTCGTCGAACATCGGCACGATCGAGATCTCCCGGTTGCTCGGTCCCCAGCGCCTCTACGACGCGCTGCGCGCGTACGGCTTCGGGAGCGTGACAGGTCTCGGCTGGCCCGGCGAGTCGCCGGGGATCATCGGCACGCCGGCGACCTGGTACGGCTCGTCGCTCGGGTCCATACCGATCGGCACCGGCGAGGCCGTGACGGCCCTGCAGGTGCTCGACGCGTTCAACACCGTCGCGAACGGCGGCGAGTTCGTCACGCCGCACCTCGTGGCAGGCACCGTCTCGCCGAGCGGCATCGAGCACCTCGCCGTCCACCCCGCCGAGCACCGGGTCGTCGAGCAGAGCACGGCGCGGACGATCACGCCGATGCTCGAAGGCGTCGTCCAGGACGGCACGGCGGTCTGCGCACGGGTCCCGGGCTACGTCGTGGCGGGCAAGACCGGCACGGCCCAGGTGCCCGATCCGACGGGGCTCGGCTACGTGCCCGGCGACTGGAACGGGACGTTCGTGGGCTTCGTGCCGGCCCAGGCGCCGCAGCTCAGCGGCATCGTCGTGCTGAACCACCCGCAGCCGATCTACGGTGGCTCGGTGTCGGCGCCGGTCTTCGCGAAGATCATGAGCTGGGCGCTGCGCCACTACGGGATCCCGGTTCCTCCCGGCGTCGACAACCAGAGCCAGGCGGCTCCGTCGATCTGCAACGGCGCGTGAGGACCGACGTGCACACTCCGACAGGTGGCGGCGAGGCAAAGGCAGGCGAGCTCGTCGACGGTCGCCCGCCGGTCGGCCCGGCTCCAGCCGGCCGGGTCCCGGCGCGTCCGGTGCCACTGACGCGCCTCGCCGAGCGCGTCGGCCCGATCGCCGTCCTCGGTGACCCGAGCCGGGTCGAGGTCCGCGACGTCGTGTACCGGGACGACGCGGTGACGCCCGGCGCGCTCTACTGCTGCATCCCCGGTGGCCGGGTGGACGGGCACGACTTCGCAGGGAGCGCGGTCGAGGCGGGAGCCGTCGCGCTCATCTGCGAGCACTCCGTGCACGGCGCGCGCGACGCGGTGCAGCTCGTCGTCGGCCCGGGCGCGGCACGCGCCGCGATGGCGCGTGCCGCGTGCGAGCTCTTCGGCGACCCTGCGAGCGCCCTGCGCACCGTCGGCGTCACCGGAACGAACGGCAAGACGACGACGACCTACCTGGTCCGCTCGATCCTCGAGCGCCAGGGCTGGCCGACCGGCGTCGTCGGCACGCTCGACGGGCCGCGCACGACGCCGGAGTCGCCCGATCTCCAGCGGTCCCTCGCCGCCTTCCGGGACGACGGACTGGTGGCCGTTGCGCTCGAGGTCACGAGCCACGCCCTGGTCCAGGGACGGGTCGACGGCATCTGCTTCGACGTGGCGGTGTTCACGAACCTGAGCCAGGACCATCTCGACTACCACGTCACGATGGAGTCGTACTTCGCCGCGAAGTCGCTGCTGTTCGAGCCGGATCGCTCGGCGGTCGCCGTGGTCAACCTCGACGACCCCTACGGCCGCCGCCTCGCCGAGCGGCGCGGCGCGGACGTCGTCGGCTACACGCTCGCGGACGCGCGCGGCCTCGAGCTCGGCCCGACCTCGAGCCGCTTCGAGCTCGCTGGCCAGCCGGTGGAGATCCACCTCGGCGGCGTCGTCAACGTCGAGAACGCGCTCGCGGCCGCAGCGGCGGCGCGCGCGCTCGGGATCGCCGACGACGTGATCGCCGTCGGCCTGAGCGTGGCCGGTGGGGTCCCTGGACGGTTCGAGACCATCGAGAGCCTCGACGGCGTCACGGTCGTCGTCGACTTCGCGCACACCCCGGCGGCACTCGAGCAGCTCCTCGTCGCCGCCCGCAGGCTCTGCGCCGCGGTGCCTGCCCACGGCGACGCCGGAGCGCGGACCGCGCAGCTCCTCGTCGTCTTCGGCGCCGGCGGCGACCGCGACCAGGGCAAGCGGCCCGCGATGGGCGCCGTCGCCTCGCGCCTCGCCGACGTCGTCGTGCTCACCTCGGACAACCCGAGGGGCGAGGATCCGGCGGTGATCGCCGCGCAGGTCCGGGCCGGCGTCGACGCGACGACCGCCTGCCGGGTCGAGCTCGACCGCCGGGCCGCGATCGCCTCGACGATCCGGGCGGCCCGTCGCGGCGACGTCGTCGTCGTCGCCGGCAAGGGGCACGAGACGACCCAGCAGACCGGCGAGACGGTCGTCCACTTCGACGACCGCGAGGTCGTGCGCGACGCCCTCGTGGCCCAGGGTCGGGCTCTGCCCGTGTGGTCCGCGGGCGTTCCCGGTCGGGAGGCGTCGTGATCGCCATCTTCACAGCCGGTGGGGTCGCCATCCTCGTCGCCGGGTTCGGCACGCCGTTGCTGCTCCGGTCCCTCACCCGCCGCCGTATCGGCCAGCAGATCCGCGAGGACGGCCCTGCGATCCACCAGATCAAGGCAGGAACGCCGACCATGGGTGGCATCGCGATGATCGTCGCGATCGTCGCGGGCTACGTGCTCGGCCACGTCGGCACCCACATCGCGTTCAGCGTCCCGGGGTTCCTCGTCGTCGCCGCATGCGTCCTCGGTGGTGGCATCGGACTCGCGGACGACTGGCTGAAGGTCCGCAAGCGGCGCAGCCTCGGCCTCAACAAGCGGGCAAAGTTCGGCCTGCAGGTCCTGCTCGCCGTCGCGTTCGCCGCCGGGTCGGTCTACTGGGCGCACTCCGGGACGGCGCTCGCCTTCTCGCGCTACGACGTGCCCGGCATCGAGCTCGGCGCGGGTCTGTGGATCGTCTGGGCGGTCTTCGTCATCGTGAGCGAGGCGAACGCGGTCAACTTGACAGACGGCCTCGACGGTCTCGCGGCGGGGTCGTCCGGCATCGTCTGCACGTGCATCGCCCTGATCGGCTACTGGCAGTACCGCCAGTTTCCGATCTACCGGATCCCCCGCGATCACGCGATCGACCTCGCGGTGGCCGCGGTCTCGATGGCGGGTGCATGCGTCGGCTTCCTCTGGTGGAACGCCGCGCCGGCGCGGATCTTCATGGGCGACACGGGCTCGCTCGCGATCGGGACCGGGCTCGCGTGCCTCGCCCTCGAGATGAACGTCGCGCTGCTGCTGCCGATCATCGGCGGGCTGTTCTTCGTCGTGACGTTGTCCGTCGTGATCCAGGTGTTCAGCTTCCGGGTCTTCCATACGCGGGTCTTCCGCATGGCGCCGCTCCACCACCACTTCGAGCTCGGCGGCTGGCCGGAGACGACGGTCATCGTGCGCTTCTGGATCTTCGCCGCGCTCTGCGGCGGTCTCGGTCTCGGCGTGTTCTACGCCGACTTCCTCGGCGTCCGGCCGCACGGATGAGCGCGTCCACTCCCGACGGGCTCGCTGGCGTGGGCCGGTGCGTCCTGGTCGTCGGCTTCGCACGCACGGGTGCCGCCGTCGCGCGTGTGCTCGCGCCGCGCGGCTGCGAGGTCGTCGCCGTCGACGACGCGCCGTCGACCGCAGCCCGGCGCGCAGCCCGCGATCTCGGTGTCGAGCTCGTCGCCAACCCGGCCGAGGCGGAGCTCGGCGCGCTCGCCGCACAGGCCGACCTCGTCGTCGTGAGCCCAGGCGTGCCGCCGACGCACCCGGTGATGGCGCTCGCGCCGCCGGGGACGGTCGTCTCCGAGATCGAGCTCGCCTACCGCCTGGGCGGTCCGCCGATCGCCGCGGTGACCGGCACGAACGGCAAGACGACCGTCACGTCGCTCGTCGCAGCGATGCTCGCCGAGTCCGGGATCGCCGCCCGGGCCGCGGGGAACATCGGCTATCCCCTCGTCGAGGCGATGGTCGAGGCCGGGCTCGACGTCGTGGTCGCGGAGGTGTCGTCGTTCCAGCTCGCGTTGACGAGCACCTTCCGTCCCGTGGTCGGCGCCTGGCTCAACCTGGCCGAGGACCATCTCGACTGGCACGGAGACCTCGCGTCCTACGCCGCGGCGAAGGAGCGGATCTGGGCGAACCAGGACGTGAGCGACGTGGCGGTCGCGAACGCGGAGGACGCCGAGGTCGCCTCCCGCGCGCGCCGTGTCCGGAGCCGCCTCGTCACCTTCGGCCTCGACACGGGAGACTTCCGGTGCGCGGGAGACGGCCTCGTCGGGCCCGGCGGAGCCGTCCTCGCACGCCGTGCCGACCTCGTGCGTGACCTCCCGCACGACCGCGCGAACGCCCTCGCCGCTCTCGCGGTCGCGACGAGCCTCGGGGCGGATCCGCTCGCGTGCGCCCGGGCCCTGGCAAGCCAGGGGCCGCTGCCGCACCGGGTCGAGCTCGTCGGTCGCGTCGACGGCGTCGACTACTACGACGACTCGAAGGCGACGACACCCTCGGCCGTCCTCGCCGCGCTCGCCGGCTTCACGTCGGTCGTGCTCGTCGCAGGCGGTCGCAACAAGGGCCTCGATCTCGGCGCGATCCCGGCCCACCTGCGCCGCCTGGCAGGCGAGGATCCGGGCCCGGGGGACGCAGGCGACGACCGGGCACGACCGGTTGCGCTCGGCGGGACACGCCTGCGCGCGGTCGTCGCGATCGGGGAGTCCGCGCCCGACATCGAGCGGGCGTTCGCGCCCGACTGGCCCGTCGTGGTCGCTGCGTCGATGGACGAGGCCGTCGCGGCGGCTGCAGGCCTCGCACGCGACGGCGACGCCGTCCTGCTCTCGCCGGGCTGCGCCTCGTTCGACTGGTACGGCTCCTACGAGGAGCGGGGCGCCGATTTCGCCCGCGCGGTCCGCGCGCTCGGCCCCGGCGTGGCGGCGCGCTGACGTGGCCGTCGCCGCACCCCAGCTGCGCCTCGTCCGCGACGACGCTCCGCCGGCCTCTAGCCGGCGCACGACGCGCGCGCTCGCGGCCCTCCAGGCGATCGGGTCGGTGCCGGCGGGCGCGGCCGCGCGCGACGAGCTCGCCCGCCGCGATGCGAACCGGTTGCGCGCGCTCGTCTGGGGTCTCGCGTCCTTCGGGCTCGTGATGGTCCTCGCCTCGTCGTCGGTCACCTCGATCGCCGACTACGGCTCGCCGTGGTCGCTCTTCGAGCACCAGGCCATGTGGACCGTCCTCGGCGGGCTGGCTTTCGCGGTCGGGTCGCGTCTCGACGTCGGACGGCTGCGCCGCTTCGTCGCGCCGCTGCTCGGGGGCGCGACCCTGCTGCTGCTCGCCGTGCTCGTGCCCGGGCTCGGCAAGACGGCCGGAGGCTCGAGCCGCTGGATCGGCGTCGGGCCGTTCACGCTCCAGCCGTCCGAGCTCACCAAGCTCGTCTTCTGCTTGTTCCTCGCCGACATCGTGGCGCGGCGCGAGGGCGCGCCGGACCCCAAACGCGACCTCGTCCGCCCCGCCATGACCGTCCTCGCGGTCCTCGCGGTGCTCATCCTCGCCCAGCCCGACATGGGGACGGCCGTCGTGCTCGTCTGCACGACCTTCGGTGTGCTCTACGTCGCCGGCGTGCACCGGCGCCTTCTCGTGTCCGTCGGGGCCTTTGCCGCGGCCGGAGGCGGCATCGTCGCCCTCGCTGCGCCGTACCGGCGCGCGCGCCTGCTCTCGTTCCTCAACCCCTTCGGCCACGCGGCGACATCGGGTTACCAGGTCGTGCAGTCCCTCGTCGCCCTCGGCTCCGGGCACGTCTCGGGTGCGGGGCTCGGCGGATCGGCTGCGATCTGGGGGTGGCTGCCCAACGCGCAGACCGACTTCGTCTTCGCCGTCGTCGGCGAGCAGCTCGGGCTCGCGGGGACGGTCGGGGTGGTCGTCGCCTTCGCAAGCCTCGGCTGGGTCGGGATCCGCGTCGTCGCACGCACGCAGGACCGCTTCGCCTGCCTGTTCGCAGCGGCGGCCACCTGCTGGATCGTCTGCCAGGCGATGATCAACATCGGCGGGGTCGTCGGCGCGCTGCCCGAGACGGGGATCCCGCTGCCGTTCATCTCCTCCGGTGGCTCCTCCCTCGTCGTCCTGCTCGCCGCGTGCGGCCTGCTCGTCAACGTCGCCCTGCACCCGAACCGGGTGTCCGGGATCGCGACGACCGGACCGGCGCGTCGGCACCGTCCGCTCCGACGCGCCGCGGCGGCCACGGCACCGGCCCGGCCGCGGGTCGCCGCACGGCGCAGCCACGCTCCCGCGCGCCCGGCCTCTATGCGCCCGGCCTCTATGCGCCCGGCCACGGACCGTCCGACGGGTCCGGCGCAGCCCGTGCGGTCGGGACGGGTCCCACCGACGGCGGCACGGCGACGCGCGCCGCGCACCGGTCCGGACGCCGGAGGGCGTCGATGAGCGCGACCCGCCGCCGCTACGACGTCATCGTGAGCGGCGGGGGCACCGCCGGCCACGTCTCGCCGGCGCTCGCGATCGCTCGGGCGCTCGTAGATGCCGGTCACGAGCCCGGGGGCATCCACTTCGTCGGGTCCACGCGCGGCATGGAGGGCCGGCTCGTGCCGGCCGCGGGCTTCTCGGTGACGCTGCTGCCGGGCCGAGGCCTCGAGCGCCGCCCGAGCCTGCGCAACCTCGTGACGGCCGCGGAGCTCGCCGTCGCGCTCGTGCGGGCCGTCGCCCTCGTGGCCTGGCACCGCCCCGCGGTCGTCGTCGCGGTGGCCGGCTATGCGAGCGTGCCGTGCTCGCTCGCCGCCCGCCTGCTCGCGATACCCGTCGTCGTCGTGAACATCGACTCGGTCCCCGGTGTCGCCAACCGCCTCGTCGCGCGCTTCGCGGTGGCGAGTGCCGTCGCCCTGCCGGGCACCGGCCTGCCGCGGACCGTGGTCACCGGTGCGCCGGTCCGCCCCGAGATCCTCGCCGTCGACCGGAGCCCCGCGGGGCGGAGAGCGGCCCGCGAAGCGCTCGGGATCGACGACGGCCGGTTCGTCGTCGTCGTCACCGGAGGCTCGCTCGGCGCGCGGACGCTCAACGACGCGGCGGTCGGGCTCGCCCTCGCGCTGCGCGGCGACGGCCGCTTCACCATCTACCACGTCTGCGGGACCCGTAACGCCGAGGTCGTCGGCGAGGCGGTCCGTGCTCTCGGGATCGCCCCGTCGCCGGCCGCGACGAGCGTGCTCGACTACCGGCTGGTCGCCTACGAAGACGACATGGCGACCGTCCTCGCCGCGTGCGACCTGCTCGTCGCCCGAGCGGGCGCCTCGACGGTGGCGGAGGTCACTGTGGCCGGTGTCCCGGCGGTGCTCGTCCCCCTCCCCGGCGCGCCGTCGGACCACCAGCGGCACAACGCGCAGAGCCTCGCGGCCCGCGGCGCGGCGCTCGTGCTCGACGACGCGCGCTGCACGGCGGAGCGGCTCGTGTCGATCGTCGAGCGGCTCGCCGGCGACCGGGCCGAGCTCGCCGCTCTCGAGACCTCGGCGCGCGCTCTCGGCCGCCGGGATGCCGCCCGGCGCATCGCCGCTCTCGCCGCCGACGCCGCCGCGCGGCGGGCGATCGCGACCGGCGAAGACGCCGATGGCGGTGGCGGTCGAGGTGGCGGTGGCGGTGGCGGTGGCGGCTTGGAGCCGCGGCGCGAGGAGGGGCGGGCGTGAGCGGTCTCGACCTGACGGGGCGGCACCACGTCCACGTCGTCGGCATCGGCGGTGCGGGCATGATCGCGATCGCCGCCGTCTTGCTCGCGATGGGCGACGAGGTGAGCGGGAGCGACCTCAAGCACGGTGCAGCCCTGGACCGGCTCGCGACCCTCGGGGCGCGGGTCCACGTCGGGCACGCCCCGGACAACGTCGCCGGGGCGGACGTGGTCGTCCTCTCGAGCGCCATCCCCGCCGACAACCCCGAGGTGACCGCAGCACGCCGTCTCGGCGTGCCGGTGCTCACGAGAGCCGAGGTGCTCGCTGCGATCGCCGCGCTGCGCCGCTCGATCGCCGTCTCGGGCACGCACGGCAAGACGACGACGAGCTCGATGCTCGCCCTCGTGCTCGTCGCAGCCGGGCTCCGCCCGTCGTTCCTGATCGGCGGCGACGTCAACCAGATCGGCACGAACGCGGTCTGGGACGCCGGCGAGTGGCTCGTCGTCGAGGCCGACGAGAGCGACGGGACCTTCCTCGAGCTCCGGCCCGAGATCGCCGTCGTCACGAGCGTCGAGCCGGACCACCTCGACCACTACGGCACGATCGACGCGCTGCACGGGGCCTTTCGCCGCTTCCTCGCCGGTGCCGGGGGCGTCGCGATCGTCTGCGCAGACGACGCCGTGGCCCGGTCGCTCGCGCCGGCGGGCGCGCTCGGCTACGGCTTCTCGCCCGCAGCGGACCTGCGCATCGTCGACTTCCGGGGGGGCCGGAGCGACATCGAGTTCACGCTCGTGCTCCACGGCGAGCCCGTCGGCGAGCTCCGCCTCCCGGTCCCCGGAGCCCACAACGCGCTGAACGCCTCGGCTGCCTTTGCCGCCGCCCGCCACCTCGGCGTCGACGTCTCGGTCGCGACGGATGCCTTCGCCCGATTCGCCGGCGTCGCGCGCCGGTTCGAGTTCCGGGGCGAGGCCGGCGGCGTGACGTTCGTCGACGACTACGCGCACCTGCCCGGCGAGGTGGCGGCGACGCTCGCGGCCGCGCGACGTGGTGGCTGGCGCCGTGTCGTCTGCGTGTTCCAGCCGCACCGGTACTCGCGCCTCGCTGCGCTCGCGACGGACTTCGCGGACGCGTTCGCCGACGCCGACGTCCTCGTCGTCGCCGGCGTCTATCCCGCCGGCGAGGCGCCCCGACCGGGCGTCTCGGCCAAGCTCGTTCTCGACGCCGTGCTCGACGCGCACCCCGAGACGCGCGCGGCCTACCTGCCCGAACGGGACGAGCTCCTCGGGTACCTCCGTGACCTGCTCGAGCCGGGGGACTGCTGCCTCACGCTCGGTGCGGGCGACATCACGACACTCGCCGACGACCTCGTCGCGGAGCTCTCGTGAGGCTCCTGGTCGCCGGCGGGCCGACGCGGCGCGCGCCGGCTGGGCACCGGTGACGCAGCCCGCACCCGCACGGGCGCATGCCGATGCCCTCGACCTGGCGGCGCGCCTGCTCGGGCCGCTCGCCCGGCACGACGAGCCGCTCGGACCCCGGACGACCTACCGCGTCGGCGGGCCGGCGGCGCTGCTCGTCGAGGTCGCCGGCGAGGCCGAGCTCGAGTCCGTCGTGCGCGCGGTGACGGCGAGCGGCGTCGAGGTCCTCGTCGTCGGCAACGGGTCGAACCTGCTCGTCGCGGAGAGCGGCTTTGCCGGGCTCGCAGTCGTGCTCGGCCCGAGCTTCGCGTCGTTACGCCTGGACCGTCCCGCCGCCCGGGTCGTCGCGGGCGGCGCGTGCCCCTACCCGGTCCTCGCGCGCCGCAGCGCGGCCGGCGGGCTCTCCGGGCTCGAGTGGGCGGTCGGGATCCCGGGGACGGTCGGCGGTGCGGTGCGCATGAACGCCGGCGGGCACGGCTCCTCCACGCACGAGCGTCTCACGTCGGCCCGGATCGTCGACCTCGCGACGGGCCACGACCGGGTCGTCGCCGCTGAAGACCTCGCCTTCGGCTACCGGCGCTCGAGCGTCGGTGCCGCCGAGATCGTCCTCGAGGCGACGTTGCAGTGCGAGCCCGGGGACCCCGCAGTCAGCTCTGCGGAGCTCGCGTCGATCGTCGCGTGGCGGCGCGCGAACCAGCCCGGCGGGCACAACGCCGGCTCGGTGTTCACGAACCCGCCGGGGGACTCCGCGGGCCGCCTCGTCGAGGCGTGCGGGTTGAAGGGCCGGCGCCTCGGCTCGGCCGTCGTCTCGCCGCGCCACGCGAACTTCATCCAGGCCGACGCCGGTGGCTCGGCCGACGACGTGCTCGCCCTCGTCGACCTCGTCCGTGACGAGGTCGAGCGCCGCTGCGGGATCTCGCTCGAGACCGAGCTGCGCATCGTCGGAGCGGTCCGGTGACGGCGGCGACAACGCCGAGGACGGCCCGCCCGGCCGCGGGCGCGGCCTCCGCGCCGCACGGCGACGCGCGGCTGCGTGCCCGCAGGGTGGAGGTGCAGAGGCGGGCGGGCCGCCGCCGCCTGCGTCGTCTCGTCGCCGTCACCGGCGTCGCCCTCGTCGTGGTGCTCGCGCTCGTCGCCCTCCACTCGCCGCTGTTCGCGGCGCGGGACGTGACCGTCACGGGGGCGAGCCGCACGGGACGCGCGGCGGTGCTGCGCGTGACCGGGCTCGACCGTCACCCCCCCCTCATCGACGTCCGGCCCGGAGCCGACGAGGCCGACCTGCGGCGCCTGCCGTGGGTCGCCCGGGCGGTCGTGACGCGCAGCTGGCCCTCGAGCGTCCACGTCGTCGTGACCGAGCGCGTGCCCGTCGCGGAGGTCCCCGTCGCACCGGGCATCTACGCCCTCGTCGACCCGACGGGCCGGGTCCTCGAGGACACGGCGGTGCGTGTCGGCGCCCTCCCCCTTGTCACGGGTGTCACGCCGACTCCGCCTGGCGCGTGGCTGCCGCGGCGCGACGACGCCCTCGTCGAGGTCGCTGGTGACCTGCCCGAGGCTCTCGTGCCGCGCGTCGCCCGCGTCGCCGGCGCCACCGGCGGCCAAGTCGAGCTCGACCTCGTGACGGGCCAGAGGGTCGAGCTCGGGCCGCCGACGGCGCTTTCCGCGAAGATGACGGCGCTCACGACGGTGCTCGACCGGGTCGCGCTGCGGGGGATTGTAACAATCGACCTGCGTGTTCCGGCCGACCCGGTCTTGACCTTCTGAGCCGCCCGCCCTATGGTCTGGGCGTTCCGGTCGCTGAGGTGCTCCAGCCGCCTGCTCTGGAGCTCGGGAGCTAGCGCCGTGCGGTGGCGTGCATCCAGTAGGGGCGGTCGCGTCCGGTACTGTTGTGCGCTGTTGGACACGCCAGTCCGGGCGACAGCGCCGTCTGCCGGCGGCGGCGGGCCTGGTGCCCACCAAGCTCGATGCAGAGAGGCGGGTCTGAGATGAGCGGCGCGTCGCAGAGCTTCATAGCGGTGATCAAGGTCGTCGGCGTCGGCGGAGCCGGTGTCAACGCCGTCAACCGCATGATCGACGCAGGTCTACGCGGGGTCGAGTTCGTCGCCGTCAACACCGACGCGCAGGCGTTGTTGATGAGCGAGGCGGACATCAAGCTCGACATCGGGCGCCAGCTGACGCGCGGGCTCGGTGCGGGAAGCGACCCCGAGGTCGGCCGCGCGGCGGCCGAGGAGCACCTCGAGGAGATCGAGGAGGTCCTGAAAGGGGCCGACATGGTCTTCATCACGGCCGGCAAGGGTGGCGGCACGGGCACGGGCGGCGCCCCGGTCATCGCCGAGATCGCGAAGCGTCTCGGCGCCCTCACGATCGGCGTCGTGACGCGGCCGTTCGCCTTCGAGGGCCGGCGCCGGTCCGTCCAGGCAGAGCAGGGCATCCAGCGCCTGAAAGAGGCGGTCGACACCTTGATCATCATCCCGAACGAGCGCCTGCTCTCGCTCGCCGACGCGAAGACGACGATGGTCGACGCGTTCAAGATGGCCGACGAGGTGCTGCTCCAGGGCGTCCAGGGGATCACCGACTTGATCAACGTGCCGGGCCTCATCAACACCGACTTCGCTGACGTGAAGATGGTCATGAGCAATGCCGGCACGGCGATCATGGGCATCGGCACGGCGTCGGGCGACGACCGCGGCGTCAACGCGGCGAAGCACGCCATCACGAGCCCGCTCCTCGAGGCGTCCATCGAGGGCGCGCGCGGGATCCTCTTGAACATCGCCGGCGGTCCCAACCTCGGGCTGTTCGAGGTGAACGAAGCCGCCGAGACGATCCACGCCGTCGCGCACCCCGACGCGAACATCATCTTCGGCAGCGTCATCGACGAGGCCCTCGGCGATTCGGTGCGCGTCACGGTCATCGCCGCCGGCTTCGACCGGCTGGAGGAGAGGCCGTCGGGCGCTCCCGGACGCGTGCGCGCGCCCGAGCCGGCGCCGGACCGCCCGGGGGCCGAGGCGCTCGCGCCCCGCCCACCGGCGGCGGGCCCGGTGGACGTCTTCGCGGTCGGCGACGACGACCTCGATATCGGTGACGACGACTTCGACGTCCCGTCCTTCCTCAAGTAGCGGCGCGCCGGGCATCGGACTGCCCGGTACCGACGCACGGGTCCTCGTCACGTCGCGCAGCGCGGGCGACGCGAGCCCGTGGCGTGCAACCGGAGGGAGCGGGGCAGGTCTCGGGCTCGACCACCGGTCGCTCGTCGACCGCCCGTGGACCTTCGTCCGCCAGGTGCACGGCTGCGCGGTCGCTGTCGTCGAGGAGGCGACCGGTCCGCTCGCCGCCGACGCGGACGCGATCGTGACGCGTTCGGAACGGGCCTGTGTCGCCGTCCTCGGCGCAGACTGCGCGCTCGTCGGGCTCGCGAGCCCCGACGGCGTCGTCGCAGTCGCGCACGCCGGGTGGCGCGGGCTGGTCGGCGGTGTGCTCGGACGCACCGTCGAGGCGATGCGGTCGCTCGGTGCGACCGACGTCGTGGCCGTCCTCGGCCCGTGCGCCCACGCGCCGTGCTATGAGTTCGGCGAGGAGGACCTCGAGCGGGTCGCGGAGCACCTCGGGCCGAGCGTACGGGCAGTCACCGCCGCCGGTTCCCCGGCGCTCGACCTCGTGGAGGGCGTGCGGCTGGCCCTCGACGACGCGGGGGCCCGGCTCGTCGGTGATCTCGAGGCCGACCCCGGCGGCTGCACCGTCTGTGACGGCCGGTGGTTCTCCCACCGGGCGCGGGCCGACGCCGGTCGCCACGCCCTCGCGGTCTGGCGCGAGCCGACAGGTCGGCGCTCGTGAGCGACCGGCCCGACGCGCCGGCAAGACGGTCGTCGACGGTCCCGGCGCTCGAGGAGGTCCGGAGCAGGCTCGAGGCGGTGCGGGCGCGGATCGCCGTCGCCGGCGGGGACCTCGAACGTGTCCGGATCGTCGCCGTGACGAAGGGCTTCGACGTGCATGCGGCCGAGGTCGTCCGCGCCGCGGGCGTGCTCGACCTCGGCGAGAACTACGCGGACGAGCTCCTCGGCAAAGCCCGTGCTCTCGGCGGCTCGTGGCACTACCTCGGGGCTGTCCAGCGCAACAAGGTCCGCCGTCTCGCGCCCGTCGTGGGGCTCTGGCAGAGCGTGGACCGCGCCGAGGAAGGCGTGGCCATCGCCCGCGCCGCGCCGGGAGCGCGGGTTCTCGTCGAGGTCGACACGACGGGCGCGCCCGGGCGCGGCGGCGTCGCGCCTGACGAGGTCGAGCCGCTCGTCGACGCCCTGCGCGGCTACGGGCTCGACGTCGCCGGCTTGATGACGGTCGCCCCGGCAGGTGGCGCGTCCGACGGCCGCGTCGCGGCGGCATTCGCGCGCGTCGCGTCCCTCGTCGCCGAGCTCGGCCTCGCCGAGGCGTCGATGGGGATGAGCGACGACCTCGACGTCGCGGTCGCGAACGGCTCGACGATGGTGCGCGTCGGACGGGCGCTGCTCGGTCCGCGCCCGCACCCTGCGTCGGTGCCACAATAGGGTCGGCTCAGGAGGGCAGTGATGGCATCGTTCATGGACAAGGCACTCGGCTATCTCGGTCTGAAGGACGTCGAGGACGACGATCTCTACGGTGACGAGTACGACGAGGTCGACGAGCGGGTGCCGGCGCGCTTCGCGCACGCGGCGTACCCCGATCTCGACTACGACGAGCCGGCCGAGCGGCCGGGCCCGGGCACGCCGGGAGGCACCGTCCGGCCGCTCGTCGCGCCGACGCGCGAGCCCGTCAGCGCGCCGCACGCAGGCGCGCCGATCCGGCCGCTCGGCGGCGCGCGGCCGTCGACCGCGAAGGTGCACGTCGTCGCGCCGGCGCGCTTTCCTGACGCCCAGGAGATCGGCGACCTCGTCAAGCAGAGCCACCCGGTCATCGTCAACCTCCAGCTCTCCGAGCGGGACCTCGCGCGACGGATGATCGACTTCTGCTCGGGCCTCACCTACGCCCTCGGCGGGTCGATGGAGAAGGTCGCGGACCAGGTGTTCCTCCTCACGCCCTCGAACGTCGAGGTCTCCCCGGAGGAGCGGATGCGCCTGCAAGAGCGCGGGCTGTTCCACTCCTGAGCCCGACGGACGAGCCTGCGATGCCACGAGCACGCCAACGATGCAAGGATGGTCAACGGTGATCCTGCGCATCGTCGTCGACCTCATCCAGGCCTACATCGTCTTGCTGTTCGCACGGCTCATCTTGTCGTGGTTCCCGATGAACCCGTGGTCGCCCTGGGCCAAGGTCGTGCACCAGCTCGCGCGCGTCACCGATCCGGTGCTCACGCCGATCCGCAGGATCCTGCCGCCGCTGCGCGTGGGAGGGGCCGCGATCGACCTCTCGCCGCTCGTGCTGTTCTTCGCCCTCGAGGTCCTCCTGAGCGTCTTGCAGGTGCGCTGACCGCCGGGGGATCCGAGCAGATCCCCGGCGAGACGCGGCCGGAGCCGGTGCGGGCGGGTGGCTTGCGCCGGGGTCGCAGGGCCGTCCGGGTATCCACGGATCGCGTGCATCGCGGCGCTACCATGCCCGCATGGAGATCTCCGGCAAGGTCCTGCGCGAGGTCGAGTTCCGCGATCGTCTACGGGGCTACGACACCGACGAGGTCGACGAGTTCCTCGAAAAGGTCGCCGTCGCCGTCGACGAGATGCACGCCGAGCTCGCCCGTCTCGCGGCGCGCGAGCCGCTCGTGCCGAGCCGGCGCGAGGACACGTCGTCGTCGGACGAGGAGAGCATCCGCAAGATGCTCGTGCTCGCCCAGCGGACCGCCGACCTCGCGGTGAGCGAGGCGCGCGAGGAAGCCGACCGGCTCCTCGCCGAGGCCCGGTCACAGGCCGAGGCGATGCTTCTCCAGGCCCAAGAGGCGGTGCGCAGGATGCGCGAGGACGCGGAGCGGGAGGTGAGCGAGCGGATCGGCCGTCTCGAAGGCGAGCACGAGCGGCTGGAGGGCGGCATCCGATCCCTTGCGTCGCTCCTCGAGAGCGAGAAGGCTCGGCTCAGCGAAGGGCTCGCCGCAGCGCTGCGTTTCGTCGACGAGACGCTCTCGGTCCCGAGCGAGCTCGCCGAGGCGGCCGAGGCGGCGCGAGCCTCCGAGCGGCGCGAGCCTGCGCCCCGGCGCGCGCCGAAGCCGCCCGAGGGGCAGGGTCCCGGGCACCCGGCGCCGCAGGGGGGCGGGTCACGAGGTGGGGACACGACCGTGCTCCCGACCGTGCGCGAGCTGCCCGACGTCGAGGCCGAGATCACGGCCGACGCGGCGACCGCCGCGGCCCAGGACGAGCCCGACGTCGAGCGCGGCCGGTTCAGTGCCGCCGAGCTGTCGAGCCTCGCGCCCGCGATCGAGGCGGACGAGGAGCTGTGGGCGCGCTGGGCGGCAGGCGGTGGGCTGCAGCCGACGACCGACGCGCGTACCCAGCCGGTCACGCGCATCCCCGCCGCAGCGCGCCTCGACCGCCGCCCGGCCACCGGGCGGGGCGGGGCCGGCCGTCCGCCGGACGGCCCCTCGTCGGTGCCGTCGGCCTGAGGCGCCGCCTCCGGCGCGGCCCGTGCCGGCGAGCGCCGCTCGCGAGGATCAGCCGGGGTCCGCGGCGTGCCGGCGGAGCCGGACGACGACGCTGCGCCCGTCGCCGAGAGGCTCCGTGGCTTCGAACCATCCTGGCTCGGCCGTCGGGGTGGCGAGCGCGCCGAGCGCGCCGCCGGGCACGGCGAGGGTCTGCGCCCGGACCTCGCGCTCCCAGCGGCGTGGCGGTTCGCTGTCGCCGGTGCTCGCGCTGTCGCCGGTGCTCGCGTCGTCCTGCCAGGGTGCGAGCTCGGCGAGCATGTCCGCGTCGAGGCCGATCTCGAGCTCGATCCGGTCCTCGACCCGCAGGCCGGCGTCCCGTCGCGCCTGCTGGACGATGCGGACGAGGTCGCGTGCGGCGCCCTCGGCGGCGAGCTCCGGCCCGACTGCCGTCTCGAGCACGACGATGCCGCGTTCTCCCGGCAGGACCCGGCTTGCGGCCTCGTCGTCGGGCCGCAGGCGCAGGACGTACTCGCCGTCCTCGAGGGCGATCCCGCCCGCCGAGACGCCGGTGGCGGTCTCGGACCAGTCGCCCCGCCGGACCGCCCCGATCACCTCCTGGGTGCGAGCCCCGAGCCGGGGTCCGAGCGCGGCCGGCACGACGGAGAGCGCGCGCGAGGAGAAGGCGCCGGGATCGTCGTGGAGGACGACCTGTTTCACGTTGAGCTCCTGGGCGATCAGCGGGACGAGGCCGGCGAGCGACGCGGCGAAGGGGGAGGCGACCGTGAGGCGCTGCAGGGGCAGGCGCGCGCGCAGCCCGAGCGACTTGCGGATCGAGTGCCCGGCCGAGCAGATCGCGCGCGCGAGGTCCATCGCCTCGACGAGGGCGGCGTCGCCGGGTAGCTCCTCCGGGTCGGGCCAGTCGGCGAGGTGCACGCTCTCCTCGCCCGTGAGCCCGCGGTAGACGTGCTCGGCGAGCAGGGGAAGCAGGGGTGCGGTGACCTTGCAGACGACGGTGAGCACGGTGTGCAACGTGTCGTACGCGTCGCGCTTGTCCTCGTCCTCCGGCCCGCCGTCGTCGCGGCGCGCGCGCCAGAAGCGGTCGCGGCTGCGGCGCACGTACCAGTTGGTCAAGGCGTCGAGGAAGCTCGAGACCGCCGCGGTCGCGCCCGGCAGGTCGTAGAGGTCGAGGGCGGTGCCGACCTCGTCGACGAGGTCCCGGCTCTTCGCTAGCACGTAGCGGTCGAGCAGGCCCTGCTGGTCGACGCGGTAGCTGCCGCGGATCGCGTCCGACCGCCCGTAGAGGGAGAGGAAGTACCAGGTGTTCCAGATCGGGTTGAGGACCTGGCGGACCGGCTCGGCCATCGCCGCGTCGTCGACGACGACGTCGAGACCACGCAGCACGGCAGAGGAGAGGAAGTGCCACCGCATCGCGTCCGCTCCGCGGCGCGCGAAGAGCTCGTCGGGGTCCGGGAAGTTCCGGAGGCGCTTCGAGAGCTTGCGCCCGTCGTCGCCGAGGACGACGCCGTGCGCGATGCAGTGCGAGAACGCCGGCCTGTCGAACAAGGCGGTGGCGAGAACGTGCATGTTGTAGAACCACGCACGGGCCTGGCCGACGTACTCGCAGATGAAGTCGGCGGGGAAGTGCGACTCGAACCTCTCGGCGTTCTCGAACGGGTAGTGCAGCTGGGCAAAGGGCATCGAGCCGGACTCGAACCAGCAGTCGAGGACGTCGGTGACCCGGCGCATCGTCGAGCGCCCCGAGGGGTCGTCGGGGTTGGGGCGCACGAGCGCGTCGACTGCCGGCCGGTGGAGGTCCGCGAGACGGACGCCGAAGTCTCGCTCGAGCTCGTCGAGGCTGCCGTAGACGTCGACGCGGGGAAAGGCCGGGTCGTCGCTCTTCCAGACCGGGATGGGCGCACCCCAGAAGCGGTTGCGCGAGATCGACCAGTCGCGCGCGCCCTCGAGCCACTTGCCGAACGCGCCGTCGCGCACGTGGCCCGGGTACCAGGCGATCTGCTGGTTGAGCTCGAGCATCCGCTGCTTGACAGCCGTCACCTCGACGAAGAACGACGAGACCGCGCGGTAGATCAGCGGCGTGTCGGTCCGCCAGCAGTGCGGGTAGGAGTGCGTGATCTCCTCGTGGCGAAGCAGGTGGCCCGAGGCCCGGAGCCGGTCGGCGACGACCTGGCTCGCGTCGAAGACCTGGGTGCCCGCGAGGTCGGGGACCGTCGAGTCGAAGCGCCCCCGGTCGTCGACCGGGCAGACGACGGCGATCCCGTTCGCCTCGCAGATGCGCTGGTCGTCCTCGCCGAAGCCCGGGGCCATGTGGACGATGCCGGTCCCCTCCTCGGTCGTCACGTGGTCGCCGGCGAGCACGACGAACGCGTTCGGCTGGTCGGCGAAGTAGTCGAACAGCGGCTCGTAGCGCCGTCCGACGAGCGCCGAGCCGCGGACGGTGCCGAGCAGCTCCGCTCCCTCTAGGTCGGGCGCGTACTGCTCGAGGCGGGCCGACGCGAGCACGACCCGCATCCCGGCGAGCTCGAGGACCGAGTACTCGAGGTCGGGCCCGACCGCGAGGGCGAGGTTCGCCGGCAGCGTCCACGGCGTCGTGGTCCAGGCGAGAAGCCGGACCGGTCCGCCGGTGAGCAGGCCCGCCGCCGGGCCGTCCGGCGCCTCGCCACCGGTGCTCGAGGCGGCGGAGAGGTCGAAGCCGACGGTCACCGCCGGGTCGACGCGCTCGCGGTACGCGTCGTCCTGGCGCGTCTCGAAGTTCGACAGCGGCGTCTCGCACTCCCAGCAGAACGGCTGCACCTTGAAGCCCTCGTAGACAAGGCCCCGGTCGTAGAGGGTCTTGAAGGCCCACAGCACGCTCTCGGTGAAGGACGTGTCCATCGTCTTGTAGGCGCCGTCCATGTCGACCCACCGCGCC
Organism: Acidimicrobiaceae bacterium; assembly: GCA_027335685.1. Lineage (GTDB taxonomy): Bacteria > Actinomycetota > Acidimicrobiia > Acidimicrobiales > Bog-793 > JAJZCK01. Next base: position 36,572 of record DAHWHN010000030.1, read on the forward strand.
TGGCGCCGGATGTAGTGCTCCCAGGCGGCCGCGTAGCGCATGACCGATGTGCGGCAGTGGTCGTTGAAGCGGCCGATCCCGAACTCCGTGATGCGCTGGCGCCCGGAGACGCCGAGCTCTTTCTCGGCCTCCACCTCGGCCGGCAGGCCGTGGCAGTCCCAGCCGAAGCGGCGCTCGACGCGCCGGCCCCGCATGGTCTGGTAGCGGGGGATGGCGTCTTTGACGAAGCCGGTCAACAGGTGGCCGTAGTGCGGCATGCCGTTCGCGAACGGCGGCCCGTCGTAGAAGACGAACTCGTCGCCACCGGCGCGCTGCGCGACCGAGCGTGCGAAGGTGTCTGCGCGCGCCCAGGAGTCGAGGACCGCCTCTTCCATCGCGGGGTAGTCCGGCTGCGCGGCGACCTCCGGGTAGCCGGCCGGCCGGCTGTCGTCGTCCATGGCCCTACAGTATGCGGGCATGGCAGACGACCTGTTCGACGTGGAGCCGCGCGCCACGACACCTGCGACCCCCGCTCCGGGCGCCGGACCCGAGCTCGACACGATCGTGCTCCGGCTCCACGTGCAGCCGGGAGCGGGCCGGGCAAGTGTCGCTGGCCGCCACGGCGACGCGCTCCACGTCCGCGTCGCCCCGCCACCGGTGGACAACCGGGCGAACGAGGCCTGCGTCGCGTTCGTCGCGGACCTGCTCGACGTCCCGCCGTCCCAGGTCGAGCTCGTGCGCGGCGACAAGAGCAGGGAGAAGCGGCTCCGCGTACGCGGGGTCGACGTCACGGCGGTTCGCGCCGCCCTCGCCGACTCCCTCGCCAGGGCCGGGAGCTCCGGCCGCTCGGCGGCAGGCCGCGGTGCGCGCTGACGGCGCAGCTCGCGCCCGCCGCCCAGCCGGCCGAGGCGGCACCGGAGGTGCCTCGACTGCGGGCCGGCGATGGGTTAGGGTCGCGCGCTCTCGTCCCGAGAGGAGCTGCTGAGCAGATGCCCCGCACAACGACCTCCGCCGACGCGAGCGGCGAGACCGCAGGTGCCGACGCGCTCGCTGGCGTCCCGGCCGCGACAGCCGTGGGCGACGCCCCGGCTCCGGCCAAGCCGAGCCGCTCGCGGCGGGCGGCCCCGAAGGAGCCGGCGGCCGCGACCTCGAGCGATCCGGCGGCTGCGGCGCCGCGCGGCTACGCGGGTGACGCAGCCTTCATCGAGCGGCAGAGGGCGCTGCTTCTCGAGGAGCGGGCGACCTACGTCGACCAGGCGCAGAGCCTGCGCGCCGAGGCCGAGTCGCTCATCGAGGAGATGGAGCCGGGCGACATCCAGTTCGACGAGGAGTCCGGCGAGGGCGGGACCGTCACGGTCGACCGCGAGCGGGACCTCGCGCTGAGCGCGCAGGCGCTCGCCGCGGTCGAGGAGATCGACGACGCGCTGCGCAAGATCGAGCGCGGGACCTACGGGATCTGCGAGAACTGCGGCGAGCTGATCCCGAGCGCCCGCCTCGAAGCCCTGCCCTACGCGCGGCTGTGCATCGCCTGCAAGAGCGGGGGGCTGTCCCGACGGTGACGGCGGTCGGCGGCGCGCAGCGGGCCGGTCGGCGCTCCCGGCTGCTCGTCGTCGTCGCCGTCGCGGCGGTCGTCGCCGCAGCCGACCAGGCGACGACGTCGTGGGCGCTCGCTCGGCTTGCCGGCGGCCCCGTCCACGTGGTCGGCCCCATCAGCCTCGAGCTCGCCTTCAACAGCGGGGTCGCCTTCTCGCTCGGCAGCGGCCTCACGACGCCGATCGTGCTCGTCGTCGCCGTCTTCGTCGTGCTCCTCGTGCAGCTCGCGCGTGGTGCGCCGAGCCGGAGCGCCGCGTGCGGGATCGGGCTCGTCCTCGGCGGCGCTCTCGGCAACCTCGCGGACCGCGTGCTGCGCGGGGAGGGGGGCGCAGTCGTGGACTTCGTCCGGATCGGCTTCTGGCCGACGTTCAACGTCGCGGACGCTGCGATCGTCGTCGGTGCGGTGCTCGTCGGGCTGTCCTACTGGCGCCACCCGCGAGCTGCGCGCGCCGCGCACCTCGCGGCGGGCCCGCACGACCGGGTCGGCGCGTGACGGGCGTCGGGCACCCTCCTCTCGGCGACCGGTTGCCGGTGACCGTCGTGCCGGCGAGCCTCGACGGCGAGCGCGTCGACCGGGTCGTCGCCACCGTGACGGGCCTGACCCGCGCCGAGGTGGCCCGGCTCGTCGAACGCGGCGGCGTCCGCCTCGACGGTGAGCCGGTATCGAGCCGGCACCGGCGCGTCCTGGCCGGCGAGGAGCTCGGGATCGATCTGCCCGGCCCGCCCGACCCGGCCGGCGCGGCGCTGCGCGCCGAGGCGGTGGCGTTCGGCGTCGTGCACGAGGACGCCGCGATCG
>DAHWHN010000043.1 GCA_027335685.1 Acidimicrobiaceae bacterium
CATCGGCGCGCCCATGATCCCGAGCCCGACGAACCCGACCTGCGTCATCGACCATCCTCCTGTCCGTCGAGCCCGGCGCGACCTGCGTCGGGTCCACTCCCGGCTGCCGGCTGCCGGCTGCCGCCCTCCCCGCCCTCTGCCAGCGCGGACACCAGGCCAGCGAGGCGCTCGATCCATCCGAAGCTCGCCGCGCTCGCGCCGCTCGGCCGGTACTCGCAGCCGACCCAGCCCGGGTAGCCGGCGCCGGCGAGGTGGCCGAGCACCGCGGGGTAGTCGACCGCGCCGGTGCCGGGCTCGTGGCGCCCCGGCGCGTCGGCGAGCTGGACGTGGTCGATGAGGTGCAGGTAGCGATCGGTGGAGCCGAGGAGGTCGAAGCCCTCCATCGCGAGGTGGTAGTAGTCGCACAGCAGGCCGACGTTGTCGTGCCCGCCCGAGCGCATCGTCTCGACGAGCGCGGCCGCGTCCGCCGGGTCGACGAGCGGGTAGAGGGGGCTGTCGAGGTGGTTCTGGGTCTCGAGGACGACGCGCGCGCCGATACCGGCTGCCGCGTCGGCCGCATAGGCGAGGCGCTCGCGCGCCACCTCGTCCTGCGCGCGCGGATCGACCCCCTCGACCCGGTTGCCGTAGAGGGCATTGAGCACCCTCGTGCCCTGGGACTCCGCGAAGGCGAGCGCGCAGGCGACGTTGTCGGTGAAGCGGGCGCCCGAGTCCGGGTCGACGAGCGAGAGCAGCCCCCGCTCGCCCGCCGCGAGGTCGCCGCCGTCGAAGTTCAGCCCGACGAGGGCGACACCTGCCTCGCCGAGCGCGTCGCCCAGGCGGTCGAGCTCGGCCGGCGCGGGAACCGGAGCAGAGAACGGCCACCAGAGCTCGACCGCGTCGAAGCCCGCAGCCCGCGCGGCTGCGGGCCGCTCGAGCAGGGGGAGCTCGGTGAACAGGATCGAGATGTTCGCCTCGAAGCGCAGCGCAACCATCACGCGACCGTCCCTGCGGGGGCGTCGGCGGCAGGCACCGCGAGCGGCAACGCAGCCGATCGCGCCTCGGCGAGCTCGAGGCCGAGCGCCGCCCGCAGCGACCGGAGCTCGACCGCGACGGTGACCATCCCGAACCCCTGCTCGACGGCCCGCCGGGCAGTCCTGCCGTCGTAGCAGTGGACGCCGGGCACGACGTCGTGGGCGACGCAGGCGGCCCGGATCTCCTCGAGCACCGCGACGAACCCCGGATCCTCGACCGAGCCCGGAGCGAGCCCGAGCGCGATGCTCAGGTCGGACGGACCGACGTAGACGGCCGTCAGGCCGTCGGTCTCGACGATCTCCTCGAGATGGTCGATGCCCGCACGCGTCTCGACCATCACGACGCACGCGACCTTCTCGAGCTCGCGCGGGTCGGAGGTCTTCGCGTGGATCGACGCCCGGAACGGACCGAACGACCGGCTCCCGTAGGGCGGGAAGCGGCACGCCTCGACGGCGCGTGCAGCCTGCTCGCCACTTTCGACGAGCGGGACGATCACCCCGCGGGCCCCGGCATCGAGCGCCTTCATGATCGAGGCGGGGTTGTTCTCCGGCACCCGCACGACCGGCGAGCTCCCGCCGGCCTCCACCGCCTGGAGCATCCCGACGAGGTTGCCTTCGTAGGAGCTGCCGTGCTGCATGTCGACGCACACGTAGTCGGGCTCGACCGAGGCGAGGGCTTCCGCGACCAGCGTGTTGCCGACCGTGCACCACAGCCCGAGGGCCGGCTGGCCCGACCTCCACGACTCGCGCAGGAAATGCTCCACGTCAGGACTCCTTATCTCTGCTCGGCACGACAGCAGACCCGTGCCGCGGCGCGACGGTCGCGCCGGGACCTCGTGGGCTCGACCCGTGCCGGCGCACGACCGGCGCCCGGTCCCGCTGCCCGGTCACCAGCGGGGACGCATGCGCACATACCCGGGGTCGAACCGTTGCATGTAGCCCGTGTCGTCGCGCGTGCGGACCCCGCAGCGCTCGTACTGCTCGGCGAGCACCCCGAGGGCGTCCCGGTCGAGCTCCACCCCGAGCCCGGGCGCCGTCGGCAGCGCCACGGAGCCGTTCTCGAACTCGAGCACGCCGGGAGCCACCACGTCCTCACCGGCCTGCCACGGCCGGTGCGTGTCGCACGCGTAGCCGAGGTTGGGCGTCGCCGCAGCCAGGTGGGTCATCGCCGCGAGGCTGATACCGAGGTGCGAGTTCGAGTGCATCGACAGCCCGATGCCAAAGGTCGCGCAGATGGCCGCCAGCTGCCGTGACCCGCTGAGCCCTCCCCAGTAGTGGTGGTCGGCGAGGACGATCCCGACCGCCTTCTGCTCGACCGCCGGCGGGATGTGCGCCATCTCGACGACGCACATGTTCGTCGCGAGCGGCATCGACGACCCCGCTGCGACGGCAGCCATCGCCGCGATCCCGTCGGTCGGGTCCTCCAGGTACTCGAGCTCGCCGTCGAGCGCCCGGGCGACCGCGAGCGAGGTCGGGACGGACCAGGCCGCGTTCGGGTCGATCCGCAGCGGGTGCTCCGGGAAGGCTGCGCGCAGGGCGTGGATCGCGTCGACCTCCTCGTCGGGAGGGAAGACCCCGCCTTTCAGCTTGAGCGAGGTGAAGCCGTAGGACTCGACCATCCGCGCCGCCTGGGCAACGATGCCGTCGGGGTCGAGGGCGGCGCCCCAGGCGTCGGGCTCGTAGCCCGGATCCCCGGGGTGCTCCGCCCAGCGGTAGAACAGATAGGCGCTGTAGGGGACGGCGTCGCGGACCGCGCCGCCGAGTAGCTCGGCGACCGTGCGTCCCGTCGCCTTGCCGGCGATGTCGTAGAACGCGACCTCGACGGCGCCGAAGGTCTCCTCCACCGCACGTGACCAGTGCCCACCGTGGGGCGCCTCGCCGAGGCTTTCCGCGACCCGGCGGTGCAGCTCGTTCAGCTCGAACGGGTCGAGCCCGGCGAGCCGCGGCGCGACCGCTCGCAGGCGCTCGAGGTGCGCGAGCTCGCCGTAGGTCTCGCCGAGACCGACGAGCCCGTCGTCGGTCCTGCACTCGAGGATCGCGCGCAGCGCGAAGGGCTCGTGGACGCCGTTCGAGTTGAGAAGGGGAGGGTCCCGGAACGCGACCGGGGTGATCGTGACCTCGGCGATCCTGGTCACCGCGCGACCGCGTCCCTCGCCCGCCACGCGGCCCCGCCGCCCTGCGGGTCGTCGGGCGTCGTCGGGTCCTGGCCGCCGAAAGGGGCGAGCACCTCCGGGGCATACGCCTCGGCGTCGTCTTGTGGCGCGTAGCCGAGCGCCTCCGCAGGGCCGAGGTCCCACCAGCGCCGGGTGTTGCGCGAGATCCCGTACACGACCGCGTAGCCGAGGTCCGGGCTCGACAGGCACGCGGCGACGAGGCGCACGGCGTCCCCCGGGCTGAGCCAGCTGCCGAGCATGCGCGGCGCGCTCGGCGTGTCGAAGCACGACCCGATCCGCAGGCACGCGACGCGCATCTCGTAGCGGTCGGCGTAGAGGCGGCCGAGCGCCTCGCCGAAGATCTTCGACACCCCGTAGTACGAGTCGGGCCGGTCGCCCGAGACCGGAGCGCCGGCGGCCGACAGCGGAGCGAACCCGTTCGCGTGGTTGCTGCTTGCGAAGACGACGCGCTCGACCCCCGCATGGCGTGCGGCCTCGAACATCTGGTACGCCCCCTCGACGTTCGACGAGAGGACCTCGTCGAAGGGGTCGTCCGGGCGCACCGCACCGGCGAGGTGCACGACCGCGTCGACGCCCGCGCACGCCGCACGCAGGGCGTCGCCGTCGCGCACGTCGGCGACGATCGCCTCGGGATGACCGGCGATCGGCACGCGGTCGAGCAGGCGCAGCTCGAAGCCCAGGCCGGGCAGTCCTGCGCGCAGGTAGCGGCCGATCCGGCCCGCAGCTCCGGTCACGAGGATCACGCTCACGCCCGACCGCCTCTTTCGCCGAGCGTCAGATGCTCCTCGGCTCGCACGGGCCCGAGCGACCAGCTCTCGCGCGTGATCCTCTCCCGGGCCGCGCGCAGCAGCCGGACGAGCTCGGTCTCACGCTCGCCGTCCAGCCGGGCGAGCGGGACCGAGCAGCTGATCGCGTCCCGTGCCGGCCCGTGCCGGCTGATCGCGACGCCGACGCACCGCAAGCCCAACGTGTTCTCCTGGCGGTCGATCGCGTAGCCACGCTCGCGCGTCTCGGCGAGGTCCGCAAGGAGCTTGGCCCGGTCCGTGATCGTGTGCGGCGTCAGCGCGTCGAGCCGCTTCGGCAGCAGCGCCTTCAGCTCCTCGTCGCTGCGCTCGGCGAGCAGCGCCTTGCCGAGCGCCGTGGAGTGGGCGGGCAGACGGTGCCCGATGCGGGACACGACGCGCAGCTCGTGGGTGGAGTCGCGGGTCGCGAGGTAGACGACGTCGGTCCCGTCTAGGCGCGCGAGGTGGATGGTCTCGGACGTCTCGGTGGCGAGCCAGGTGAGCGACGACGACGCGAGCGCGACGGTCTCGTCGCCGTCGATGTAGGACATCCCGACCAACAGGGCCCGCAGCCCCATGCCGTAGAGGGTCCCCGTCTGGTCGGACTCCACCCAGCCCGCCTCGACCAGAGTCCGCAGCAGGGCATGGAGGCTGCTCTTCGGATGGCCGAGCGCGACCTGGAGGTCACGCAGGCTGTGCATGCCTCCCGCGCGCGCGAGGTGCTCGAGCAGCTGGACCGTGCGCGCCGCGGACTTCACCGGCTGGTGCGCGAGCTCCGGCTCCGGCACGCCGGTGCCCACCCCTCGTCGCCGTCGTTCTGTCATCGCTGCTCAGTCCCCGAAGCTCTCGACGAGGCCGGCGAGGACACGCCGGCCTCGATCCGACGCCAGACCAGCATGGTAGAGGTGCAGGTCGGTCGCGCCGGCGCTCGCTGCACCGGCCACGACGGCGTCCAGCTCCTCGCCGTCGTCGCGTGGCGTGCCGAGGACGTCCACGACGACGCCGACGCGGCGCCCCGGCCGTCCGGCCGTCGCGTCCACGACCTGCGCGATCTCGGCCGACGGCTCCGCGGGCACGCCGTAGAGCAGGCCGTCGACGTCGTCGAGAGCCCGGAGGGCGTCGACCCCGACGTTGCCACCCACGCCGTGCGGCGAGACCTGCGCATGGAGCCAGATCGTCAGGTCCCGGCCGCGTGCGGACTCGCGAACAGCCTGGACGACGGCGCGCCGCAGCTCGTCGGCGAGATCGAGACGCGTCCGCAGCAGCTCGTCGGCGAGGTCGCCGCCGAGCCGCCGGCCGACCTCCTCGGCCGCGCGAGGCGTCACGGCCTCCCCGCGCCCGTCCGCGGTGGCCGAGCCGCCGGCGCGGACCGCGTCCTGGACGAGGCTGCGCAGCCGGTCCGCGTCGATGCCGTGGCTTCCGTAGGCGCCGCGGCACGAGCGGCAGAAGCACAGCGCGAGCAGGTAGCGGTCCACCTCGCCGAGCATCTCCGGGTGCGTCTTGTCGTGCGCGCTGAGGTGGTCGTAGCCGTACCAGCCACAGGCCTCGAGCTCGACGCCGTCGAGGTCGAAGCGCGCGGCGACCTCCCCGGCGAGGGTCGCGGCGTACTCGCGGACCTCGGGTTGAGCGATGCACAGTGCCCAGGGATAGCGGTCGCCGAACGCGTTCTCGACGTGGCTCGCCGCCTGCTCGCCACCGAGCCCGCAGCTGTGCGCGAGGACGATCCAGGCGTTGACCCCGAGCCCGGCGCCCCGCAGCGCAGCGAGCGCCGGGCCGAAGCTGTCCCGCACGCCCTCACCCTCTGCACGCCGGGGCCGCAGGCCGAGCCCCGACCACCTCGACGCCTCCGGCGGGAAGTAGACGGCGCTGTTCTCCGCCGTGACGACGTGGTGCACGGGATGGCGCGGCGTGACCGCGCGCACCGCATGGTAGGCGGCCGCGAGGCTCACCTCGTCGACGCCGAGGGCTGCCACCGAGTCGGCGGCCGACTCGTCCCCGACGACGTCGAATGGGTACAGCGCGGTGCTCGTCCGCACGACAGCACACTCCCTTCCCGCTCTCCGCCCGACCGGCCGGGCACGCACACCGGGCGGGACCGGACCGGCGCGCGCCGGTCCGGTCCCGGTCCTTGCTAGCTCGTCACCGGTGCCCGTGCGTCCAGAGGTACTCGGCGCTCGTCAACTGGCTCGCGTACGTCGAGCACCATTGCTGCGGCGTGATCTGCTTGGTCAGCACCTCCTGCCACAACGTGTCCATGTTGGTCGTGATCGTACCGAGCTGCGGAAGGTAGTTCGGCGCCGGGACCACGACGGTCTTCGGGTTCGCGAGCACCGCGAGCATCGACTTGATCGGCTGCTGCTTGGCGACCCAGGCCTGCTTCAAGACGTCCGAGTTGCCGGGCAGCTGGCCGACCTGCTGGTTCCAGTAGCCGTTTGCCTGCGCGGACAGGAGGAACTGCTCGAACTTCCAGTCGGCCGCCTGGTTCTTGCTCGCCTTGAAGATCCCGTACGTGTCGAGACCTGGCGCGATCATGTTGAGCACGCCGGGCTTGTTGTAGGGACCTTGGGGCTCGGTCAGGCCGACGACGTTGTTCGGCCCGCCGAGGGCGCTCACGTTGCTCGCGTACGACCCGAGGTTGTGCAGCATCATGCCGATCTTCTTCGAGTCGAACTCGGCAACCATCTGCAGGTAGCCGTTGTCGACGTCGTTCGGCGTGTCGACGCCTTCCAGCGCGGCGAAGCGCTTGATGAACTCGACCGCGCGCGGGCTGTCGAAGGTGCTCTTGCCCTTGCTCGTGAAGTAGCTCGTCAGCCCTGCGTAGGACACCATCTCGTCGGTCAGCTGGTTCGTCGAGCCGCTCGCGCCGCGCATCGTCAAGCCGTACTGGCCCTTCGACGGTATGGTCAGGGCCTTCGCGTCGCTGAAGAACGCATTCCACGTCGTCGGGCAGGTGAGGTGCGCAGCGCGGAACAGCACCATGTTGCACCACAGCGTCGACGGGACGCCGGAGAAGGGCAGGGCCCACAGCGTCTTGTCGTTCGACGACGACGCGGCCGTCGCGGTGAGCAGCGTCGGGAGCAGCTTGCCGTTCAGCGGGCTTGCCTCGTAGAGCTTGTTCAGCGGCACGAGCGCGCCCTGCGCGACGATCGCGGCGAGGTCGCCGCCCGGGATCGCGCCGATGTCCGGCGGATCCCCGCCGGCGATCGCGGTGTCGTACTTCTCGAGCACGGACGGGTCCGGGATCCCGACGTACTTCACCTTGATCCCGGGGTTCTCCCGCTCGAATATCGGGATGAGGTGCATGTAGAGCGGCGTGCGCGGCCCGCCGTTGTCGTCCCAGAACGTGATCGTCACGCTCGAGCTGTGCGGCCGCGCCGTGGCCGCGGTCGCGCTGGCGACACCGGCGCCCGTGAGCAGCATCCCCGTCACCGCCACGACCGATCCGACACGCTTCGACCGGCCCCATCTGCGCTGGGTGTGTGTACGTAGTTTCATGACTTCCCCCTGTTCACCGACAAGACACCTGCTCGCACGGCGCGGGCCGTGCGTCGATCAACCCTCCTCTCTAGCCCTTGATCGCCCCGACCGTGAGGCCCTGCACGAGGTAGCGCTGGACGACGGCGAAGACGAGGACGACCGGCACCGCCGCGAGCACGCCTCCGGCCGCGAGGGCGCCGAAGTTCACGCTGAACTCCCCGATGGTGTAGTCCAGCCCGACGGGAAGCGTGAAGTGGTCCTGGCTGTTCATGAAGATCAGCGCGAACAAGAAGTTGTTCCAGCTCCCGACGAAGGCGAAGGACCCGATCGCGACGAACGCGGGTCGCAGGAGCGGCAGCGTGACGGCTCGGAACGCCTTCAGTCGCGAGCAGCCGTCGACCATCGCGGCCTCCTCGAGCTCCGCCGGCACGCTCCGGATGAAGCCGCTCATCAACAGCGTGGTCAGCGGGAGCTGGAACACGGTGTCGCCGATGACCAGCGCGAGGAGGTTGTCGATCAGCCCGAGGTGCCGGAAGATGATGAACAGGGGAATGAGCAGCATCACTCCCGGCACGAACTGGGTGCAGAGCAGGCCGACGACGAGGAGCGACCGACCCCTGAAGTTGAACCGGGCGAGCGCGTAGCCCGAGAGCGCAGAGACGACGTTCACGCCGACGAGCGTCCCGACGCCGACGAGGACGCTGTTCTTGAAGAACACGCCGAAACCGAGGACGTTCCAGACGAGCTTGAAGTTCGCGAGCGTCACGGGCCACGGGTAGGGGTGCGTCGAGCTGTCCGGGCGGAAGGCAAAGACGATCATCCAGTAGAACGGCACGAGGGTGAACAGCATGAACAGCCCGAGCGGGACCCAGAGGTAGAGCCGCGACCTCTCCCACCGTTGCGCCAGCTGCCCCGGGACGCCAAGAGGTGCCACGCTCAGCCCCGCCTTCCTCGCTCGGGTCCGCGTCCCTGCCGCTGCGGCCGGGATCGGTCGTCACGCTCGTCCACCGGGCAGCCGCGCGGTGCCGCGCTCACGACGCGTAGCCCCGCGAGGCGCCGAACTTGCTGAACTTCAGGTAGGCGATCGAGAAGATCAACAAGATGACGAACCCCGCCATCGTCAGCGCCGACCCGTAGCCGAAGTTGTGCTCGGTGATCGCCTGGCGGGCGATGTAGAGCGGGAGCGTCGTCGTCTCGGTGCCCGGACCGCCGTTGGTCAGCGTATAGAGGAGGTCGACGTTGTTGAACTCCCATACGCAGCGCAGCAGGGTCGAGAGGATGACGGCGTCGCGCAGGTGCGGCGCGACGATGTAGCGGAACCGGGTCCACGCGTTCGCACCGTCGCAGTTCGCCGCTTCGATGAGCTCGGACGGGATGCTCTGCAAGTCCGCGAGCAAGATGATGGCGAAGAACGGCAGGCCCCGCCAGAGCTCGGCCACGATGGCCGCCCAGAACACCGTGTGGGTGTCGGCGAGCAGCGTCAGGCCGTGCGGCGCCAGACCGATGTTCGCGAGGTAGCCGACCAGGCCGGCCTGCGGGTCGTAGATGAGAAGCCAGATCGTCGTCGTGAGGACGCCCGAGACGGCCCACGGCGCGAACACGAGTGCTCGGGCGAGCCCCCTGCCGCGGAACGCGGAGTTGAGGATGAGGGCGAGGACGAGACCGAAGATCAGCTGGAGGAAGACCTCGACGAACACCCACTTCGCAGTGAACTCGAGGCTCGACCAGAACAGCGGGTCGTGCCGGAGCATGGTCGAGTAGTTGCTCCAGCCGGCAAAGCCGTTGAGGAACGGCTCGACGACGTTGTAGTTCTGGAAGCTGTAGTAGACGACGTTGAGGACCGGCCAGGCGACGAAACCGAGGATCAAGAGCACGAGGGGCGTCAGCATCGCGTACGGCGCGAGCGCACGGCGGCGCCGGCGCGCACGGCGCCGGCGGGCCGTCTTCTCCTCGGCCCGACCGGCCTGCCTGCGGCGTCGCGCGTCGACCACGCTCGGGGCCACCGTCATCGACGGTCCCCGGCAACGAGCCGGCTGCGCAGCGCGCCGTGTCCCCCGCTCCACAACGTGACCCGCCGACCCCGGTCGCCCACGCCCCCGCCCCTCTCCCCCGAGTGGCTGTTGTTCACATGCTCGTACGGCCTTCGCCTACGTGAACGCCGTCCCGGTCAAGGTAAGCCGGGTACGGGAAGCTGTCAAGGGATTTTCCCGGCAGCTCGCGGATACCACGGACCCACGAGCCCGCGGACGACGCCGGCCGAGGATCGTGGCGTCACGGCATCAAGCGTCCGCCGTTGACCTCGAGGGAGTGGCCCGTCACGTACGACGCTGCGTCGTGCGCGAGGAACAGCACGGGTCCTGCGCACTCGTGCGGATAGCCGGGCCTGCCGACGGGGATCGAGAGTCCGATGCGGTCGAGCTGCTCGCGGGACGTCACGCCGTCGTGGAACCGCGTGGCGAACAACCCGGGTGCGACGACGTTGACCCGGATGTTGTCCCGCGCGACCTCGGCCGCGAGGCCGCGGCTGAACGTGCTGACGGCGGCCTTGGCGGCCGCGTAGAGGACCGAGCCCCCGGTCCCGCCGTTGCGGGCAGCCGAGGACGAGACGTTGACGATCGCGCCGCCACCACCGTCGCGCATCACGGGGACCGCAGCTCGGCACGCGGCGAACACCGCCCGGTAGTTGAGGTCGAGGACGGCGTCGAAGAGCGCGTCCGGTGCGTCCTCGACGCTCGAGCGCTCCACCATCGCGCCGGCGTTGTTGATGAGCACGTCGATGCGGCCGAAGCGTCGCACGGTCTCCGCCACGACACGTGCAGGGCCTGCATGGTCGGCGAGGTCGTCCGAGACGGCGGCGACCTCGACCCCGGAGGCGGCCCCGCGCGCGACGAGCTGGTCGGCACGGGATCGGTCGCGGTGGTAGTGCGCGACGACGGCGCGCGCGCCGCTCGCGACGAACGCCTCGGCGACCGCTGCGCCGATCCCGCCACTCGCTCCGGTGACGAGGACTACCTTGCCCGCAAAGTCGAGGTCCACCGGCTCAACCTCCCCGCTCGCCCGGCCCCACCGCCGCCGGCCGGCAGGAGCCAGGCGGCGCTGCGGGGCCACCTCGACCAGCTCGCGACAGGGCCCAGCTCGCGTGGCTCATCGGTTGTAGCGGGGAAATGCGCCGCGCAGTTGGCTCCAGACACCGTCGACGGCCCGGAGAACCTCCTCGCCGACCGGGCCACGGTCGCAGGCGGCGACGTCCACCTGCAACTGCTCGAGGCTCGAGGCCCCGAGCACGATGGCGTCGACCACCGGCTGGGCGAGCAGCCAGCCGAAGGCGAGCTCGACCGGCGACAGGCCCGCTCCGCCGGCGACGACCGCCAGCTCCTCGACGGCGCCCGCCTGCTCTCGAGACCAGTAGCGCCGCCTGTAGCGCTCGCTCGAGGCGAAGCGCCCGATCGGTGGCTCCGTCGCCCCCCGGTGCTTGGCCGTCAGCAGCCCCCCGGCGAGCGGGTTGTAGGCGAGCGTCGCCACCCCGTGCGTCGCGGCGAACTCGGCGTACTCCTCCTCGAGCGCCCGGCTGATCGCGTTGTACAGCTGCTGGCCGATGCGCGGTGCCGGCCAGCCGTTCGCCGCGGCGAGCCATCCCATGTCGGCGACCTGCCAGGCGGCGTAGTTCGAGAAGCCGACGTGGCGGACCATGCCCTGCGCCACGAGCTCAGCCATGGTCGCGAGGGTCTCCTCGACGAGGACGTCACGGTCCGGCGCGTGCAGGTAGTACAGGTCGACGTAGTCGGTCTGCAGCCTGCGCAGGCTGCCCTCGAGCGCGGCACGGATCGCCGCGCGGCCGAGGCCGGACCCGTCGCGACCACCGTGCACGGTGTTGCGCACCTTGGTCGCGACGACAGCCCGGGAGCGGCGCCGTCCGAGGGCTCGACCGAGCATCTCCTCCGCCGCGCCGCCGTTGTAGACGTTCGCCGTGTCGAAGTGATCGATGCCGGAGTCGAGGGCGGCGTCGACCATCGCGTTCGCGCCCGCCTGGTCGACTTGGGAGCCGAACGTCATCGTCCCGAGGACGAGACGCGAGCTCACGAGGCCGGTGCCGCCGAGGTCACGCCGTTCCACGGCGGACGAGGAGCTGCGCATGTCGGGGCCTGTTCACCACCGGCTCACGACGTTGTCGTCGATGTAGTCGAAGCACAGGTCGTCGCCGAGCCCGGGCGTGCCGGGCAACGCGACGTTGCCGTGGTCGTCGATCGGGTCGACGATCGAGTTGAGATGCGGCGGCACGGCGTCGTAGTCGAAGTGCGGGTGGAGCAGCCCCCGCTCGTACCAGCGGCCGTTCTCCATCGCGCCGAGCAGCGAGAGGTTGCCCGACCCGCCACCGTGGACCTCGGCTTCCATGTTGAAGGCGTCTGCGAGGTGCACGATCTTCACGGCGGGCGTGATGCCGCCCGTGTCGTTGACCCCGACGCGAAGGATATCGCATGCACCTTGTATAATCCATTCGGCACGCGTGTGGACGCGTCCGTGTGCCGTCTCGGGCCCGATCACCGGGATGTCGAGCTGGTCCGCGAGCCACTTGTAGGAGCTGATCGACGCCTCCTCCATGGGCTCCTCGTACCAGTAGTACCCGATCTCCTGGAGGGCTCGCCCGAGCGCGAGAGCCTGGGACCTGCTGTACCAGTGGTTCGCGTCGAGCATGAGCGGCACGTCCGGTCCGACCGCCTCCCGCACCGCGGCGCAGGCGCGCGCATCCATGCCCGGGTCGGGTGCGCCGGGGACCGGGGGCATCCAGGTGTGGAGCTTGACGGCCGAGTACCCGGCGCGCACGAGGGCCTCGGCGAAGGCGCCGTAGTCCTCGGGCGTGCGCAGGCCACCGGGGATGTCGTCGCCGCACATCGTGCTCGCGTAGGCCGGCACCGAGGTGCGCGCGCCGCCGAGGAGCTTCCAGACCGGCGTGCCGAGCTTTCGACCGGCGAGGTCCCAGAGCGCCTGGTCGAGATAGCCGATCGCGCGGTCGGTGAGCAGTCCTCCACTGCCTCTCTGCATCCTGTAGAGGCGGTTCCAGATGCGCTCGCGCATCAGCGGATCCTCGCCGATGGCGACCTTGCGGACGAAACCGTCCAGCACCGACGGGCGTAGAGCTTCGGCGCTGCACAGGCAGTGCCCTTCGGCACCGTCGCTGTCGCGCACCGTGACGAGCGCGTGCTCGGCTCGTCGCTCGGGGCCCGGGTGCGTGTGCCCGTCGGAGTCTCGCGTCGTCCAGTCGAGCGTCGCGAACACCCGCACCCCGACCTGCTCGATCCTCGCCGCCACGTGTCCCCTCCCGACCCGGCTCCGTGCCCGCGCCTCGCCGTCCGGCCCCGGGAGCCGGTTCGACAGTCGATCACATCTCCGAACATAGTTCGCATATGTGGACAGCTGAATGCTAGGTCGTCTCTCGGATCCTGTCAACGGCCGCCCGCGTCGTCCACGTCGTCGGCGGGTTCGTCTGTCGCCTCCTGCCTCTCGTGTCGTGCAACCAGGTTCCCTGCAGCCAGGTGTCGTGCAACCAGGTGTCGTGCAACCAGGTGTCGCGCTACCAGCTGCCGTGCAACCAGCGGCACACAGCACGCCCGCGACGTGCCCACCGACGGGAGCCCACCGGCTGGAGCCCGACGGCCGGAGCCCGACGGCAACGCAGCCGACGTGGACGCTGGCGCCGCTCGCGCGCGAGGCTGCAGAAATGGCAGACGCGAATGACGGTGGGCTGCGGAGCGCGCGCTGGTGGGCTCCGGACGACCTGCGGAGCTTCGGGCACCGCTCCCGGCTCCGCCAGCTCGGCTACACGCCGGCGGACTTCATGGGCAAGCCGGTCATCGGGATCCTCGACACCGGGGCTGACGTCAACCCTTGCCACCAGCATTTCCGCCAGCGCGTCGAGGACGTCAAGCGCGGTGTGTGGCAGGCAGGGGGCTTCCCCCTCCAGATCCCGGCGATGTCGCTCGGCGAGCCGATCCAAAAGCCCACGAGCATGCTCTATCGCAACCTGCTCGCGATGGAGGTCGAGGAGCTGCTGCGGTCCTACCCCATCGACGGCGCCGTCCTCATGGGTGGCTGCGACAAGACGACCCCGGGGCTCGTCATGGGTGCGACGAGCGCCGGGTACCCCGCGATCTTCATGCCGGCCGGCCCGATGCTGCGCGGCAACGCCCAGGGCAAGGTCCTCGCGAGCGGCACCTCCGCGTGGCGGATGTGGGCGGACCGGCGTGCCGGGGTCATCGGGCGCGACGAAGTCGACCAGATCGAGCAGGGCATCGCCCGCTCAGCCGGCCACTGCATGACCATGGGCACTGCGTCGACCATGACTGCCGCCACCGAGGCCCTCGGCCTCAGCCTCCCCGGCGCGTCCTCGATACCGGCGGCCGACTCGCGCCACGCGCAGATGGCTTCGCTCACGGGTCGGCGCGCGGTCGAGATGGTGAACGAGCGCCTGACGCTCGCGAAGATCCTCACCCCCGCTGCCTTCGACAACGCGGTGACGACCGTGGCCGCCCTCGGAGGGTCGACGAACGCCGTGATCCACCTCATCGCGATGGCCCGGCGCGCAGGCGTCGCGCTCACGCTCGACCGCTTCGACGAGATCTCGCGGCGCGTGCCGGTGCTCGCGAACATCGAGCCGTCGGGCTCGTATCTCATGGAGGACTTCTTCTACGCCGGCGGGCTGCGTGGCCTGCTCGCGCGCCTCGGCGACCTGGTCGCACCGGAGCCGATCACCGTCACGGGGCGGACGCTGCGTGACGAGCTGCACGGTGCGCAGGTCTTCGACGACGACGTCATCCGCACGCTCGACAACCCGCTCTGGCCCGAAGGCGGCATCGCCGTCCTGCGCGGCACGCTCGCTCCGGACGGCGCGGTGATCAAGCAGACCGCGGCCTCCCCGGAGCTGCTCGTGCACACCGGGCCGGCCGTGGTCTTCGAGGACTACGACGACATGGCGCGGCGCATCGACGACGACGACCTCGCCGTCGACGCCAACTCGGTTCTCGTTTTGCGCAACGCCGGCCCGATCGGCGGACCCGGGATGCCCGAGTGGGGTCAGCTCCCCCTGCCGGCGAAGCTGCTGCGCGCCGGGGTCCGCGATCTCGTGCGCATCTCGGATGCCCGCATGAGCGGGACGAG
This sequence comes from Acidimicrobiaceae bacterium, assembly GCA_027335685.1. Taxonomy (GTDB): domain Bacteria; phylum Actinomycetota; class Acidimicrobiia; order Acidimicrobiales; family Bog-793; genus JAJZCK01. Next base: position 14,596 of record DAHWHN010000043.1, read on the forward strand.
CTACGGAGCCTGCGTGCTGCACGTCGCCCCCGAGTCGGCTGCTGGCGGGCCTCTCGCCCTCGTCGCCGACGGCGACCTCGTCACGCTCGACGTGCCGTCCCGACGTCTCGACCTCGAGGTCCCGCCCGAGGAGATCGCCCGGCGGCGGGCCGCGTGGCGCCCTCCGGCCCCGCACTACCAGCGCGGCTGGGGAAAGCTCTACGCGACCTCGATCCGGCAGGCCAACGAAGGCTGCGACCTCGACTTCCTCGAGGCAGGAGAGCCGACCGACGAACCCGCCATCCACTGAGCCACTCGGGCGCGCGCCGCGCGCCGCGTGGTCAGCCCGGCACGACGAGCACCCCGTCGACGCGGCGCGGCACGGTCGCCTCGGGGACGGGTTGCTCGCGCAGCTCCTCGGGCAGTAGCGCGTCCGGTACGTCCTGGTACGCGACGGGCCGCAGCCATCGCCGGATCGCCGTGGCGCCCACGGAGGTGTGCAGCGAGCTCGTCGTCGCCGGGTAGGGGCCACCGTGGTGCATGGCCCAGCAGACCGCCACACCCGTCGGATAGCCGTTCCAGACGACCCGGCCGACACGCCCCGCGAGGACCTCGAGGACCCGGTCCGCCCCGGCGGCCTCCGCGGGCTCGCCGTGGACGGTCGCGGTGAGCCCGGGGCCGACGAGGTCGAGCAGCGACGCGAGCTGCTCCGGACCGTCGTAGCTCGCCACGACGAGGAGGGGGCCGAAGCACTCCTCGAGCACGACGCCGCGCAGTGCCCCGGCCTCGGCCCGCACGACGACCGGCCTCCCCGACGACGAGCGCACGTCGGCGTCCCGGCTGCTCGACGCGAGCACGGAGACGCCCGGCTGGCTGGTGATCGCCGCTGCACGCTCGGCGAACCGCCGGGCGATATCGGGTCCGAGCATGACGCCGGGCGACGACGCAGCGACCCTCGACGCGAGCTCGCCGACGAGACGGCTCCCGCCGTCGCCCTCCGGGACGAGCACGAGACCGGGCTTGGTGCAGAACTGCCCGACACCGAGGGTGAAGGACGCGACGAGCCCTTCCGCGATCTGCTCGGGTCGCGACGCGGCGGCGCCGGGGAGGACGACCACGGCGTTCAGTGCACCGAGCTCGCCGTAGAACGGGATCGGCGACGGACGAGCGGCCGCGGCGTCGGCGAGGAGCCGACCGACGGCGAGCGAGCCCGTGAAGCCGACGGCCTGGACGCTCGCATGCCGGACGAGGGTGCTGCCAGCGTCGACGCCGAAGACGAGCGATACCGGCGCGCCGTCGAGGCCGACACCCGCCGCACCAGCTGCGAGGGCCTCGTGGGCGAGGACCGAGGTGGCCGGATGCGCCGGATGGGCCTTCGCGACCACGGCGCAACCCGCTGCGAGCGCCGATGCCGTGTCGCCTCCGGGGACGGAGAACGCGAGCGGGAAGTTGCTCGCTCCGAACACCGCGACCGTGCCGATCGGACGGAGGATCCGGCGCACGTCGGGGCGGGGACCCATCGGGCTCGGCCCGGCGTGGTCGACGACTGCTTCGAGGTAGGAGCCCTCACGCAGCACCTCAGCGAAGAGCCGCAGCTGGTAGGCCGTGCGTGACAGCTCCCCGCCGAGCCGGCCGGTACCGAGAGCCGTCTCGCGGTCTGCCGTCTCGACGATGCGGTCCCGGCGCTGCTCGAGGGCGTCCGCCATGGACTCGAGCATCCGCGCGCGCCCGTGCCGGCCAAGCCGTGCGAGCTCGGCACCGACGCGTGTCGCCCTGTCGCAGAGCGCGTCGATCTCCGCCTCGGTGGTGTCCGGGGCGATCGCCGGGAGCTCCTCGCCGGTCCGAGGGTCGACGGACGGGCTCACCCGACGACCTCGTCGTCCGCTCCGGCACCGGCCGCGCGCAAGAAGTCGGTCACGATGCCGCGCAACCCGACCGGCAGCTCCGACGCAGGGGGCCGCACAGTCCGCCCGCAGACGCCCAGCTGGGCCAGCCCTTCTTTCACGGCCGCGACGTTGTACGCCGAGCCGTCGCGCGCGCGCAGCAGCTCGAGACCGGCCGCGACGGCGACGAGCTCGCGGGCCTTCGCGTAGTCGCCCGCGTCGAGGCACGCGGCGATGTCGAGCGAGAGACGCGGCACGATCCCGGCGAGCCCGGAGGTGAAGCCGACGGCGCCGGACGCCGCGAACGGCACCGCCCACCGCTCCGCCAGTCCGCAGACGAGGGCGACGCGGGACGGGTCGGTCGCCGCGACGAGGTCGGCGAAGGAGGGCGGGTCGGCGATCGCGTACTTGACGCCGAGGACCCCGCCGATCTCGGTCAGGCGCACGATGTCGTCCACGGTGCGGCGCGCGTCGCGCACGTACGCGACGAGAGCGAGATCCGGGACCGCGGCGTGGATGCGCGCATGGTAGGCGAGCCAACCCTCGGTGGAGACGAAGGGGTCGACCGGCTGGTGGACCATGACCGAGCGGCATCCGAGCTCGCGCGCGCTCTCCGCCTGGCGCACGGCCGTCGCGAGATCGCGGCCGACGCCGGGCATCACGAGCGCCTTGTCACCGGCACGCTCGACGGTCAGCGCGACACTCGCCTGCCACTCCGCCTCGGTGAGGGCGTGGTACTCGCTCGTGTTGCCCGCCGGAACGACGACGCGAATGCCACCGCCGACGAGCCGGTCGACGGCACGGGCGAGACCCGGCTCGTCGAGCTCCCCGCCGTCGGTGAACGGCGTGACGGCGATCGCGACCACCGTCGCGAGCTCAGCTGGTGTGACGGTTCTGCCTCCGGCCATGCGCGTGCTCCTTCGTCGTCGGATCGCCCGTTTCGGACCGCCAAGTGCAGCTCTCCCAGTGCTGGCTCACCGGACGAGCCGGCTCGACACTAGGTTCCCCTGCTCCATCCCACCCTATGCCGGCCGGCGGCCGCGCCACCTCGGTACTTGTCGCCCGGCGGCACGGCTGCGATCATCGGCCATGGCACAGAGCGGGCCACACGGCGGGCTGTGCGACCTCTCGGGGCGCGTCGCTCTCGTCACCGGCGGGGGGAGCGGCATCGGCGCAGGTGCGGCCGAGGTGCTGGCGGAGTCGGGCGCGCACGTCGTGCTCGTCGGCCGGCGAGCCGAGCGGTTGGCCGGCGTGGCGGGCGAGCTGACATCCCGTGGCCTCGACGTCGACTACCTCGCGTCCGACATCGGGCGCGGCGACGGCGCAGGCGAGCTCGTCGCCCAGGCGGTCGCTCTCGCCGGCCACGTCGACGTGCTCGTCCACGCCGCCGGCAACCAGGTTCGCAGCCCTGCGCTCGAGCTCGACCTCGCCGACTTCGACGCAGTCGTGGACCTGCACCTTCGCGCCGGGTTCGCGCTCGCCCAGGCCGTCGGTCGCCATCTCGTCGGCTCGAGCCGACCCGGCAGCGTCGTCTTCGTCGGCTCGATGACGAGCCTGCGGGCCGGGCTCGCGAACACCGTGGCCTACGCGGCGGCAAAGAGCGGCCTGCTCGGCCTCGTGAGGACGCTCGCTGTCGAGTGGGCGCCGTACGAGATCCGCGCGAACGCGGTGCTCGTCGGCTTCGTGAAGACGGAGCTGACGCGCGACGTCGACGACACGCCGGGACGCGTCGCCGTCACGTCGCGCGTCCCGCTCGGGCGCCACGGCAGCACGCGCGAGATCGGCGAGGCGATCGCGTTCCTCGCGTCGGGCGCGGCGAGCTACGTCACCGGCTCGTACCTCACGGTCGACGGCGGATGGAGCATCGCGTAGCACGATCCTCGTGGCCGCGCACCGGCCAGCTCCTGTTGCGCGGTCCCTCGTCGCGGCGTCGACGCTCCGGTGAGCTTGGGCCGATGGTCTAGGTCCTTCGGCCCTACTGGCTGGCTCGGGCGAATGGTTCGATGGCCGCGTGCCACGAAACGGCGAGCGACGAGCGCGACGGCGCGTGCAGGACCTTCCCGGCACGTCGCCGCGCGCCCCAGAGCCGGACCGCCACCCGACGAGACAGGAGAGCACCGACATGCACGAGGATCCCACGCACGCCAAGACGTCACCCGGGGTGCAGGTCCGCAGTCGCGGCCGTCGGGCCCGGATCTGCGGCGCCGTCGGCGCCCTCGCAACGGTCGGGGTCGTCGTCAGCCCCGCGCTGGCCCGTGCCGCCGACGTTGCCTCGAAGGCGCTGCCGACCCGCACGGTTGCGTTCACCGGGCATTACAAGGGAAACGTCGCGCTGCTCATCGACAACAGCAAGGTCACGATCTCCTCCGTCGCGGGCAAGGGGACCGGGACCCTGGTCGGGGCGAGCACGGTGTCGGGGACCGGCTCTGCGTCCGCGTCCGCCCAGTGCGATCCCTTCAGCGGGACTGGCGCGATCGCCGGGCCGGGCACGCGGATCGACTTCCTCGTCACGAGCTCGAGCTCCCAGGGCTGCTCGAGCGGGGAGAGCGGCCCGATCACGGTGACCTTCAAGGGCGTCGCGAAGGCGACGAGCGGCACGGGCAAGGCGAAGGGGGTCTCGGGAGACCTCACCTTCAAGGGATCGCTGCACCTCGGCAACACGACCGGATCGCAGAAGGGCGCGTTCACGGTGACCGTCACCGGCCGCCTTGCCCTGAAGGGCTGACCAACAGGTCTCGCAACGAGACGAGAGAGAGGGAACCCAGCATGAGAAGGCACATCGCACGAGCATTTGCCGGACTTGTCGTCGCAGCCGGCCTCGCGACGGGCGTCGCGGGAGCCACCGCGACCGCCGCCAGCGCGGCGACGACGAACCCGCCCGTCAAGGCGCCACCCATCCAGTCCAACAGCCACCACCCGCTGTTCCTCTACGTCGACACGGTCGAAGGTGCCGGCGGCAACCCGGCGCCGGCCGCGGCCTGCGCGATGACGAACCTGTTCGCCCCGGGCCAGCTCGTCGTGTTCCGGATGTGGGGCGTCGACGCGACGACCGGTGGTCTCGCCCTCACGCAGAGCAACGTCGAGAAGGCGTTCGTCCACATCCCGGGGCTCGCGCCCATCCCCTTCACCTACGGCGCCCACGGCAAGGTCGCCTTCTGGACAGCCGCATGGTCGACGAAGGGCTACCCCCCGGGCATCGTCAACTTCACCGTCACGGTGATCGCGAAGCCGATCCCGAAGAGCGCGACGCACCCCGCCATCCCGGCGCAGAGCACGGTCTTCTCCGAGGCCGGTACGGCGCCCACCTCGCAGCTGACGATCACCTGATCGTCCCTGCCACGTTCCCCACCGGCCGGACGGCTCCCCTGCGCCGCTCCGGCCGGTGGGCCTGGCGCGCCCGTCCGGCGGGATCACGCTGAGCCGGACGAGCCGCCGACGACGTCCACGACACCACCGAGGAGATGGAGAGTCACCGTGCACAAGAAACTTCTCGCCCGCTTCGGGCTCGCGACGATCGGGGTGCTCGCCGGTGCCCTTCTCGCCGCAGGGCCGGCGAGCGCGAGCCCGACCGTCCTCAAGCCCCCGGCACTTCCCGGCGTCGCGCCGCTCCCGGGACCGGTCGCCGCGCACGCCACCCCGAGCCCGACGATGGGCCTGCTCCGCGTCTCCCCCGAGCAGGGCGTCGCCGGCACGCCGATCACGATCTCGGGCACGCACCTGCCCCCGCTGGCGGCCGTCGAGCTGACGTGGTCGACGGCGAACGTGACGTGGGTCGTCGACCCCGAACCGGACACGGTCAACTACCTCGGGCGCTCTGCGACGAACTTCGCCGTCGTGATCGACAAGCTGACGACGAGCGCGAGCGGGTCGTTCACGGTCAAGCTCGACGTGCCGGACGACTGGGGCGGGATCCACGACATCTACGCGGTCGTCGGGGGCGTCGAGGAGGCCCACGGCGGCTTCGTCGTCACCCGGTCCGTCACCGTCAGCCCGACGAGCGGCCCGATCGGGACGCCGATCACGATCACCTACACCGGGCTCGGCTCCGAGCTCTACCCCGGCGGCGGTGCCCTGCTCTGGGACAACCACTACGTCGGCGAGATGACGGGGAACTGGACTCGCGGCACCGCGCGCGTCACGATCCGCGCGGCCGGCCCTGTCGGCCCGCACCTCATCGAGGTCGGCGACGCGATCAGCTTCTTGTACCTCAACCTCCCCCAGTCGCCACTACCCTTCGCGAACGGCGCCACAGCCACGTTCACGACCACGGCAGACGACGGGCCGCCGGCGCCGTCGATCGACTGGCCGGCTGCCGTGGCGCCGACGGTGAGCGCGCGGACCACGCTCGCCGCCAGTGGCCTCGCGACCTCGAGCGGCGTCGACGCCTCGCTCTCCGCGACGAGCGGCCCGGTCGACGAGCGCATCGGGCTGACCGCCACGGGCCTCACGCCCGGTGCACCCGTCGAGGCAGAGTGGTCGACGGTCGTCGGGAGCCGCGTCGACTGCACGAGCGTGTGCTGGTCGTTCGTCACCGTCCCGCTCGCATCCGCGACGGCACAGCCAGGCACGACCGCGATGCACATCACCGTGCCGGACGGGCTCGGCGGATGGCACGTCGTCCAGCTGAGCGAGCGGGGCAAGGTCGTCGCCCAGGTGCCCTTCTACGTCAAGGAGAGCCTCGTCGGACGAGGGGTCTCGTCCGTCGTCGTCAAGCAGGGCCAGCCCTTCACCGTGCACCTGAAGGGCGTGGGCTGGACCCAGCTCGACAACACGGTCGCCGTCGACTACGACAACAGCTACGTCGGCTACGGCTGCGGCTTCAACTCCAACGGCGACGTCGTTCTCCGCCTCCACGCGACCGGTGCACCGGGTACCCACATCATCGACATCTACCCGATGCTCTACACCGCGTCGCCGTCGTTCGCGAACACGCCCTACGGCATGGTGCCGGTCCTCAGCTACGCCGAGGACGACCCGGCTCTCGCGCTCGGCTACCAGCTCCCGGCGTTCCGCCTCGCCATCACCGTCGTGGCGTGACGGCCGTCACCGCGACCTGAGCGCCCCGCCCGCACGAGCTCGATCCGCCCGGCCCCGCCGACCGCTCGCTACGGCGGCGGGGCCGTCGCGCGACCCGAGAGCCCGCAGGCGCGCCGGCAACCACCAGCTCGCCGGACCGAGGTACGCCATGATGCTCGGGAGCAGCAGGCCGCGCACGACGGTCGCGTCGAGCACGACGCCGACGGCGAGGCCGACACCGAGCTCCTGCAGGTCGACGACCTGCCCGCCGACGAGACCCGACAGAGCGCCGACCATGACGAGCGCGGCGACGCTCACGATGCCACCGGTCCGTCCGAGGCCGTCGGCGATCGCGTCCCGCGGGCCAGCGCCACCCTCCCAGAGCTCGCGCATGCGCGAGACGAGGAACACCTCGTAGTCCATCGAGAGCCCGAACAGCAGTGCGAAGAGCACGACAGGGACCCACGCGGAGATCTGCGCGACGCGGTACAGGTGGAGCGTGTCCGCGCCGAGGCCGTCGCGGAAGACGACGACGAGCACGCCGTAGGCGGCCGCAACCGAGACGACGTCGAGCGCGACGGCCACGAGGGCGAGCAGCACCGAGCGCACGGCAACGACCAGGACGAGGTAGGCGACGACGAGCGCGAGGCCCGCCGCGAGCGGGAAGGTCCCGTAGACGCGGGCGATGAAGTCGACCCCCTGCGCGGGCGCGCCACCGACGTCGACGACGACGTGGGCCGGGAAGCGCGCGTCGGGCACGAACCGGTCCCGCAGCTCCCGCACGAGGAGCTGCGACTGCTCGTCGCCGAAGTCGTGGCGGCCGACCACGACCACGCGCGCGTCGTGACCCGACCGGTCGACGTAGGGCGCCCGGGTGCCGATGGCGACCACGTAGACCTCCGGATCCCTGAGCAGCTCGTGCGCGAGGCGCAGTGTCGCCGCGGCGATCGGCGCGGAGCCGGCGAGACCGTCTCTGCCGGCGTCGACGACGACCTCGATCGGCGTGACGACGCCCGGGCCGACATCTGCTCGGACGAGATCGAGCGCCTGGGTCGAGGGCAGGGAGGCAGGCAGGGCCGTGAGCGAACCGGGCGTGAGGCGGAGCCAGGCGATCGGCGCGCTCGCGACGAGGAGCAGGCCGACCGAGCCGGCGAGCACTGCCCCCCGGCGGC
>DAHWHN010000085.1 GCA_027335685.1 Acidimicrobiaceae bacterium
GGCTCACGCCTCAACGCGATGTCCTACCTGCCGAAGTGGCTGATCCTCGCGTCGGTCATCGGTGTCATCGCCGGCCTCGGCGCGATCGTGTTCTACCAGGCCCTCCAGCTCGCCACCCACCTCTTTCTCGTCGACCTGGCCGGCTACCACGTCCCGACCCCGGCCGGGGAGGGCAACGCCGCAGGCTCGGCGCACTTCGCGCGTGCCTGGGCGATCCCGCTCGTCGTCGTGCTCGGCTCGCTGCTGTCCGGGTTCGTCGTCTTCACCTGGGCTCCCGAGGCCGAGGGCCACGGCACCGACGCGGCGATCGACGCCGTCCACCACAACCCCCGCGGGATCCGCCTGCGCGCCGTCGTCGTGAAGATCGTCGCCTCGGCGCTCACGATCGGCTCCGGCGGCTCCGGCGGGCGGGAGGGACCGACCGCGCAGATGAGCGCCGGCTTCGGCTCGCTGCTCGCGCGCCTGCTCGACCTGTCGCCCGAGGACGGCCGGATCGCGGTCTCCGTGGGCGTCGGCTCCGGCATCGGCGCGATCTTCAGCGCGCCGCTCGGGGGGGCCGTGCTCGCGGCGGACATCGTCTACCGGGACGACTTCGAGTTCCCCGCCCTGCTGCCGGGCGTCCTCGCCTCGATCGTCGCGTACGCGATCTTCGGCGCGGTCAACGGCTACCAGCCGCTGTTCGCGATCCCCGGTGGCTACCACTTCCACCAGCCGATCCAGCTCGTGTGGTTCGCGATCATCGGCATCTTGGCCGGCGGGATCGGCTTGCTCTACTCCCGTGGCTTCTACGGGACGGTCGACATGACCAAGCGGCTGCCGTTCAGCCGCAAGCTCCGCCCGGCCGTCGGCGGGCTCCTCGTCGGGCTCATGGCGCTCGCGCTGCCCGAGGTCATCGGGACCGGCTACGGCTGGGTGCAAAAGAGCCTGAGCGGCGACCTCGCGCACACCTCGCTCCTCGTCATCGTCCTCCTGCCCTTCGCGCGGATCGTCGCGACGTCGCTGTCGATCGGCACCGGTGGATCCGGTGGGGTGTTCGGCCCCGGGATGGTGATCGGCGCGTTCACCGGCCTCGCCGTCTGGCGGATCCTCGAGCCGATCGCTCCCGGCGTCGGCCACGACCCGGCGCCGTTCGTCGTCGTCGGCATGATGGCCGTCTTCGGCGGCATCTCGCGTGCTCCCGTCGCGGTCATGCTCATGGTCGCGCAGATGACCGGCAGCATCTCGATCCTCGCTCCCGCCATGGTGGCGGTCGCGATCGCGTGGTTCGTCGTCACCCGGGCGGACGACAGCATCTACCGCTCCCAGCTCCGGACCCGCAGCGACTCGGCTGCGACCCGCCTCCAGTTCGGCCTGCCGCTGCTCGCGACGAGATCGGTCGCCAGTGCCGTCTGCCCACCGAAGCTCGTCCTCGCCGACGACGCGACCGCAGCGGGCGCGCTCGCAGCCGTGCACGACGCGCACGTCCCCGGAGCCCCGATGGTCGACCGCCTCGGCACCTACCTCGGCAGCGTGGAGGAGGCGAGGCTCGCCGAGGTCGTCGCGGCCGACGAGGCCGCTCCGGCACGCGCGGCGCTCGACGAGACGGCGTCCACGGTCTCGATCACGGCAAGCCTCGACTCCGGCCTCGAAGCCCTGACACAAGTCGGTGGGCGCTGGGTGACCGTGACGAGCGGCGACAGGCGCGTGGCCGGGATCTTGTCGGTCGGCGACCTGCTCCGCGGCTACCGGACGGCCCTCGACGAGGACGTGGGCCGCATCACCCAGGTTGCAGCGCATGCGGTCGCCGTCGAGGAGCGCGTCGGGCCCGACTCGCAACTCGACGGCGTGGAGCTGCGGCGGGCACCGCTCCCGGCGAGCTGCGTCGTCGTCACCGTGCACCACGGCGACGAGATGATCTTCGCGACGGCCTCGACGGTGCTGCGCGCCGGTGACGTCGTCAGCGCGTTGACGAGCCCCGAGAGCGTCGACGAGCTGCGAGCCCTCCTGGCCGGCACGCCGGCACCGGAGACGGCGGGACCAGAGACTCCGGCACCGGGCACGACGCAACCCGACGGGCCGAGCCCGAGCTGAGGCTGCTCACAGCTCCCAGCCGAGCGCCCAGTCGCCGTCGCCGGGCTCCCCCGCTGCAGCGGCGAACGCGTCGAACAAGTCGACCAGGGCCCGCTGGCTCGCCGGCGGGATCTGCTCGAGCAGGCGCGAGATCTCCTCGCGGCGCCGGCGGGTCACCTCGGCGACGAGGTCGCTGCCCTCGCTCGTGAGCGAGAGACGGACCTCGCGGCGGTCCTCGCGTGCCGTGCGACGGCGCACGAGCCCCTTGCGGACGAGGCGATCGCACATGCGCGTCGCCGTCGGCGGGGTCACCTCCAGCGCGTCCGCGAGCGCAGCCACCCGTTGGGGTCCTTTCGAGGCGAGCACGACGAGAGCCCGGTACTGCGGCACGGTGACCTCTTCGGCCACCTCGGCGAGCGAGCGGGCCGCGACGGCGACGAGAACGCGGCTCGCCCGGAGCACGGCCTCGACGACGACGGGGCCGCCGCCGTCCGTCCGGCCGCCGTCGGTGTCGCTGCCCCGGGATCGCTCGGCGCCGCGCGCCTCAGCGTGCGCCATGGAGGTCTCCCACCTCCCCAGTATGGTCGCCGGCACCTTCCCGGGCGAGGCGCGGGCCGGGCGAGGCGACGATGGCCGGGCGACGATGGCCGGGCGCGCAGATGCGGCCCGCCGGAGCGGGCCGCATCTGTCGACTTGACCGAGGAAGCAGATCGTCAGGCAGCTTGTGCGTGCCGCACGATCCCGGTCAGGCCGTGCCGCCGGCTGGTGGCGCCGCGAGCCTCACGGTGCCGCTGGAGGTAGCCGGTGACAAATCCGTCGACGCCGATCATGCCGGAGGTCCGCCACGTGGCGAGGATGACGACGGCGAACAGCATGTAGAACGCGTTGACGCTCGCCGTCCCGGACATCATGTAGGTGAAGTTGAGGATCAGACCGCCGAGAGCCGCTGCCGGGGTGAGGAAGCCGATCGCTAGCCCGATCCCCACGAGGAACTCGGCGACCGAGACGAACACGCCGATCCAGCCCGAGTTCGGCACGACGAAGGCGTGCAGGAAGCTCCCCCACCAGCTGTAGGCGGCGGCACCGTGTGCAGCGAAGCCAGCGACCCCGGCCCCGTTGTTGTGGAGGAACGCCGGGTTCTCCGCGCCCCAGAGCTTCGCGACGCCCGCCTGGATCCACATCACGCCGAGCCAGATGCGCATCGCGCTCCAGCCGACGCCCATGATCCGCGACCGGGTCAAGAACTGCAGGACGCGCGGTGTCTGCACGGCCGCCGGGTCTCCGACCAACTCTGTCACTTGCTTCATGGCTGCTTCCCTCTTCCCGGCCCGGTTCCTGCGGGCGATGGCTACAGGATGCTCCCGTGCCGGCGGCGGGGGCAGAGTCGAAGGCCCCGCACGACCAGGGCCGAAGGTCCCGACGCGACGGCGCGCGGACCGGTTGACGCGCCGGGGACCGCGCTCGCCGGCTGAGGCAGTCGACGGCTCCACCGGACCGGCCGGCACGAGATGCAGTGCCGTTCGGCCCTTGTGCGCGCGCTCGCCGCCCGCGACGCTCGCTGGGGCAGGCGCGTTGGCTCGACACAGGCACGTTGGCTCGACGTGGCGGCCCGACCTGGCGGCCCGACGAGCAGCACCGACAAAGGAGGCAGGGATGGGACGGATCGTCGTCGGAAGTGACGGCTCCGAAGGCGGCAACGCCGCCCTCGGGTGGGCGATCGAGGAGGCCAAGATCCGACAGGCTCGCCTCGAGGTCGTGCACGCGTGGCAGCCGATGTCGCCGACCTGGTCCGGCCTCGGCGCGATGGGCACGTCGATGGCGCCCCCGATCGACGTCGACGAGCTGCGCTCCTACGCGCAGAGCATCCTCGACGCCGTCCTCGCGGCACGAGCAGAGGAGCTCGCCGGCGTCGACCTCGACGCGCACCTCGTCGAGGGGCACCCCATCGACGTCCTCGTCGACGCGGCCAAAGGTGCAGACCTGCTCGTCGTCGGCTCGCGCGGGCTCGGGGGCTTCCGCGGAGCGCTGCTCGGATCGGTGAGCCAGCACGTCGGCCACCACACGCGCTGCCCGGTGGTGATCGTCCCCCATCCCCGCCACGACGACCCGGACGGCTCGCACGCCGCCTGAGGCTGCGGCGAGCACGGGCACCGCCGACAGCACCGGCTCGCGCACGACCCGCTCGGGCGGTGCCGGCGCGACCCGGCACCGCAGCTCGCTACGTCGCCTCGGCCGGCTCGGTGCTGCCCCCCGTCGCGTCGGTGCTGCTCATCGCTAGTTGCGTGCCCCGCGTCACGGCGTCGGAGCCGGCCCCCCAGGGTCCTCGGGTCCCGGGCCTGATGACTGTGCCGACGGAGCCGGCGCGGCGGACGACGCGCCGCCGCGCTCGTCGTTGCTCCGCTCGGCCAGAACGCGGAACGGGTCGGGTGGCGCGGCGGACGGTGGCGCGGCGGACGGTGGCGCGGCGAGCCCGCCGGCAGGTCCCGCCGGTGCCGTGCCGGTCGGAGCGAGCGGCGCTCGGTACGGCCCGACCGCGGCGGCGAGCATCGCCGAGTTCGGCACCTTCAGCAGCCCGTCGTCGGTGCTGAGCGTCACGTAGGTCAGGCTCATCCCGAGCACGACGCCGTCGAACAGCCCACCGAGCGAGCCTGCCCGCACCCGGATGTGGTCGCCGAGGGTGAAGGGGCGGGCGAGGAGCAGGACGAGCCCCGAGAAGACGTTGCCGAGGCTCTGCTGGGCGGCGATCCCGAGGACGACGCCCGTCAGGGCTCCTGCGGTCAAGATGTGGGCGATAGACACCGACAGCAGGCCGAGCGCGGTGAACAGGACGACGACGTAGCCGACGAGGCTCGTGAGCAGCCGGACGGCAGCCCCCGCGGCCTTGATCGTCCGGACGGCGACGACGTGGCCGAGGATCGTCGAGACGCGGCGCGTGAAGACGACGCCGGCGACGGTGAGGACCGCCGCGGAGCTCCAGGCCACCGCCTGGGGCTCGATCGCGGCCGCGTGGACGTCACCCCTCCAGGAGCCGGCGACCACCGCGGCGAGGACGAACGCACCGGACACGACGGCGACGGCGACGGCACCGCGCTGCTCCTCGAGCGCGACCTTGGGGGGCTCGTGGCCGTGGCGCCGGCCGACGCTCACGAGGCGCAGCGCCTGGAGGACCGGGTGGTCCTTCACGACGGGGCCTCCACTGCGATCGCGTCCACCGACCCATTCTCCCCGACGGCCCGCTCCGCCGCGCAACCAGCCCCGCGAGACGCACGGCAGGAAACCCGACAGTTCGAGTCGACAATCGGCCGTGAGCCTCTAGACTCTGCACGTGCCCTTCCCCGCAGAGGTCAACGAGGTCGCCGCACGGACCGTCGCAGCCGGTGTCGCTACGACAGCGGTCGTCGCGGTCGCGAGCGACCAGCCCTGGCTCGCCCTGCTGCTCGCGTACGGCTTCGTGGCGCGGGTCCTCGCCGGTCCGCGCTACAGCCCGCTCGCGCAGCTCGCCACCCGTGTCGTCGCGCCTCGTCTCGGCGCGCACGCAGCGCTCGCACCCGGCCCCCCGAAGCGCTTCGCGCAAGCCATCGGCGCGACGGTGACGGTCGGCGCGAGCTGCCTGCTCCTCGCCGGCGAGCCGACGGCGACGCTCGCCCTGCTCGGCGTGCTCACCGTGCCGGCGCTTCTCGAAGCGGCAGCCGGCTACTGCATCGGCTGCCGGCTGTTCGCCGCGCTCGTGCGCCTCGGCCTCGTGCCGGACTCGGTCTGCGTCGCGTGCGCCGACCTCTACGGCCAAGCTGCCGACGCACGGCGAGCGGCGCGAGACGCCCGGGAGGCGGCATCCGCGGCGTCGCGCGTCCCGAGCCAGCCCTGAGCCGGGCAGCTCGAGATCGCGCCGGCGGATCCTGAGCTGCGGGCCAGGACGCAGCGCACGACGATGCCGAGCCGTCCACCGCGCGCCGAGGTCGTCGCGAACGGCCACGTGGCCCCCGTACGGCGGCCCGCTGGGGTTGCTCTCGTGCTCGCGAGCCATCCAGGCCCGGTCGCCGGCGTCACGGCGGCAAGTGCCGGGTTCGCCTGGGTCATCGGACGCAGCGCCGGGGGAACGGCCGCTGTCGCGATTGCCGTCCTGGCCGGCCAGCTCTCGGTCGGGTGGCACAACGACTGGCTGGACGCAGCGCGCGACCGCCTCGCGTGCCGCAGGGACAAGCCGGTCGGCCGCGGCGAGCTCGCCGAGAGCACCGTCGCGCGCGCCGCGTGCTCGGCCCTTGTCGTCGCGGTGCCGCTCTCGCTGCTGTCCGGGTGGCGGGCGGCTCTCGTGCACCTCGTCGCCCTCGCGAGCGCGTGGACCTACAACGCGTGGCTCAAGTCGACGTGGGCCTCGATCCTGCCCTTCGTCGTGTCGTTCGGGCTCCTCCCCGTCTTCGTCTCGCTCGGCGCCCCGGGAGCCCCGCTCGGACCGTGGTGGGCCCCGGTCGCGGCGGCACTTCTCGGGGCGAGCGCGCACCTGACGAACGTCGTCCCGGACATCGAGGCGGACCTCGCGTCGGGAATCCGCGGCCTCGGCCACCGGATCGGGACGCGCGCCTGCATCGGCCTCGCGGCCGCCCTGCTCCTCGGTGCGTCGCTCGTGCTCGCGACACGCCCGGGCATCGCGCCCGCCGGGCGCGCCGGCGTCCTCGCCGTCGCTCTCGGCTGTTCGACCGGCGCCGCCGTGCTCGCCGGGCGCTCCGGCTCGCGCATGCCGTTCAGGCTCACCGTCGTCGCCGCGCTGGCCGACGTCGCGCTCTTGCTGGCCGCCGGTCACGCGCTCCGCTGAGCACACGCAACCGGGCACGCGGGGTCGTCCGCACCGTACGCTAGACAATGCAGACAGGCACCTCCACACGAGGCGTCGACAACGAACCACCACGGAGGTGGAAGCAATGACGACGATCCGCAGCAGCAAGTCCCGGCAGGTCCTCGGTGCAGCGCTCCTTCTGGCGCTGCCTGTCGGCGTCGCAGTCACGGGT
>DAHWHN010000100.1 GCA_027335685.1 Acidimicrobiaceae bacterium
CCCCGTCGATCCCGAGGACGAGCGACGCGTTCGAGACGAGCCCGTCGCTGATGCCGAACACCGCCGCCCGAGCGCTACCGCCGCGGATCTCACGGTGGCGGTGCGCGGGATCGTGGAGCTCGAGCGGGGCGCTCGTGGCGGCGGTGTCGGTCATCGGTTCCTCGGGTCCTGTCTCGCGTCGACGCTTGCGTGGTGGCTTGCCGTCACCTAGAGCTCGCTCGCACCGCTCATGTAGGCATTGCCCTGCTTCTCCAGCGTCTGCAGGGCTGACGCGACCGACTGTTTGCCCGTCACGGCGTCGAAGAAGGCCGCGTCGATCGACGCCTGCACCTCGCTGTAGCTGTCGCTGACCGGACGCGCGAAGGTGTCGGGCGACTCGCCTGCGGCGATCGAGGCGACGAGGCCGGGGTGCGTGTGGAGGAACGACGCCGGCATCGCAGCGATCGCGGCCCGGGTCTCAGGCGTGAAGCCCGTCCTCTCCGCCCACGTGACTTGCTGCGCGGGTTCGAACCACCACTGGACGAAGGTCCACGCCGCCTCGTCCTGGGCGCGGGTGTGGCCCTTTGGAAGCACGAAGCCGAGACCCTGGGCGATGTTGTAGGCATGCCCGGTCGTGCCGGCAGGTTCGACGAAGGCCCCGATGGGGAACTTGCCCGAGACGGCGTCGAGGACCTTTGCATACCCGGCCGAGGTGCCGTCGATCATCGCGATCTTGCCGGCTGCGAAGTCCTCACGAAGGGTCGTGCCGTGGTGGAACTGGAGCTCGTTCGCGGCGTAGAGCGAGCGGAAGTAGGAGAACGTCTTCGTGCCGGCCGCATTGTCGAAGTTCACGGCGGTGCCGACGCTGTTGCTCCCGCGCAGCATGCTGCCGCCGTTGCTCAGGAAGGCCGGCAGGATGTGAGCCGAGGAGTCCTTCCAGCCGATCGGGATGACGCCGAGCGCCTTCAGCTTCTTCGCGTCGACGGCGAGCTCGGTCCAGGTTCTCGGTGCCGACTCGATCCCGGCCTTGTGGAACAGATCGACGTTGTAGAACACCTCGGACACCTTGAGATCGGTCTGCAGCCGGTAGTGCTGTCCTTGGACGAAGCCGTTCTTCCAGGTCACAGGCAGCATGTTCGAGGGCGACACCACCGTGCTCCCCGCCATGAACGAGTTCCACGAGACGAGCGCGCCAGCCTTGACGAGCGTGCCGTCGTAGTGGCTGATCTCTGCGAGCGCAGGCGCGTCGCCTGCGGGTATCGCGGCGAGCAGCTTCGACGACGCCTTCGTCACGACGATGTCGACCTGCACCGACTTGTGTGTCGCGTCGAACTCCTTCACGAGCGCGCTCATCGCACCGCCCACGGGGCCGCCGTTGTGCGACTCCCAGAGCTGGATGACCACCGGAGCCGCCGACGAACGCGGTCGGGCAGGTGCGGACGCGGCGGAGGTCGTGGGCGCCGCGGCGAGCAACGTCGCAGAGCCGGTGGCGAGCAGAAGTGCAAGTCCTGGCAGCGTGCGAGCCCGGACCGTTGCCGAGTGGTTGGCGGTGTCGGCCCGGGCCGATTCGGTCGGGGGTCGCCCCAGCGAGCCGAGCACGTGCGTCGGGAGCGAGCGTCGGCCTACGTCGGTGTGCCTGATCATGTACGGCTCCGTTTTCGTCGTTAGATTGCTCGCGGTATGCGAGCTGATGTGTCGGGGAGGAGGGGTTCGCCGGGCGGCGCCCAGGGGCACCTTAGAGGGGCACCGTGTCCGCCCTTTGTCGGGCGCGACGATCCGGGGTGAACTGTGGCGGCTCCGCGATGAACATTTCCTGAAAGGCCTGTCAGGTGCAGGTGCGCGACGACGCGCCGGCCGAGGCCGGCACGCGGTGGCTGTTGCGCTCGCGTCCGGATGTCGCGCGCGACACAAAGGGTCAGGCCTCGCGTCGGTCCGGTGCGGGAATGGCCGGTGCGGGAAGGGCCGGTGCGGGGAGGGCCGACCTCACCAGAGACATCGCAAGTCGCATGTCATCAGCGCGGACGACCTCACGGCGTTGCGCGACGAGGTCGGCTGAGCATCCGATCCGGCGACCGGAAGACACCGCCGGACGAGCCGATCCGCAGGTGTGCCGTCATCGCCCGTGTCGCGTCGAGGTCTCGAGCGACCGCTCCCCTGCCGTGCGCACTGCCGGCCGAAGGCGTGCCGAGCGCGCCGGCGAGAAGCGCCGAGCCGCGGTGCTCGTGCTCTTCTTGTTCCCGAGAAACAGCGAACTATGCGTCTTTACAGGACAGTAGTGCTCGACTACGGTTTCGGCGGGCGACGGTGGCGCAGGGCGTCGGCAGCGGTTCGCGCGATCACCGTTGCGACCGATTGACTGGTGCACGGCACGTCGGCGTGGCCTGGCCCATTGCTGGACAGGTTCCACCCGACCCGGTGCAGCCCGACCCGGTGCAGCGCGGGACCGGCGACGAAGCTCGACGAGCACGTGGAAGGCGACCCATCCGGCCAGCTTCGAGGGAGCAGCATGAGGAACGGTCCGACCGGCAAGGACGCTCGTGACCAGCGCCTGATCTTCGCGGCGCAGGGCGTGCGGGCAGTCGCGTACGGCTACGGGGCCGTGCTCCTCGGTATCGACCTCCACGACCGCGGGCTCTCACGGATCGACGCGGGGCTCGTGCTCGGCGCGGTGGTTGCCGGGTCGGCGCTGGGGCTCGTCGTCGTCGGCCGGATCACGGACCGGATCGGCCGGCGCCGCGTCTATGTCGCCGGCTACGGGATCCTCGCGCTCGCCGGCGTTGTTGTGGCCTTGTCGCCGTGGTGGTGGCCGATCGCCGTCGTCGCGCTCACGGGCACGCTCTCTGCGGAGGGGAGGGACTCCGGACCGTTCACGGCGGTCGAGCAGGCGATGCTCGCGACGCTGAGCACGGGGTCTCGCAGGCTGCGCGGGTTCGGGTTCTACAACGCGATTGCAGCAGCAGGTGGATCCCTCGGCGCTCTGCTCGCGGGCGGGACCGGAGTGCTCGGCGCCTCGCGAGGATCGGACGCGTTCCTGCTCCTCGTGCCGCTGGCAGTGGCAGGGGGAACGTGCGCCGTGCGGCTGTCGCCAAAGGTGGAGCTTCGAGGTCCGACCGCTGCAGCTGTACCGGCGCTCCGGGGTATCCTGCCGGCCGACCCGTCGACCCGACGTGTCGTGCTACGGCTCTCCGCGCTATTCGGTGTCGACTCCTTTGGTGCCGGGTTCACCGTGCAGGCCTTCGTCGCCTTCTGGTTGAGCACGCGTTACGACGCGAGCGCAGCGGTGATCGGTTTGCTGTTCTTCGGTTTGGGACTGGTGCAGACGGCCTCGATGCTCATCGCTGCGCGCCTCGGCGAGCGCTTTGGTCTGCTGTCGACGATGGTGTTCACCCACCTGCCGTCGAACGCGTTCCTCGCGGCCGTGGCCTTTGCCCCCAGCCTCCCGGTGGCCGCGGCGCTGCTCGTCGGGCGCTCGGCTCTGTCGGAGATGGACGTGCCGACCCGCCAGGCCTACGTCATGGCGCTCGTCCCTCCCGGCGAGCGCGTCCGCGCGGCAAGTGCCACGGGGATCGCTCGCTACACCACCCGTCCCGCCGGACCCGTTCTCGCCGGCCTGGCGCAGACTGTCGCCACCGGGCTGCCGTTCCTGATCGCCGGAACGGTCAAGGCGGCATACGACCTCGTGCTGTGGTCGTGGTTTCGGCACGTCCCGCTTCCCGAGGAGCCCAGGGCGGCCGACGCGGTCGTCCGACGTCCTGCGGTCGCAGCTGCACCCCGCGAATCTCCTCCCGGGCTCGACCAGCCGCGCGCCTCCGGCCCCTGAGCACGGCGCGCGCACGAGCGCCTCGAGGTCGTCGTCGCACCAGGGGAGCCGACCGCGACCAGGCCGGCGGTCGGGTCAGCTGGCGTGCTCGGCCAGCCAGGCCGGGAACGCGTTCGCCACGATGCGCTGGTCGTGGACGCCGGCGGCCGCAGGCGAGCAGAGCCAGCGGATCGGCTCGGCCATCACCGAAGCCGGCAGGAGCCGCGCGCGCACCTCCTCGGGCAGGTCCTCGGGGATCATCCCGGTCAGCGTCGCGCCGCCGGGCAGCAGCAGGTTCACCGTCACCGGGCTGCCGGCGAGGTCGGCAGCCATGATCCTCGAGAGCGCCTCGGCACCGGCCCGTGCCGGTCCATAGGGGACGAAGCCCGTCCGGTTCATCGTCGAGTGGTTCATCGAGACGTTGACGACCCGCCCTCCGCCGCCGGCAAGCAGGCGCGGCACGACGGCTCGTGCGACGAGGAAGTAGCCGCTCAGGTTCGTCGCGACGACGTCCCGGAAGCCCTCGGGCGAGACCGTCCAGAACGGCTGGGGCGCGGTGAAAAAGTGCGGGTTGACCGTGCGCATCCCGATCCCGGCGTTGTTGACCAGCACGTCGAGGCCACCGAGGCGGGAGACGGCGAGCTCGACGCCCCGCTCGACGGCCTCGTCGTCGCGCACGTCCATGGCGATCCCGACGGTGCCCCCGCCGAGGCGCAGGGCCGCAGCCGCGGTCCGGGCGTCGTCGCGTCCGGTGATCACGACCGTCGCACCGGCGTCGACGAGAGCGGAGGCCATCGCCTCGCCGAGGCCGCTCGTCCCACCGGTGACGAGGACGCGCACGCCGTCGGCGCGCGCACCCGTGCTGTCCACGCGGCGAGCCTACCGGCGACGCTCGACCCGGCTCGGCGCTCGCGGGTATCCTCGGCGCCCGGCCGGCGGCGGGCCGGGGTGATCGAGCTCGCGGAGCGGTCGTGCCGGGGCGAGCCCGACGATCGGGACGGCGAGGGCCGGCGGGGAGGGGCGAGATGAGTGCAGCGGCCACGGCCTGGGTGCTCGTCAGCGCTGCCCTCGTGCTGTTCATGACGCCCGGCGTCGCCCTGTTCTACGGCGGCATGGTCCGCTCGAAGAACGTGCTCTCGGTGATGGTCCAGAGCTTCGTCGCGATGGCTCTCGTGACCGTGCTCTGGGCGGTGATCGGCTTCAGCCTCGCGTTCTCCCGAGACGCCGGCGCGGGGCTGATCGGGTCGACGTCGCTGTTCGCCCTCGGGGGGATGGGGCACGCGCTGCCGGGATTCGGCCACGTCCACGTCTCCACCGAGACGGTGATGATCTTCCAGATGATGTTCGCCGTCATCACCGCCGCGCTGATCGTCGGCGGGGTGGTCGAGCGCGTGGCCTTCCGGGGCTTCGTCGTGCTCATCGCCGTCTGGCTGCTGCTCGTCTACGCCCCGATCGCGCACTGGGTGTTCAGCCCCGTCGGCTGGCTGGCCCACCACGGCGTGCTGGACTTCGCGGGCGGCACGGTGGTCGAGATCAACTCCGGGTTCTCCACGCTCGCGGTCGTGCTCGTCGTCGGCCGGCGCCACGGATGGCCGCGTGATCCGATGCAGCCGCACTCCATCCCGTTGAGCATCGTCGGTGCGGCCATCTTGTGGTTTGGCTGGTTCGGGTTCAACGCGGGCTCGGCGCTCGGTGTCGGCCCGGTCGCCGTGCACGCCTTTGTCAACACCCAGCTCGCCGCCGCCGCCGGCTCGCTCGGTTGGCTCGTGTTCGAAGGGCGGAAAGAGCGCGTCGCGACCGCGCTCGGAGGCGCCTCGGGGGCCATCGCGGGGATGGTCGCCATCACGCCGTGCGCGGGCTACGTCGGCCCGATGCCGTCGCTGTGCATCGGGGCGCTGGCCGGGTTCGTGTGCGTGGCTGCCGTCCAGGTGAAGTACCGCTTCCGCTACGACGACTCCCTCGACGTCTTCGCCATCCACGGTGTCGGCGGCGTGCTCGGCATGGTGCTGCTCGGCTTCTTCGCGCAGCGCTCGGTGAACCCGTCCGGAGCCGACGGCCTGTTCTTCGGTGGCGGGGCGCGCCTGCTCGGCTGGCAGGTCCTCGCCGTGCTCGCCACCGCGGCCTACGCGTTCGCCGCGACCTACGTGATCGCCCGCGTGGTGGACCGCCTGGTCGGCCTGCGGGCCAGCCAGGAGCACGAGCAGCGAGGCCTCGACCTCAGCCTGCACGGCGAGAGCGCCTACTCCTGAGCACCTGAGCACCTGAGCACCCGGGCACCCTGGCACCCTGGCACCCTGGTCCCCGGGCAGCGTCGTCGGCGGTCCGGGGCCCACCGGTAGAGTGAGGAGCGAGATGGCTCCGACGACGACCACGACGGCGCTAGGCGGCGCAGGGACGCTCGAGCCCGCTACCGAGGGCTGTTGCGAGCCCGTCGGGGACGCGGACGGGCCCGGCGACGTCGTCGACGACGACCGCTTGGCCTGCATGGCGAAGGCTCTCGGCCATCCGGCCCGGGTGCGGATTGTCCGCCTGCTCGCGGAACGCCAGGCGTGCGTGACGGGCGACCTGGTCGCCGAGTTGCCCCTCGCCCAGTCGACCATCTCGGAGCACGTGCGGATCTTGCGTGAAGCGGGGCTGATCCAAGGCGAGATCACCGGGCCGCGCACCTCCTACTGCCTGAGCCGCGCCGGCCTCGCGGCCTTTCAGGCAGCCGTCTCCTCTCTCTGACCTCGCCCGCCGCGCGCTCGTAGCCGGCCGTACCCTGCTATCGTCATCGTCAATCGACGAAGTCCGATCCGCTGGAGGAGGCCGCCATGGCGACAGTCGAGGTGTTCGATCCCCCGATGTGCTGCTCGACGGGAGTGTGCGGTCCGAGCGTCGATCCGGCGCTCGCGGCATTCGCGGCAGACCTCGGCTGGCTCGCCGAGCACGGGGCGGTCGTGGCGCGGCGCAACCTCGCCCAGGAGCCGCAGGCCTTCGCGAGCAGCGACCTCGTGCGGTCGCTGCTCGCGGAGCGCGGCGACGACGCGTTGCCCGCCGTCGTGGTGGACGGTCGGCTCTCCTCCTCGGGCCGCTACCCGTCGCGCCAGGAGCTCGCAGCCTGGATGCTGGGCGACAGTGCCCACCTCGGCGCCCCGGCAACCGTGCTCGGTGTCGCAGAGACGCCTGTCGCAGGGACGCCTGTCGCAGGGACTGCTGTCGCAGGGACTGCTGTCGCAGGAACCGGGGGCGGGCTCGCCGGCGGGTGCTGCGGTGGCGGGTCGTCGGACGTCGCCGTCTCACGTGCGGGCGCCGCAGCCACGATGGAGCAGGCGCCGGGCTGCTGTGGCTGAGCCGGCCGAGGTGGGCCTCGACCTCGGCCGCGGCTTCGGCTGCGCCGGCACGGGATCGCTCGCCGACGAGCCGGATCGCGCGGCCGTCGGCGTGCTCGGTGCCCTGCTCGCGAGCGCTCCACGCTTCGTGTTCTTCACCGGCAAGGGCGGGGTCGGCAAGACCTCGACGGCGTCGACGGTGGCGGTCGGCCTGGCCGACGCCGGTCGGCGCGTGCTGCTCGTCTCGACCGACCCCGCGTCCAACCTCGACGAGGTGCTCGGCGTCGTCCTCGGCGGATCGGCGACGCCGGTCCCCGGCGTCACGGGGCTCGACGCGCTGAACGTCGATCCGCTCGCCGCCGCTGCCGCCTACCGCGAGCGCGTCGTCGGTCCCTACCGCGGCGTGCTCCCGGACTCGGCTGTCGCGAGCGTCGAGGAGCAGCTGTCGGGTGCCTGCACGGTGGAGATCGCCGCGTTCGACGAGTTCACCTCGCTCCTCGCCGATCCCGACGCGACCGCCGGCTACGACCACGTGGCCTTCGACACGGCACCGACGCGCCACACGCTGCGGCTGCTCTCGCTACCCGGTGCCTGGAGCGAGTTCATCGACACGAGCACGCTCGGCACGTCGTGCATCGGGCCGCTGTCGGGGCTCACGAGCCAGCACGAGCGCTACCGTGCAGCCGTCGACGCTCTGGCCGACCCCGCGCGGACGGTGCTCGTACTGGTGTCGCGTCCCGAACCCCTGGCGCTCGCCGAGGCGGCGCGCGCGTCCGTCGAGCTCGGCGCGCTCGGCGTGGCGCGTCAGCGCCTCGTCCTGAACGGGGTCTTCCCCGCACGCGCGTCGGGCGACCCGCTCGCGGCCGCGCTCGCCCGTCGCGCGGCGGCCGCGGTCGCAGCTCTGCCCGCCGAGCTCGCCAGGTTGCCCCGCGACGAGGTGCCGCTCGTGGAGTTCAGCCCGGTCGGCGTGCCGGCGCTGCGTGCCCTGCTGGCCGGCGAGAGCGTCCCGGCCGGCGTCGCGCCGGTCGTGCTCCCCGACACGACGTCGCTGCGCGCCCTCGTCGCCGAGCTCGCCGGGCGCGGGCGCGGGCTCGTCCTCACGATGGGCAAGGGCGGGGTCGGCAAGACGACGCTCGCGGCGGCAGTCGCCCTCGAGCTCTCCCGCCTCGGGCACGCCGTCGAGCTGACGACGACCGACCCGGCGGCCCATCTCGAGGCCGTCCTCGCCACCGGCGCGGGCGGGCCGGCCGGCGTGGCCGGGGCGGGCACCGTGGAGCTGAGCCGGATCGACCCCGAGCGCGCGACGGCCGCGTACGTCGCCGAGGTGCTCGCAGATGCCGGCGCGACGCTCGACGCGTCGGGCCGAGCCGTGCTCGAGGAGGACCTGCGGTCGCCTTGCACGGCCGAGATCGCCGTCTTCCGCGCCTTCGCGCGTGCCGTGGCGGGAGCGACGGACCGCTTCGTCGTGCTCGACACGGCGCCGACCGGCCACACCCTTCTCCTGCTCGACGCAGCTCGTGCCTACCACCGCGAGGTCGGTCGCCAGGGAGGCGCCGTGCCTCCCGAGGTCGAGGCGCTCCTCGACCGCCTGAGCGATCCCGGGCTCACGTCGGTCCTCGTCGTGACCGTCCCCGAGGCCACCCCGATCCACGAGGCCGCGGCCCTGCAGGACGACCTCCGTCGGGCCGGGATCGAGCCGTTCGCCTGGGTGGCGAACCAGAGCCTCGCCGCAACGGCGACCGCGGACCCGTTGCTCGGTGCACGCGCAGCCGCGGAGACGGGGCGCCTTGCCGAGATCGTGGCCCGCCACGCGGCTCGCCTCGCGCTCGTGCCCATGCTGGCCGACGCGCCGACCGGGGCGGCGGGGCTGTCGCACCTTGTCGCCGGGACGACCACGTGAGCTTGCCGGCCGTCGACCCGGCGCTCAGGTGGCGTAGGAGTCGGCGAAGATCCGCTGCCGCAACGCGCCGCGCTCGGCCAGTGCAGCGACGCAGTCCGTGACGGTGAGGCGAGGCCCGGCGACGTAGGAGTCGAATCCGGCGAGGTCGAGCCCACTGCCGGCGACGGCGTCGGACACGCGGCCGAGCGCGGTTGCCACACCTTTCGGCGGGGTGAAGTCGGGCAGGAAGCGGCGGGCGACGAGGGTGGCGGACAGCCCCGGGGCGGCGGCGAGCATCTCGCCGAGGTGCTCGAGCTCGTAGAAGTCGTCCGAGGACGTCGCACCCCAGTACAGGAGCATCGTGCGGGTCGGGAACAGCTCGACCTGCTGCTCGAGGAGCGCCGCGATCGGGGCGAAGCCCGTTCCCCGCGCGACGAAGGCGATCGGCGTGCCCTCGGGCGAACGGTTCGTGAAGTTCCCGAGCGGGCCGCGCACCGCGACCACGTCGCCGACCGCGACCGGCCCGAACGCCCAGGCGGACAGCCGCCCGCCGTCGACCCGGCGGATCTGCAGCTCGATGGAGCCGTCGGGACGGGGGGCGTTGCCGATCGAGTAGGCACGGCTCATCCACGCCGCGTTCGGGACCCACAGCTCGAGGTACTGTCCTGCGGCATGCTCGCACAGCCGGTCGTGCTCGCGCCGGGGCACCAGGGTGAGGATGCGGGTGGCGCTGCCGATCTCCTCGATGTCGTGCACGACCATCTCCGCGAGGTGGTCGGGATGGGGGAGCACCGAGGAGATGCCGAGCTCGTCACGGCGCGCGAGCAGCTCGTCCTCGACGGCATGGTGGATCTCGACCCGGTCGGACAGGTCGAGGATCGTCCGCACGGGCGGGAAGCTGATCGCGCCCGTCGGGCAGGTGTTCGCGCAGGTCATGCAGGCCACCATGCAGTGCATCGGCTCCGCCACGACGGTCTTCTTGCGGTCGAAGTCGAAGCGGTAGACGCCGCGGCCGCAGCCCGTGACGCAGGTGCCGCAGCCGATGCACGCGTCCTCGTCGACCCGGGGGAACCAGTCGATCTCCTCGCGCGGGATCCCGTGCCACGCCTTGGTGAGCTTGGTGTCCGGCATGTCGGTGCTCCTATCGTCCATCGTCTATCGTCGACTGGCGTGTACAAGTGGTCAGCATGCCGACGCGTCGCGCGCGCGGATAGGGCCGATCGTCCCATTCCGGCCTCGACGGGGACCCGGTGACGGGCCCGCGCGCGCCGACCACCTACCGGGTCCGCGCGCGGACCGTCGAGGGTGGCCGGGCCGAGATCGAGGCGGCGGAGGAGACCGTCACGGTCGACGCGAGCTGGGGGGCCGACCCGAGCGGCCTCCCCGGCCCCGCGGAGCTGCTCGCCGCGGCCTTCGCCGCCTGCCTGCTGAAGAACCTGGCCCGCACCCGGGAGCTGCTCGGCTTCTCGTTCGAGGCCGCCGAGGTGGACGTGACGGCCCGTCGCCAGGACAGTCCGCCGCGCTTTGTCGAGGTCGCCTACAGCATGCGGATCACCACCGACGAGCCAGAGCGGCGCGTCGAGCTCGTCCACAGGAACCTCCGCAAGTACGGGACCGTCGTCAGCACCCTTGCCGCGGCGTGCGACGTCCACGGCGAGGTGGTCGCGGTTCGGCGACCTGCCCCACCCGGCTGAGCCCGTCTCCGGCTGAGCCCGTCTCCGGCTGAGCCCGTCTCCGGCTGAGCCGCCGGCCATGGTGGCAGCCGGCAGGCCCTGCAGGTACGTTGCAGGTGAGCGGTGTCGCTGGCGGCAGGTGGCACAGGGGGGGCGATGCGGCCAACAGCAGGCACGAGGACCCGCGCCGAGGACGCCCTCGAGGGGCCCGCCCAGGCTCGGAGGATCGGCTCGGCTCTCGAGGAGCTGCGGGACCCCGACCCGGTCATGGACCGGCTGACGACCGAGCTGCTCGGGCTCGTGCCCGCAGCGCAGGCCGCCGCGGTCGGGCTGCTCGGCGACGACGACCGCGTCGTCTTCGTGCACACCTCGGGCTTGCTGGAGCCCTTCGTGGGCGTGTCCGTCGATCGCACGGCGAGCATCTCCGGGCTCGCTCTCGCGAGCGCCACGGTGCAGCGCTGCGACGACGCTTCCTCGGACGCGCGGGTGGACCGGAGCCTGATGGCGCAGGTCGGCATGTCGTCGGTCCTCGTCGTCCCGCTCGTGCGCGCCGGCCACGCGTTCGGCGTGGTCCAGGTGCTCTCGAGCCGCCCTCGTGCCTTCTCCGAGGGCGATGTCGCGACCTGTGCCGCGCTCGGCGAGGTGCTCGCCGTGATCATCTCCGCGAGCGCCGAGATCTCCCGGATCGTGGATCGCCTGGGGGATGCCGCCGCGGCGCCACCGGCGGCCGGGTCAGCGGGTGACGGGTCCGCGGGCTCGGGCTCGGGCTCGGAGAGCGGCGTCCTCGCCCGCTTCGTCGCGAGCGTCCTGCGCCCGGCCGCGAGCGCGCGTCTCGAGGTGCGCCGCCGCGTCCTCGAGGTGCTCGACGGGAGGCGCTTCACGATGGTCTACCAGCCCATCGTCGACCTCCGGTCGGGGGCGACGGCCGGTTTCGAGGCCCTCGCCCGCTTCGACCAGGCGGGCCTCGGACCACCCGACCGCGTCTTTGCCGACGCGGCGGCCGTCGGGCTCGGCGTCGAGCTCGAGCTCGCCGCGGTGGAGCGGGCGCTCGCGGCGCTCGGCTCGATCCCGGAGCACCTCACCTTGTCGGTCAACGTCGGCCCGGAGACGCTTGCGAGCGACGCCCTCGTGCCCGTGCTCGATGCGGGCCGAGGGCGACGGGTGGCGGTCGAGCTGACCGAGCACGCGGCGGTCCAGGACTACAAGCTCCTCGAGAGCGCGATCGCCACGCTGCGCGAGCACGGCGTCCTGCTGGCGATCGACGACACCGGTGCCGGCTTCGCGAGCCTCGCCCACATCGTCAAGCTCGCGCCCGATCTGGTCAAGCTCGACCGCTGGATCGTCGAGGGCGTGGCGGCGGATCCCGTGCGTCGCGCCCTCGTCCACGCCCTCGTCGGCTTCGCCCACGAGCTCGGCGCGCGAGTCGTCGGCGAGGGCATCGAGACCCGGGCAGAGCTCGAGGCCCTGCGGGACCTCGGGGTCGAGCTCGGCCAGGGGTACGTCCTCGGTCGACCCGGTGAGCTTGCCGTCCAGGTCCGGAACGGGACCTAGCGGGGAGGGCCAAGCCCGAGGGCGAGTGGTCGGGGCAATGCAGACTGAATCAGTCGACGTCGTGTCGGCGAGTTGACAAAGGAGCCGGAGGGCGTCGAGACTCGGCCGATCAGGCTGCCGGCATCGTGGGCAGCAGGTCGAGGAGGTGCTGCCGTGGTCCTCTCGGACGCCGGCGACGCGCTGGCTGGTGGTGCGCCGAGATGAGCCTGCGGATCCGTCTCGTCGAGCCGCGGCCCGCCGGCCACAACGTCTACGACCGGGCGCTGCTCCCGCGCCTCGGCCTGCCGCTCATGGGGGCGATGCTCGCGAGCGCGGGCCACGACGTGCGCGCGTACTGCGAGGTGCTCGCGCCGGTGGACCTCGAGGACCTCCTCGGCTCGGACCTCGTGGGCATCTCCTCGACGACCGCGACCGCTCCGGCCGCCTACCGCCTCGCCGACCTGCTGGGCGAGGCGGGGGTGCCGGTCGTGCTCGGCGGTCCTCACGTCAGCTTCTGCGCCGACGAGGCACTGGCTCACGCGCCCTACGTCGTGCGTGGCGAGGGCGAGGCGACGCTGTGCGAGCTCGCCGTGGCGCTTGCAAGCGGCCGGGCCCTCGACGCGGTGGCCGGGCTCTCCTACCGTGACGGCGGCGGCGAGACGCACCACAACGCCGGGCGGCAGCGCTGCACCCAGGCGGCGTTCGAGGCGCTCCCGATCCCCGATCTCTCGCTCGTGGTCGGCCACGAGGCGATGACGACCAAGCCGCTCATGACCCAATGGGGGTGTCCCTTCGACTGCGAGTTCTGCTCGGTGACGGCGATGTTCTCGCGAGCGGTCCGCCACCGGAGGACCGACCAGGTGCTCGCCGAGCTCGCCGGGCTCGACGCGGACCGCGTCTTTTTCTACGACGACAATTTCGTCGTCAACAAGCTGCGGGCGACACAGCTGATGCGCGCGATGCGCGACGCCGGGCTCACGCCGTCGTGGTACGCACAGGTGCGGGCGGACGCCGCGCAGCGCTCGGTCGCGCACCCCGAGGTCGACCACGAGTTCCTCGGGCTCATGCGCGACGCGGGGTGCGACATGGTCATGGTCGGGATCGAGGCGACCACCGATGCGGGCCTGGCCGGGATCGGCAAGAAGCTGCGCGTCACAAGCGTCGAGAGCGCGGTCGCGGGCTTCCACGAGCACGGCATCGCGGTGCACGGCATGTTCGTCGCCGGCCTCGACACCGACACCGCGGCGAGCGCCGAGGCGACGGCGAGCTTCGCGCGCCGCCTCGGGATCGACACGTTCCAGCTCATGGTCGAGACGCCGCTGCCGGGGACGCGGCTGTGGGGCCGGACCGCCGAGCAGGACCGCCTGCTGAGCGCGGACTGGTCCCTCTACGACGGGCACCACGTCGTCATGCGCCCGGCGCAGATGACGCCGCTCGAGCTCCAGGTCGGCGTCCTCGACGCCATGCGGCGCTTCTACTCCTGGCCGTCGATCCTCGCCTCGGGAACCGCAGGCGTCCTCCACCACCTGCCCGACGTCGCGGCCGCGCTCAGCCGGCCGGCGCTGCTGCGCCGGCTCCCGGCCGTGGCGCGAGCCGCGGCGGCTCGTCGGTTCGACGACGTCGTGCCGCTGCTCGACGGGACGCTCCCGGCTCGGCTGCGGCAGCGCCTGGGACGCGCCCTCTGGGTGCCTGCGCTCCGCCTCTACGCCCGGCGCCAGCTCGAGGTGTGGATGGCCCAGGACCGCTCGCGCGAGCACCTCGCCCTGCTTGCCGCTGCCACCGCCGCGACGCGCTGAGGCCGCGACGTGCGGACCGAGGCCGCGCCGGCGACCGCCCGGCGCCTGCGCCCGTCCGGCAGCGACGCGGCACCGCGGGGGCGCGGGTTCGTGCACCTCGCAGCGCTCGTCGTGGCGGCACCCGCGGCCGGCGCGCTGGTGTGGCGCGACGGCGCCGGCGGCGGCGTCGGGCTCTACGCTGCCGCGCTCGTCGGCCTGTACGCCGCGAGCTCGAGCTACCACCTCGGGTCGTGGTCGCCTCGGACGCGCCGGCACCTGCGGACGCTCGACCACGCGATGATCTACGTCTTCATCGCCGCGTCGATGACGCCCTACTGCGTGCTCGGTGCGCCCGGCACGACGTCTCGCGTCGTGCTCGCCCTCGTCTGGCTCGGGTCGGCCATCGCGGTCGTCTCGACGGCCGTCCAACCCGCGGCCCGGCCGCGCCTCGCGGCGGCGGGGTACCTCGCGCTGGGTTGGCTCGCGGTCGCGACCGTGCCCGAGGCGGTGCGGCGCCTGAGCGCCGTGCAGCTCGCCCTGCTCGGCGCCATGGCCCTTCTCTACACAGCAGGAGCGGGCGTGCTCGCGGCGAGGTGGCCGGACCCGAGCCCCGAGGTGTTCGGCTACCACGAGGTCTGGCACTCGATGGTGGTCGTCGCGAGCGCGTGCTACTTCGCCCTCGTCTGGTCGCTCGCCGCGCCCCTCCACTGAGCCGACAGACGGCCGTCTCCTCGACCGGGCCGCTCCACGGCACGACCCCGATGGCGCCGGGCTAGACCGCTAGGGTGTCGGGCGTGATCTTCATCCTGCGCAAGTTGTTGCGGCTGTTGCGGTCCCGGCGCGCACGGCGGCGGCGGTAGCGCCTGCGCGACCGGTCAAGAACCCGCACGGGACCTGCGAGCGAGCCGTGCAGCGCCGCGGACGCGACGCTCCAGACGAGCTGGCGTGCGGGCGCTCGACGTCCGGAAGGTAGATCGTGGCTTCGTACCTGGTCGTGCAGATCTCCGACGTCCATCTCACGGTGGACGGCGTCCTCGCGCCCGGGGTGCGACCCCGGGACAACCTCGTCGACGCGCTCCGCTACCTCGAGAAGTCGAGGTCGCGCCCCGACATCCTCGTGCTCTCCGGCGATCTCGCCAACACCGGGGATCCCGCGTGCTACGACGACCTCCGGGCCTTGCTTGCCGAGGTCCCCGGCGGCGCCGAGATCGTCTGCGTGCCGGGCAACCACGACGACCGGGCGGCCTTCCGCCGCCACCTCCTCGGCGACGGCGACGGCGACGCGCCGGTCAACGTGACGCGCTGGCGAGCCGGACTGCGCGTCGTCGCGCTCGACTCGAGCGTGCCCGGCGAGGACTTCGGCGTGCTCGACCCCGAGACGCTCTCGTACCTCGCAGCAGAGCTCGCCACGCCGGCGCAGCACGGCACCGTCGTCGTGCTCCACCATCCGCCGCTGTCGTCGCCGATCGAGCCGATGGCCGCCATCGCGTTGCGCAACGCCGCAGATCTCCGCGACGTCCTCGCCGGTTCGGACGTCCGCTTCGTCCTCGCGGGGCACAATCACCATCCCTCCGCCGGCGCGCTCGGCGGGGTGCCGGTCTGGGTCTCTCCCGCCACCGCGTACCGTGCCGACGTGTCGAGCACGGCGGTGTTCCGCGCGGTGCCCGGCAGCGCCATCTCGCGGATCGACCTCACGGACCATGGCGACGCCGCGACGGTCGTCCCGATCGGCCCGGCCGACGGGCCGTAGCGCGCGGCGAGCCGGGAACGCCGCCGCCGCCCGTGTGCCGCCCGCGATCAGGGGCCGTGCAGGCGCCGCCCTGCGCCGTCGAGGCTTACGCCCGCGCAGTGGTTGCCGGCGAGGTGGTCGCCGGTCGGCTGGTGAAGCTGGCCTGCCAGCGGCATCTCGACGACTTGGCGTAGCGGGCCAGCGCCCCGGCATCGAGTTCCGTCATCACCCCGTGCCGGGCCAGCATGTCGGCCATGGCGGCGAACTTGGCCC